>CAJQPW010000212.1 GCA_905480295.1 uncultured Rhizobiaceae group bacterium | reverse complement strand
ATAAACATGATCGCACCTGGCGTTTCTTCAATCTCCTTGACCACCTGTTTCAGCCGCTCTTCGAAATCACCGCGATAGCGGGTCCCGGCCAGCAACGTGCCCATATCGAGAGAAAAGATGGTGGCGTCGAGAAGAACTTCTGGCACGTCTTTTTCAACAATGCGCTTGGCCAGGCCTTCTGCAATTGCAGTTTTGCCCACGCCGGGATCACCAACATAAAGCGGGTTGTTCTTGGAACGCCGGCACAAAACCTGAATGGTCCGGTTAACTTCTTCCAGACGACCGATCAGTGGATCGACCTTACCGTCCACGGCTTTCTGGTTGAGGTTGATGCAATAAGCAGCCAGCGCTTCGCCCTTTTTGGATACGCCATCAGCGGTGTCTTCAGCACCCAAGTCTGAATCGACGCCTTCAACGGGGCGTTGTTCCGATGCTCCGGGACGTTTGGCAATGCCGTGAGAAATATAGTTGACCGCATCGTAACGGGTCATGTCCTGCTCCTGCAGGAAATAGGCCGCATGGCTTTCCCGCTCGGCAAATATCGCCACAAGCACGTTGGCACCTGTCACTTCCTCACGACCTGAGGATTGAACATGGATGACCGCCCGCTGGATGACACGCTGGAAACCGGCGGTTGGTTTTGCCTCAGGCACTTCATCATTGACCAGATTGGCCAGTTCAGAATCGATATAGTCGAGCAAGTTGCTGCTGAGTTTTTGTGTACTGACATTGCAGGCACGCAACACCGACAGCGCATCTTCATCTTCCACCAGAGCCAACAGCAAATGCTCCAGCGTCGCATATTCCTGGCTGCGTTCTGAAGCCAGCATCAGCGCTTTGTGAAAGGCCCGTTCAAGACTGTCAGTAAAACTTGGCAAAAGATGTTGTCCTTGTTTGATTTTGAATGTCGCCCAATCGCGTCATCCGGGTTGGCAGGTTCTGCACGCTATTTCTTTTCCATCACACATTGCAGAGGATGCTGGTTTTTGCGGGCGTGGTCCATCACCTGAGTAACTTTTGTCTCAGCAACTTCGTACGTATACACCCCACATTCACCGACACCGTTTTGGTGGACATGCAGCATCACCTGAGTCGCAGCTTCCAGATCCATCTGGAAAAACCGGGCAAGCACCTCAACCACAAATTCCATCGGGGTGAAGTCATCATTCAGCAGCAGGACGCGATACAGGCTCGGTTTCTTGACCTTGGGTTTGGTCTTAATGATGACATTGGTATCGTCGTCACCATTGCCGCCCTTGCCGCCTCTGCCGCCATCATCACCGTCCTTGGCCATTCTTTCATAGAAAGCGCCTGAGGAAGTTGGTTGCTGCTTGTTGAATTTCAATCTGTCGGCCATCGATTCAGCTGCCTCGCATATTCAAAAATGGGCCCGATGAGCTGCGAGCATCTCACAGGGCTGATGTGATATAGGTAGTCACAGCCAAAGTTTAAGCCCTGATGATTGCCGAACTCAACCGCACACTTCAATTATCTGCCTCAAAAATTGTGACAGCATGGTGAACAAGCGCGATTTGTCGCACCGGATTGAGCTTTCTAAAATTTTTTCGGCATTTAATTAAAACTTTAGCAACCACGTCGTTTTACCTTGTGCATTCAGCCTTGGCGATTGAGTCAATCGTCAAGATCAAGAGTTTGTGTTTTCCCGGCGAGTTTTTGCCGGCTCTTTGTCAAGGAATTGTCGTGCGTACCGCATTCGGATCGACTCGGAC
The DNA here is from genome assembly GCA_905480295.1 of uncultured Rhizobiaceae group bacterium. Classification (GTDB taxonomy): domain Bacteria; phylum Pseudomonadota; class Alphaproteobacteria; order Rhizobiales; family Rhizobiaceae; genus Pseudahrensia. The sequence continues at coordinate 25,057 of CAJQPW010000212.1, read as the reverse complement.
CCCCATTCGGGCCATTTTCACAATCTGCCTCGCCCTGTTTATGATTGCCGCTTTCCAGCTCAGTCTGGCTGGTGATGCGGATGCCAAAAAGCGCAAGCGCACTTCCAACCCTCGTTACGCCGCTTATGTGATTGACGCCAAGACAGGCAAGGTTCTGTTTTCGCGCAACGGCAATGCCCGGCGTTATCCCGCATCCCTGACAAAGATGATGACACTGTATCTTGTGTTTGAAGACCTGAAATCGGGTCGCATCAATCTCAGCACCCGTCTTGTCATGACCAAAGCCGGATGGCGCCGCGAACCGTCCAAGCTTGGCATGAAGCCCGGGCAATCCATCAGCATGAAACAGGCGATTTACGCGCTGGTGACGAAGTCAGCCAATGATGTGGCGACAGCGCTTGGTGACCAATTGGCGGGCAGCGAAGCCGCCTTTGCCCGTCGCATGACCCGCAAGGCCCGTCAGCTTGGCATGAAGAAGACGACTTTCAAGAATGCCAATGGCCTCACCGCCCGCGGACAGACCACAACAGCTTCCGACATGGCAAAACTTGGCCTGGCCCTGCGCGAACATTTTCCCCGGCGCTTTAAATATTTCAAAACCCGCGTCTTTAAATACGGCAAACGCCGCTACTCCAACCACAATCGCCTGCTCGGCAAAGTGCGGGGCGTGGACGGCATCAAGACCGGCTACACGCGTGCTTCGGGTTTCAACCTTGTAACGTCAGCTTCACACGGTGGACGGCGCATTGTTGCTGTTGTCATGGGCGGCCGCTCTGGCAAGTCGCGCAACGCTCACATGGCCAAGCTTGTGCGCCAGTACCTGCCCAGAGCCTCTCGCGGCAAGGCCCGCCTGTTGGTCGCAAAGGCGCGCTCATCACGCCCCGGTGGCAGCAAAAAAGATGTCGAAGCCATCAGCAAAAGCCTGAGCAAAATGTCTGCTTCTTCAACACCGGTACCGGTTTTGCGCACGCCTCCGGCGGCAGCGGTTCCTGTCGAAGTGAAAAAGAAGGCTGAGCCCGTATTGAAGGTCAACAGTATTCCAGCACCCCGTTCCGTCGCCAAGGCCCCGGCTACCGGATGGCAAATTCAACTGACTGCTTCTGACAACCGGTCAAAAGCACAGGATATTCTGGATAGGGCAAAGTCAAAGAACAAACGGTTATTGGCCTTCGCCTCCCCAGTCACCCTGGAAATCGTAAAAAATGGCACCCGGCTTTATCGCGCCCGCTTTGTTGGCTTTCAGTCCAAAGCCTCTGCACGGCAGGCCTGCCGTGTGCTCAAGAAACAGCGCTATTCCTGCCTGGCGTTGAACGGATAAAAAACGGGCCGCAAGTGGCGGCCCGATGATGAACCCGCCCCGACGCGTTTTGACGGGGCAAGACAAAAATTTCCTACCTGTGTTGCGTTAAAGGAAAATCACGAATGGTCACCCAGAAGAATATCCTTAGCCTCATTGATTTTGGCAGCAAGAAACGTGGATCCTCCGCTGTCGGGATGGGCGGCCTTCATCAATCGCCGATGGGCCTTGCGGATCTCCGCGACGCTGGCCCCAGCCGCAAGCCCCAACACCTCATAGGCCTCCTTTTTGCCCATGGGTCCCGAGCTCGGCGGGCTTCCCTGCCCCGCACCGGCATCCGCATGAGCGTCTTCACGCCATCCGGACAATCGGCGATCAAGATACGCATCTAGCAACGCCAGCGATTCGCCGTCATCAGCAATGGTATCGCGCAGTTCAAACAACTCACTGCGTTCCATCACATCCAGTTCTTTGCCTTCATGCTCGCCAACCAGCACGATTCCATTCATGGCCCCGGTTTCGTGATCCAGTTCCATTTCCAGCGCCGCAGAACGCACGCTTGAACGCTGCTTGCCGCCGCTGCCTGCGCGACCCCAGCCGCCCATCCGGCCAACGCCTCTGAACCGGCGCAACAGGCTGATACCGGCAAACACCATCAGCGTCCCGATCCCGGTCTGTTTCAGCAGGATCAAAACAACACCAAAGACCAGCAATCCAATCGGTATGCCACGCGTGATCAAGCGCGCCAGCGTGCCCGCATTGACGGTCAAAAACAGCACAAGTCCAATGAACAGCAATCCAAGAATGATAAACAAGGCGCTCATTTCATCTGCTCCAAAAGCAAACGGGCTTCTCGGCTCGAATGCGTCTCCAGTGCCACCCGGCCACCAGCGACATAGCTGGCAACGGCCTTCAGCAATTCAACAAGTCGGGCGGCCGATCCTGCACCAAAGCGCATAAACGCGCCGTTCGACAGGCGAGAGATTTCGCGAAAGGTCTGCTCGGTCAATGGATCGTGCCCTTCCTGAAACATAAAGCACGGCACGCCGAGTAAGCCCAGTTGTCCGGCTGTCTCACACAGGGCATCCGCTTCCTCTTCCATCGCGTCGCCAACGAACACCATGGCGTCGACGCGCGAGCGACCGGCATTGATCGGATTCTTCTTTTTGGCTTCTTTGCGTATGTGGTTGAGCACTTTACCAATCTGGGTCTGCCCACCGCGGCACTCGATGCCTGTCATCAGCGTGCGCAGCGATGCCGTATCGCTGACCCATCGTGACGCCCGGCATTCCCCGAACCCCCGAAAGTAGACCAGTTGCACATCAAGGCCACCCGCCTTGCCGACGGCATCAAACATTTCAACCTGGATATGCTGTGCCTGATCCCAGGTATGCTGACGGCTCATGGTCGCGTCGAGGGCAAATACCAGCCCACCGTTTCCACCGGACTTTCCGCCCAGCTGACTGGCCTTTTTCAGAAAATTCGAAATGTCACCTGCCGGCGACAGATCGGTGGGTTCTGAGCGGTTCTGCGGTGGTTTTGAAACATTTTTGGCCATGCCCAATATTTGGGGCAGAAAGCGGCAAACGCAAGACGCAAGTTGGGCCTTAGTCAGCAAAAATGTCCGGCATGTCGACGGGTTTGTTGCTGCGCTCGAGCCATGTCACCCGCGCTTCGGCCCGTTTGCGGCCCTTGTCATCGACAGGAAGACGCAGGGAGCGGATCAGTTTTCGAACTTCCTGGCGGGCAGAAAGGTGAGAAATGCTGGTGCGTCCTTCCACTTTCATGTCCGACAAATCGTCAAGCGCAGTCAGTCCCATGGGAAAATATTCGCGAAATATAACCCGCTCGCTGATGCCCTCGGCCATGCGAAACCCAAGGCGCAGGGATAATTCCTTGATGCAACCATGCAGATTTTCCTGATTGCGCGAATTGAGCGATGACATGCGGTTGCGCACCACCACCCAATCCAGCAGTCCATTGTCCACATGCCGTCTTTGTCGACGGGCTTCACGCACCATCACCGCATAATGGCTGATGCCAGCAATTTCGAGGGTTTTTGGATCCACCCGACCAAGCACATCAAAATCGATAAAGGAATCATTCATGGGCGTGATCAACGTATCCGCCATCGAATGGGAAAGCCTGGTCAGATAGGTATCCGAACCGGGCGTATCGATCACCACGAAGTCATGGGTATCCTGCACTTCGCTGACGGCACGCTCAAAATTTGAAAAATCTTTGCTCTGCGCTTCGATCGTGCTGTCGACCCGCGCCAGATCGAAGCGAAAATGATTTGGCATTTCCAGCTTCAGTTCGTTGGTCTGTGCCCAGTTTCGGCGGTTTTGAACATATCGGGTCAGTGACTTCTGGCGGGTATCAAGATCGATTGAAGCCACCTTGAATCCCGATTTCAGCAGGGAAACGATGACATGCATGGATGTCGTGGTCTTGCCAGAACCTCCTTTTTCGTTTCCCGATACAATGACATGGGCACTATTACCGCGCTTGGATCTGTCAAATACAGCATATTCGCCGTAGGTACCCATCACTCTAATCCCAATACTCGGCGCGTATGCGCGTACTAACCCTTCCCCTGGCTTAGTCCTATAAGTGCACAAAATTGCTGGCGAAGCGATTAAGCAACTTATAAGTCGGAGAATACGGTTAATGTTCCATGCAGTTTGTGAAGATTTTTGGGCGAATAGTGGCGCCTAAAGCAGTCCAAGCTCTGCAAGCTCGGCTTTCAACTGTGGCGGAATGGCTGCCTGGGTTGCGTCAAGGTCATCAGGAGCTTCGTCACCAATCAGGTATCGCCACCCCTGAAAGGCGCGCTTGGGTTGCCATTGGGTGGATATGATTTCGCTGTCCAGCATCAGTTTACATCGCCTGATTCCTTCTGAATCAGTGATCCGTCGAATCTCTACAAGCCTTTGTCTTGCTTGTATTTTTCCCTTTATAACCCAATAAAGAGATCCACCATCAAGAAGCTCTTCCGCGCGCTTGGGCATCATTCTCGTTGTGTGAAATAGACAGATTTCGGCTCCGGATTTGCGCATCTCGTCGAGGCGTTCGACACTCCACATCTGAAGGTCTTCCACGCTTTCTGCGCCAACACATAATTTTATCAAATTCAGGCCCATAACCTGTGTGTAAGTTGTCTCGGCTCATTTCAAAAGTGACAAAGCGTCTCATCCACACTCTGATTGTCCACAGGCGGTTCAGTCAGCGGGCTCCGATTTGATTAATTTTAGTGCGGAAATTCCATTTTCAACCTGCTCGCCCGCCGCAATGGAAAGCTCTGCGATCACACCATCGCTGGGCGCCAGTACGGCATGCTCCATCTTCATCGCCTCTACGGAAAACAACATGTCGCCCTGCTCTACGGAATCGCCATCAGCAACCGTCACGGCGATGATCTTGCCATGCATGGGAACCGTGATTGTACCATCACCGCCCACGAGCTGGCTGTCATCGCCTGCTTCAAACCGGGCCTGTTCAAAAATGCTTTGCCGTCCATCGGCCAGAACATAGAGCTTGGCAACATCGCGGCGGCAATAGGCTGACCGCGAGGCCTGAACCCAGGTATCGTCCTCACCTCGCATTTCAACCCCGTCGGCCTGAAACCGCACGCGCACGCTTTGCATCTGGCCATCGAGAATGAAATGCCAGTCCAGTTCGCGCGTACCGGCCAGTTGAAACCCGTCGCTAGCATTCCACGGAGAAGCATCATTTTGTCGATGTTCTGCGCGCAAACGCTGCTGCTGCATCTCAATCAACTTTCCAAGCCCGGCGCAAACGGTTGAATCATTCACCGGCCCCGATGCAATCAAAGTGTCGAGATTGTTGTCGATAAGGCCTGTGTCGAATTTCTGATTCCGAAAATCAACGTTGGCGCACAACCGGGCCAAAAAGCCGAGATTCGTGATCGGGCCGGCAATGCGCGCATCCCGCAACCGCTTTTCCATCGCATCCAGAGCCTCATCGCGATTATCCCCGTGAACGATCAGTTTGGCGATCATCGGATCGTAGTGGGGCGAAATCGCATCCCCCTGCTCCACGCCGGAATCAATCCTCACAGCGTCACCGTCTTCTCCAAGGTCCATGGCGACGAGTCGTCCGATTGATGGCAGAAACCCGTTATCGGCGTCTTCAGCGTATATCCGCACCTCCACAGCATGACCGGTCAGGCTAAGCTCCTGTTGTTTCGCCGGAAGGCTCTCTCCGCCAGCAACCCGCAACTGCCATTCGACGAGATCGACCCCGGTGATCATTTCCGTCACCGGATGTTCTACTTGAAGTCTTGTGTTCATCTCCATGAAATAAAAGCCTGTTTCGCTCAGCCCGCCAGCACTGTCGGCGATGAACTCCACCGTTCCTGCGCCCACATAATCCACCGCACGGGCCGCAGCACAGGCAGCTTCTCCCATGGCGTTTCGTATTTCCTGCGTCATTCCCGGCGCGGGCGCTTCTTCAACCACCTTCTGGTGGCGCCGTTGCAACGAACAATCCCGCTCAAACAAATGCACCACATTGCCCTGTCCGTCGGCAAAAACCTGAATTTCAATGTGGCGCGGGCTTTCAACGAATTTCTCGATCAAGACAACATCATTGCCGAAGGCTGCCTTCGCCTCGCGCTTGGCCGCTTCCAGCGCGTCATCAAATTCAATCGCCTTGGACACTTTACGCATCCCTTTGCCACCGCCACCGGCGACGGCTTTGATCAGTACCGGATAGCCGATTTCGTACGCTTTGCGCTTGAGAAAGTCGGCCCCCTGATTGCTGCCATGATATCCCGGCACAATGGGAACCCCGGCATCGGCCATGATTTCCTTGGCCTTATCCTTCAGTCCCATGGCCCGGATGGCAGATGGAGGCGGGCCGACAAAAACCATGCCCGCGTCATCAGTCAGCTCCGAAAAATCAGCATTTTCCGAGAGAAATCCGTAGCCTGGATGAATGGCATCGGCTCCAGCTTCCCGCGCAACGGACAATATGCGTCCGCTGCGCAGATAGCTGTCGGACGCGGGTGCTGCACCGATGAAATGGGCTTCGTCGGCCATTCGGACATGCAGGGCGTCCTCATCGGCCTTGGAGTAAACCGCAATGGTGCGGATGCCCATGCGCTCTGCAGTTTTAATGATACGGCAAGCAATTTCGCCGCGGTTTGCAATGAGAAGCGATTTGATCATGGGCCACTCATAACGCGCAGTGCGCCGCCATGCTACAAAAACCAGCTCAGCATTCGACGATATTTACCGGGACGTTGACTGCAAGGCCGCCCTGACTGGTTTCCTTATACCGTTCAGACATATCCATTCCGGTCTGCCGCATGGTTTCGATACAGGCATCGAGCGGGACGAAGTGTTCGCCATCCCCGTGCAGAGCAAGTGATGCGGCTGTAACCGCCTTGACCGCTCCCAGAGCGTTGCGTTCGATGCAGGGCACCTGCACCAGTCCCGCAACCGGGTCACAGGTCATGCCCAGATGATGCTCCAGAGCAATTTCAGCGGCATTTTCCACCTGGGCCGGGGTTCCCCCCATAACGGCGGCCAATCCGGCTGCAGCCATCGCTGCAGCCGACCCGACTTCGCCCTGACATCCGACTTCCGCCCCGGAAATGGAGGCATTGTGCTTGATGATTCCACCGACCGCGGCAGCGGTCAGCAAAAATTCTTCAACATCTTTGCGACTGGCACCGGCATGGAAGCGAAACAGGTAACTCATCACAGCGGGTATGACACCCGCAGCCCCATTGGTTGGCGCGGTGACAACCCGGCCACCGGCAGCATTTTCTTCGTTGACCGCCATGGCATAGGCCGACAGCCAGTCGTTCGCCGCCAACGGGCCCAGTTCATTTTTTGACCATTTTGCCTCAAGTTTTTCAGCAACCTGGCGCGCCCGGCGTTTGACCATCAATCCACCGGGCAATTCACCGTCCTGGTTCAATCCCCGTTTCACACAGGAATCCATAGCCTGCCATATGGAATCGATATCCTTTGCCAGATCGATTGCGCCATCTTTGGTGCCGCCTGCACTGCGTGCGGCCTCCTCGTTGGAGCGTTTCATCTGCGCTATGGACATCCGGGACTGATCGGCCATCTCGAGCATTTGCGTCGCATTTTCAAACGGGTACGGAACATCAACCGGAGTCAGATCCTCAAACCCGGCATCAATCCTTGCCAGCTCGTCGGCATCGACAACGAATCCGCCACCAATTGAATAATAGATCTGCCGGAACAGCGGGTTGTCGAATTCATCCAACGCAGAAAACCGCATGCCATTGGCGTGACCGGGCAGTTTTTCATCATAGTCAAAAACCAAATCGACCTTCGGATCAAAACTCCAATTGGGAAAACCGTCTACGTCGATGTGACCGGTTTCCCCGGTGCGTTGCAGAATCTGGTCCACGGCATCAGGATCCATGCTTGACGGCTCACATCCTATCAACCCCAGGATCACCGCCGTGTCACTGCCATGACCTTTGCCGGTGAATGCAAGCGACCCATGCAGCGACGCCCGAATGCGCACAACATTTGCTGAAGCCGGTCGCGGCCAGTCTCCGTCACGCACTTCATGCAGAAAACGACGCGCGGCAACCATCGGTCCCATCGTGTGGGAAGACGACGGTCCGATACCAATTTTGAACAAATCAAAAATAGAAAGAAACATGATCTTGCAGGTCCCTGAACAATTGACCCTTTACTGCATCACGCGGCTGGTCTTTGTATAGACGACTGCGCCCTGCATTGATACCAAATCCGACATTTGTCATGAAGTTTCCCAGCCCGCTCATCGAAGCCGTCCTCATCCAGCGCTACAAGCGCTTTCTTGCGGATGTCAAACTGCCAAATGGCGAACAGATTACGGTGCATTGTCCCAACCCAGGCGCCATGATTGGCCTCAATCAACCTGGCAACCGAGTCTGGATCTCGGACAGTGGCAACCCAAAACGAAAATTGCGCCACACACTGGAACTGATGGAAGTCGCCGGACCTTCAGGTCTCACTCTGGTCGGCATCAATACGATGCATCCCAACAAATTGGCTGAGGAAGCCATTGTGGCCAATCGCATCGCTGGTTTGGTCGGCTATTCCTCGATCCGTCGCGAAGTACGGTACGGAGAAAATTCCCGCATTGATTTGCTGCTCGAACACGAGGATCGTCCACCCTGCTACGTGGAAATCAAGAATGTGCATCTTGTTCGAGAGAAAGGACTGCATGAATTCCCCGACTGCAAAACCGCCCGCGGGGCCAAACATCTGCACGAAATGGCCAATGTCGTGGATGCAGGCGGCCGCGCTGTCATGCTTTATGTTATCCAACGCGACGATGGTGATGCCTTTGCGCTGGCCGAAGATTATGACCCGGATTATGTGCTGGCTTTCCGCAACGCTCTGCGTTGTGGGGTTGAAGCTTTCGCCATTCGGTGTCAAATCACAACCGAAGCAATCATCGCCAGCGATCCGGTGGAGTTTATCCTGCCGGACATGCTGGCAAATTAGCTGACGAGGCTCATTGATACCACCTGCCGGCACTCCCGTAACAGCCGCCAACCAAGAGAAATTGACTTGACCACTTATCTCGCCGCTGCCGAAGCGCCCATGAAAAATACAGGCCAGATCAAGCTGTATTCCAGCGCCGATTTCGATGGCATGCGCCGGGCCTGCCAGCTGACGGCCACCTGCCTTGATGAAGTGGCAAAAATGATCGAGCCCGGATTACCGACCAGCGCGATCGATAAATTTGTCTATCAATTTGGCAAAGACCACGGCGCTGTACCCGCCACGTTGAACTATCGCGGGTACCCCTATTCGAGCTGCATCTCCCTGAACCATTTCGTCTGCCATGGCTTTCCCAGCGACAAACCCCTTCGCAACGGCGATATCTTGAATATCGACATCACATTCATCCTGGACGGATGGCACGGTGATTCCAGTCGCATGTACATCGCCGGCCAGCCGAAACGGGCTGCAGAACGCCTTGTCGACCTGACCTATGACTGCCTGATGGCCGGGATCGCTGTAGTAAAACCCGGCAATCGCATGGGCGCCATTGGCGCTGCCATTCAGGATCTGGCGGAGAGAGAACGCTGCAGCGTGGTTCGTGACTTTTGTGGCCACGGACTGGGGCGTCTGTTTCACGACGCGCCAAATGTCCTGCACTATGGCCGCCCGAATGAAGGCATCGAGATGAAGCCGGGCATGATCTTTACCATTGAACCGATGATCAATCTTGGCAAACATCACGTCAAAATACTCAAAGACGGCTGGACAGCGGTGACCCGCGACCGCTCCCTGTCGGCACAATTTGAACATTCGGTCGGAGTGACCGAAGATGGTTGTGAAATTTTCACAACTTCCCCCGCCGGGTATGCAAGGCCGCCTTACCCCACAGACTAGGACGACCCATGGTTGAGGGACCGAAGGCAAAGAAGACAGGCCAAACGGTGTCGAAAGGCACCGATACCAATGCAATGCCTCACTACCACGGCCATCGCGACCGATTGCGCGAGCGGTTTGCGTCACGGGGTGCCGACGCACTGGCGGATTACGAATTATTGGAACTCCTGCTGTTTCGATTCATTCCCCGTGGAGACACCAAGCCGGTTGCCAAAGCGCTGCTGCAGAAATTCGGTTCCATCAGCGCAATCATGGGCGCCCGGGAGCGCGACCTGGTGCAGGTTAGTAAAATCGGATCAAATGCTGCACGCGACATCAAGGTCGTGGCAGCAATCTGCAACCTGTCGCTGAAGGCGGAAATACAAGATCGCACCGTTTTGGGATCATGGTCCGCGGTTATTGATTATTGCACCGCTACGATGGCGCATGAATTAATTGAACAGTTCAGAATTCTGTTTCTCGACAAAAAGAACGTGCTGATTGTCGATGAAGTTCAGCAAAAGGGCACGATCGACCATACTCCGGTCTATCCACGGGAAGTCATCAAACGGGCGCTGGAAGTCAGCGCCTCGGCCATGATCCTTGTTCACAACCACCCGTCCGGCGACCCAACGCCGTCGCAGGCCGATATTTCGATGACAAAAAACATCATGGATTCAGCAGCCCCCATGGGTATCGTGGTGCATGATCACATCATAATCGGTCGTGACGGCCATGCCAGTTTGAAGGGTTTAAATCTGATTTGAGCAAGAATCGACTTTCTTCTGCGGCGAGGAGCCGGTAAAACCGCGTCATGACACGGATTTTTTTGCTTCTCGTTTTCTGTATCGCAACATGCGTCCCGGCTGTCGCCACCGATGTCATTGGTCTTTCACTGCCGCTTGATGGTCGCCTGTCACCGGTATCCAAACGGATCGAATTCGGCGCCCGCCTCGCTGTAAAGCATCTTCGCAGCTCAGGCCGCGATATTCGCCTCTCTGCGGTCAACGACCAATGTGACGACACGAAAATCGAAAGATCTGCCGGTCGTCTGGAACGCGCCGGCGTTGATATTGTAATCGGGTCGGTCTGTTTCAAAGTCGCCGCCGGGTTGGCCAAGGCACTCAACAGCCAGCAGGGTTCGGCGACAGGCGTGCCGGTCATTGCCATCGGCACGCGAAACCGGCAACTCGGTCGCCTGCGTGATATTGACGAATTGCCGCTGTTCAGCCTCTCCCAGGACCCAGCAGCTGAGGCCCGTGCAGTGGTCGAAAAAATCCTGCCTCGTTTTGGTGACCGGCCCTTTGCTGTTCTCGACGATGGCAGCGTCTATGGCCGGTCCCTGTCCGACGACCTGCGCCTGTTGGGAGAACAGTCTGGGCAACAGGCCATACAGTTCTCCAATTTCCGCCCCCTGCAGACCAATCAGATTGCGCTGTTGCGCCGATTGCAAAAGTCCGGTGTCGAAGCGTTGTTCATTGCAGCGGCGGCCGACGATGTGGTGACGATTGCAAACGACCTGAAAAACCTGAGTTATGACTGGATGATTGCCACAGGTGAGCGGGGCGCCCTGCTGCCCTATGTCGCGAGCATCGACAGCGACCTGAGCGGTGTGGTGATGGTGCGTGAAGACGACCTTGCCAATTCGAGCAACCGGCAGATTATCGGCAAGCCCGGCGATTTTGAACTCGACAACAACCTGTTGATTGGATACGCGCTGGTACAAATCGCCTCCCAAGCCACCAAGCAGGATGTGGGCGATCTGGCCGGAAAAAGTTTCAACACCATCATCGGTAAACTCACATTTGGCAGCGATGGCCGCGCCACACCCGGCGCCTATTCGGTGTTGGAATGGCAGGATGGCATTCTGGAACCGGTCAGAACCGACTGATCCATGCAACCGGGTCCAAAAAATCAAATTACCGATATAAAGGGGCTGCGTGTCGGCAATACCAGCGATCATCGCCTGCGCTCGGGCGTAACAGCGCTGGTCTGCGATGTGGACAATACGGCCAGCGTTCATGTGATGGGCGGTGCGCCGGGGTCTCGCGAGACCGATCTGCTGGCTCCCCAAAACACTGTGCAGGGGGTCAACGCATTCGTGCTTTCCGGAGGCTCGTCCTTCGGGCTGGACGCGGCCAGTGGTGCCCAGTCGGTACTGCGCGAAAAGAAACGTGGTTTTGAAATCCGTGGTCATCATATTCCCATCGTTCCATCCGCGATCCTGTTTGATCTGATCAATGGCGGCGACAAGGACTGGGGTGAAACCAACCCCTACCATGCATTGGGTGCAGAGGCGGTTGAAACGGCTTCGGCCGACTTCGAGCTTGGCTCGGTCGGCGCCGGTGTCGGGGCCCTGATTGGCGGACCCGACGCGGGACTGAAAGGGGGGTTGGGTTCCGCCTCAACACGTCTGGCCAATGGAGCAACAGTGGGGGCGCTGGTTGCGGTCAATGCGATGGGTGCGGCAACGGTTGGAGAATCTGAACATTTCTGGGCAGCGCCCTTTGAACTCGATGACGAATTTGGTGGACTGGGGATTGCCGACGTGCCCAGCGCTGAAAGTCACAAACTGCGCGTAAAGTTTCAAGACGAACAGGCACAGGGTGCAAATACGACGATTGCCGTCATCGCAACCGATGCAAAATTGGATAAATCTCAATGTCAGCGCCTTGCCGTAGCCGCTCATGACGGATTTGCACGCGCCCTGTGGCCCGTACACACGCCGATGGACGGTGATTTGATATTTTCCCTGTCCACAGGTGGCGCCGGGGTTGAACCCGGTCTGCAGGAGCAGATTGAACTGTCGGCGGTCGCAGCCAGCACCATGAGCCGGGCGATTGCCCGGGCAGTCTATTGCGCCCGCACGGCTGATGGCGATGTGTTCCCAACCTGGGCAAAAGCCTTCAACCGCGATTGAGCCAACTGCGGTGGCGTGTTACGCGCCGGTACCCGTCCCGAAAAGTGAGCATCATGTCAAAACAAACACTCATCGCCCCTTCGATCCTGGCAGCTGATTTTTCAAAGATCGGGCAGGAAGTAACAGACGTTCTGGCCGCCGGGGCCGACTGGGTCCATCTCGACGTGATGGATGGGCACTTTGTCCCAAACATTTCGTTCGGACCCATTATCATCGAAAAACTGCGCCCCCTTACCGACGCGGTATTCGACACCCATTTGATGATCGCCCCCTGCGACCCCTACCTGGAAGCCTTTGCCAAGGCCGGCAGTGATTTCATTACCATTCATGCCGAAGCCGGACCACACATGCACCGGTCATTGCAGGCCATTCGTGCCCTGGGCAAGAAAGCCGGAATCGCAATCAACCCCGGCACCCCGGTATCTGCTCTTGAACATGTCATTGATCTTGTCGATCTGATACTGATCATGTCGGTCAATCCCGGTTTTGGCGGCCAAAAATACATTCAGGAATCCGGCCATAAAGTTAAACAGGCCGCAAGCCTGATTGGTGACCGCAACATTCATATCGAAGTCGATGGGGGCATTACCCCGCAGACCGCTCCGCTGGTCACTTCTGCCGGAGCGGATGTTCTGGTCGCCGGATCTGCAATCTACGACGGCAAGGGAGCCGAGTCGTACGCCAACAACATATCTGCTATAAGAGCAGCAGTGTAATCACCGGGCTTCGAGGGAGAAGATCATGCGACGGCTGACAAGTGCTGCGTTAAAAGCCGCTATTGCCGGTTTTGTTTTTGGGGCCACATTTGCTTTCCAGGCCAGTGCTGCTGAAATCTCCAGCAGCAATATTCTCGGTTTCACCCAGAATGGCAGTCATTTCGTTTTCGAAGAGTTTGGCACCCGCGATGGCAGCGGAGCGCCCTATGTCAATCTTTTTGCCATAGACATTCAGCAGGACCGCTGGATCAAAGGCACGCCTGTACGGCTGGCTGCGACCGAAGAAGAATCCCACGCGATCGAACTGGACGCGCGCAAAAAAGGCATTTCTGGTCCCCTCGAAATCAGCGCGTTCTTTGATGCCGCACGGAACAAGCTGCGCAAGAAGGCACAGCTTCAGGCCCAATCAGCCCTTTCAGGATTGGGCAAGCTCTGGCCTGCCAACAGGCTGGCTTATAATCCACCCCAGGAATTCACCGGCGACGCAAGAACAGTGCGGTTTTCACCGATTGGATATGTAAACCGCGTCAATTCAAAACAATCAACCGAGGTTTGGCGGCTGGAATTGCAGCAGACCGAATATCCGCCCGGCAAAAACTGTTATGATCTGTACAAGCAAATGGTCGGTTTCAAACTGGTGCTGATCAACGAAAGCACCGGCGTTCAAAAAATCCTGAACGACGACAGGAAAGTTCCCAACAGCAGAGGGTGCCCGCAGTCCTACTCGATCGAAGAAGTCGCGGCATCCAATTACAGTTCCAACGGCGTTTCGCTGGCTATTCTTGTGCGTTATTCCCTGCCCGGTTTCGAAGGACCGGATGGTCGTTTGCTCGCTGTGACCACACGGCTGAACCCATAAGGCAAAAGAATTGTGCCTTTGTGGCCGGTTCGTGTCGTTTTCCAGAGCTAGCTTCGTTCCTGCCGTTGCTGAGAGCCCTTCCCGGTGTTAGATCAGCCGCGTTCTCAGACAATAAGGCAAAGCCATGATTCCGCGTTACTCCCGTTCCGTCATGACCGATATTTGGTCGCCCGCATCCAAGTTCCGAATCTGGTTTGAAATCGAGGCCCATGCCTGCGACGCCCTGGCCGAGCTGGGTGTTATTCCGGCTGACGCCGCCAAAACAATTTGGGAAAAGGGAAATGCAGCCACATTCGACGTGGACCGTATCGATGAGATCGAGCGCGAGACAAAACACGACGTCATCGCTTTCCTTACCCACCTTGCCGAAATCGTTGGCCCGGATGCCCGCTTTGTTCATCAGGGCATGACATCATCCGACGTGCTGGATACCTGCTTCAACGTGCAATTGGTGAAAGCAACCGACCTGTTGCTCGACGATATGGACAAGCTTCTGGTAGCCCTCAAGACGCGCGCTCTGGAACACAAGGACACGGTCACAATCGGCCGTTCCCACGGCATACACGCCGAACCAACGACGTTCGGCGTCAAACTGGCCCAGGCCTATGCCGAATTCGAACGCTGTAAAGCACGCCTGCTGCAGGCCCGCGAAGAAATTGCCACCTGCGCCATATCCGGTGCAGTGGGAACATTCGCCAATATCGACCCCGCGGTCGAAGAGCACGTGGCCAGGGCGATGGGTTTGAAGGCCGAGCCGGTTTCCACCCAGGTGATCCCGCGCGACCGCCATGCCATGTATTTCGTGACGCTTGGGGTCATCGCCTCTTCAATTGAGCGCCTGTCGACAGAAATCAGGCATTTGCAGCGCACCGAAGTGTTGGAAGCGGAAGAATATTTTGCACCGGGCCAGAAGGGCTCATCGGCCATGCCGCACAAACGCAATCCAATCCTGACCGAGAACCTGACCGGATTGGCCCGCATCGTGCGGATGGCTTCCGTTCCTGCCATGGAGAACGTGGCGCTTTGGCACGAGCGGGATATTTCTCATTCATCCGTCGAGCGCATGATTGGTCCCGATACAACCGTCACCCTCGATTTTGCCCTCAATCGCCTGACCGGCGTTATAGAAAAGCTTCTGGTCTACCCGGAAAACATGGACAGGAACATGAACAAATTCCGGGGTCTGATCCATTCCCAGCGGGTGTTGTTGGCTCTGACGCAAGCGGGTTGTTCAAGAGAGGACAGCTACCGCCTGGTACAGCGCAATGCGATGAAGGTCTGGGAACAGGACAAGGATTTCCTCACCGAACTGCTGGCTGACCAGGAAGTGATGGCGGCCCTTTCGGAACAGGAACTGCGCGAGAAATTTGATATCGGATACCATACCAAACATGTGGACACGATATTCAAGCGTGTGTTTGGCTGAAACAGGATAAATCAACATTCAGCCAAACAGGAATAAGCGACATGAGTGCAGCGCCGCGTCTGAAAGAGAAACTGAAAGAAGGCGGCACGCCGCTCACCAGTGTTGTGTGCACCATTCCTTCAGCGACCGTGACCCAGGCCATTGCTGTCTGTGGCGTAGACTCGGTAATCGTCGATCTGGAGCACGGCGCCGTCGATTACGGGTCGGCGCATGCAATGATTGCTGCAACCGCAGGAACCGAATGTGCACCGCTGGTCAGGGTGGCTGAAAATGACGAGGCGCAGGTCAAGCGGGCACTGGATCTGGGGGCGGAAGGAATAGTGTTTCCCCTGATACGCGATGCCAAGGATGCAGAAAAAGCCGTTGCGAGTTTGCGTTATCCACCACGCGGCACGCGAGGATTCGGCCCATTCATTGCGCAATCTCGTTGGCAAAGCTCAATGCCGACCTATCAGCGCGATATCGAAGACAAACTGATCTGCTGCCTGCTGATAGAAACTGTCGAGGCGGTGGACAATATCGAAGAAATCTGTGCGGTCGAAGGCATCGATATTCTCGTATTGGCCGCGTTTGACCTTACAACCTCGCTGGGCATTTCCGGACAGTTTGATCATCCGGACTTTGTTGCCGCGCAACAGACAATCGAAAAGGCAGCCTTTGCCAGTGGAATTGCGCTTGCCGGTAATGCACTCGCCGCGGAACAGGCCCAGACGCTGTTGCAACGTGGGTATCGGATGGTGGCCGGTTTTGATGTGTTGTGGCTGCGTCAAAAGTCCCAGGAGTTGCAGAGCTGGACGAACTGACAGGCCCAACCCCACAGATGCGCGACTGGCAAAAGTCATCTCTGCCCGTCCAGATTGAGCGATATGGTCGAATAGCAATCTCCGGCTGTGTTACAAGCTGCGATTATTTGTGAAAGATCCTGCCCCGATTGCGGCGAAATGGTGCTGCTTGGTTTTCCCCTTGAAAGGGAAGTCCATGACCGATTCGCGCAATGTAAATCCACCGAGCCTGCGTCGACCGACAGAACAGCAACCATCCCGCGACGTACCCGATGAAACGGCACATGGCGGGCTGCTTATTGTGCTGGTTCTATTAGCGCTGATCGTGTTGGGCCTGTCCCTGATATTTTCCGACGCAACGGCCGACGACAACAAGATGCCCAAACAGATCCGAACGCCAGCAATCAGGGAAAATTCCGAATTACCGGAATTGTAGTGGATTTGCCGTACTCAATCGACTGCCTGATCGGAGTCGGCAAAAGCAACAACGTTGCTGAAAACAAAAACCAGCAGCAAAGCTGCCGCCAATGCGGTAAAAACCGTACTGAAACTGAATATCTCCGCCAGATACCCGAACAAGGCTGGCGCGACCAACACGCCGGAGTAACCGATTGTCGTGGTCAAAGACAGGCTAATGCCCGGCGCCAAACCCGGTACGTTACCGGCAGCAGAAAAGGCAATCGGCACGAGGTTCGACATGCCAATTCCTGCAATCAAAAACCCAAGAATTGCAATCATGCCTGTACTCGCCAGTCCTGCAATCAACAGGCCGGCAGATGCCAGCAAAGCACAGGCCCGGACGGTACGGACGGCTCCGTATTTCGACCGCACCGGATCGCCGAGAAAACGCATGACAGCCATGGTCGCTGAAAACGCGCCGAAAGCGAATGTCGAGACGAAAGTGCTGGAGGCCAGTTCCTGACGCAGATACAGCGCGCTCCAATCGATCACCGCCCCTTCCGGCATGGCGGAACACAATGCGACAACGCCAATCAGGTAGGGAAGCAAGGTTCGCGGAAACTGAACTTTTGCCCGTTCTGTTGGTTTGGCAGATCCGCTGCTTTTGATCTGGGGCAATGCCATTACGACAAGCAACAGGCACAACGCCGTAACCACAAACGCATGGATATTCAGGCTGCTGAACTCAAGCAGATAGCCGCCCAATATCGCCCCTATCAATCCACCCAGGCTCCAAAACCCGTGGCATGATGACATGATCGGCGAGGGGCGCTTGCGTTCGATTTCAACGGCCAGTGCATTCATGGCAAGATCCATGGAACCGATCATGCCGCCGAAGAAAAACATGGCCAGTCCGGCCGTCCACAAATTGGGAGACAGCGTAACCCATAACAGGGTTGTCGCCGCCAACAGGCTCAGGGCCTTATTGACGAATGCCGTTCCAAACCGTGCGATGACAACACCTGTTGCCGGCATGGTAACCAGCGAACCAAAGCCGAAAATCACGATCATTATGCCAACGATGGATTCGCTCAGTTGCAGACGGTCCGCAAACAGCGGAATTTTGGCTGCCCAACTACCTATCAGAAAGCCATTGACCAGAAACAGCAGGGACACAGAGGTCCGTGCGCCGATCTTCATGCCACGCCCAAATCAGACAATGGTGTTGTCCTGGGCATCAAAGCGGTAGATCCGAGAAGGATCGAATGTGGCGGACAGTTTGGAATCCACCGCGAAATCATGTTCCCCAAACATCCGAACCGAAATCAAACCAGCAGATCCGCAATCCAGATAGACGTTCGTATCCCCTCCCAATCGCTCGACATGGGATACCGTACCCGAGAGGTCACCTTTTTTGGTGCCCAGGGAAATATGTTCCGGTCGGATGCCGACTGTCACCGCATTTTTTTCCCCAACCTGTTCGGCTGTGATGAAATTCATCTGTGGTGAGCCGATAAAGCCTGCAACAAACTTGTTGGCGGGATTGTTATACAATTCCATTGGTGATCCCACCTGCTCGACATGCCCGCCATTGAGCACCACAATCCGATCCGCCAGCGTCATCGCTTCCGTCTGATCATGGGTCACATAGATCATCGTGGCTGAAAGCTTGCGGTGCAGCGCGGCAATTTCCAACCGCGTATTGACCCGCAATGCGGCATCGAGATTGGACAGCGGTTCATCAAACAGAAAAAGCTTGGGTTTGCGGACAATTGCACGTCCGATTGCCACCCGCTGACGCTGTCCTCCCGACAATTCCGCCGGCCGGCGGTCAAGATAGTCTTCCAGCGACAGCATTGACGTTGCCAGTTCCACACTGGTTGTGATCTCTTCCTTCGCGACTTTTGCCTGTTTCAAACCCAGGCTCATATTGTCGCGAACCGTCAAATGCGGATACAGGGCATAGGTCTGGAACACCATCGCAATACCGCGCTTGGTCGGCGGTTGGGCATTCATCAGTTCTCCGTCAATTTCCACCGTACCTGACGTCTCGTCTTCCAGACCCGCAATGATGCGCAGCAATGTTGACTTGCCGCACCCGGACGGTCCGACAAAAATGACAAATTCACCATCCTCGACGGTCAGATCGATACCCTTGAGTACTTCGACATCGCCAAAGGACTTATGGATGTTTTTCAGTGATAAGGATCCCACAACAAGGCCTCGAATTTTAGAGTTCTATTTCTCTGCCGGAGCGGATGCTTTCATCGGCAGCCAGACAGATACGGAGCGACTGCAAGGCGTCATTCATGTGCCGTGTCAGGTCTATGTTTTCATTGATGGCTTTCAGCATGAACTGCTGTTCGCGGGCGCATAATTCGTCATGCCCCGGCTCGTCCTCCATCGAAAGATCCATATCGGGTTCGGCAAATGCGCCCTGCCCGTCTGTTTTAGAGCTGTGAATACGGATCATTGATGTTTTGGTATGAGCATCGACATCATCAGACTTGGTACCTTCCGGTACAATAATCGAGACACTGCCATTGGGTGAAATGATGTCTTTTACGAAGAAGGCCGTTTCCGACATCATCGGGCCCCAACCGGCCTCATACCAGCCGACGGAACCGTCATCGAAGATGACCTGAAAATGCCCATAATTGTACATGTCCGTCTTGATTTCATCGCTCAGACGCACACCCATGCCGCGCACTCTGACCGGCTTGGCATCGGTGATCTGACACATCACATCGACGTAGTGCACACCACAATCGACAATTGGGGACGTTGTTTCCATCAGGTTCTTGTGGGTGTGCCAAGCGGGTCCTGAGGATTGTTGGTTGAGATTCAGGCGAAACACGTAGGGCCCCCCCAGATCCCGGGCCTTCTCGATCAGGGTCATCCAGGACGGGTGGTGGCGCAGAATATAGCCAACCACCAGCTTGCGGTTCAGCTTTGTTGCAACATCCACCACACGGCGCGCGTCGTCCACCGTGGTTGCAATCGGTTTTTCCAGAAAGACATCGGCGCCTGCCTGCATCGCGGCAATCGCAAAACCGGCATGGGAATCGGCATAGGTATTGATCGAAACCAAGTCCGGTTTCAATCGTGCCAACGCATCTTCAAAACCGGTCTCCACGTCGTATCCGGCCAGCGCTTCGGGCAGCGCCACGGGTGAGCGGTTGACCATGCCAACAATCTCAAACCCTGGATTGTGATGATAGGCCAGCGCATGACTGCGCCCCATATTGCCGAGACCGGCAACCAGCACCCGGACAGGATTTGCTTGGCGGTTCATTTGACGGCTCCTGCGGTAATGCCCTTGATCAGTTGTCTGGAGAAAATCAGATACAGAACAAGCACTGGCAGGATCGCCAGCGACAGGGACGACAAAACGGCATTCCAGTTGGTGACAAACTGCCCAATGAACACCTGTGCGCCCAGCGTGACGGTTTTGGTCTCTTCAGACGGCGCCAGGATCAGCGGGAACCAGAGGTCGTTCCATATCGGGATCATGGTAAAAACGGCGACCGTGGCCAGGGCCGGACGGATCAGGGGCAGCACCAGTCTGCCAAAGATCCGGTATTCTGAGAGCCCGTCAATGCGCCCGGCATTTTTCAGATCGTCCGAGATCCCTTTCATGAATTCAGACAGGATGAAGATCGCCAGCGGTAAGCCCTGAGCCGTGTACACCAGGATCAATGCGGTCAGCGTGTTTACAAGCCCGCTGGCCACCATCATTTGCAAGATTGCCACCGTGCCCAGTCGAATGGGAATCATGATCCCCAGCGCCAGATACAGACCGGTCAGCAGATTCCCCTTAAACCGGTACTCAGCAAGAGCAAAGGCGGCCATGGCGCCAAACAGCAGCACCATGGCCAGGGAGGAAACCGTAACAATCAGGCTGTTTTGAAAATACAGGACGAAGTCCCCCTGCTTCATCACCGTTTCATAGCCGATCAGACTGAAAGTCTCGGAATTGGGCAGGGACAGGGGTGAGCGGAATATCGCGTTGCGGGACTTAAACGAGTTGATGAGGATGATCACCACCGGAAACAGCGCAATCAGCGTGTAGGTAATCAATATGGCGTGGGCAGCAATTGCCCGGAAGGATTGCTGAGACAACGGGGACCGTGACATTGTGGTTTGTGCAGCCATGACGCCCTCCTAAAACTGGTAGCGGCGAAGCCGCGTCTGGATGCCAAACAGATAGATCGATACGCCGCACAGGATCACCACGAACATCGCCGATGCGATAGCCGAGCCCATATGCGGATCGCCAAGCTGCAGTTGGAAGCCGAAGAAGGTGCGGAACATGAATGTGCCCAGCACATCGGTCGAATAATTGGGACCCGCAAGCGCACCCTGTGCCGAGTAGATCAGATCAAAAGCGTTGAAATTGCCGACAAATGTCAGGATCGAAATGATCCCGATGGAAGGCAGAATCAACGGCAGTTTGATTTTCCAGAACTGGGACATGCCCGTGATACCATCGCATTCAGCCGCTTCCAGTATCTCATCCGGGATCGACAGCAACGCGGCATAGATCAGCATCATTGGAATACCGACAAATTGCCATACCGAGACCAATGCCAGCGTGGTCAGTGCGTATTCCTCCTTGCCCAACCACGGGGCAAACAGGAATTTAAGCCCCACCGCATCAAGCATATTGGGAGCGACACCCCAAAGCGGTGACAAAATGAGCTTCCAGGCAAAACCGACGATGACGAAGGAGAGGATCGTAGGAATGAATATCGAGGTTCTGTAGAAGGCCCGCATGCGCAACGTGTTGGTGCTCAGCAGCGCTGCCAGCAGCACACCGATCGGGTTTTGCACCAGCATGTGCACCACAAAGAACCAGGTGTTGTTAACCAGCGCATTCCAAAAACTCTCCGACCAGCGCGGATCGCCGAAAAGAGTATTGAAATTCTCCAGCCCGACAAAAACCTTCGCCCCTTCAATTTCTTTATAAAGCGAAAGTTGCAGGGTACCGAACAGAGGAACGATCATAATCGCGGTGTAGATCAAAAAGGCCGGCGCGATGAAAACCAAAATGTGCCAGCGTATGGCAGGCTTTTGAATTGGCTTTTCCATGGCTGTTCCCCTGTCGGCGCCGGTCGCGGCAGACCGGGCCACCAAGGGCGGCCCGGTCAAAAGTTGAGCTTACTGCTGTGGCTTATACCAGGACGCAAGACCGTCCTGCAGCCGTTTGCCGGCAGCTTCAGGGCTTTCGTTGCCCTTGATTACGGCGACAGATGCGTTCCATGTATCGCTTTCAAGGTTGGGCGTGCCCCGTGACAAAATTTGGTAGGTCGAACGAATGGTCGACTTACATTTGCCACGCCAGGAAATGAATTCCTGAGCCAGCGGGTCTTCCAGTTTTACCGGTTCGCTGGAGAGAGGGAAAAAGCCCGGCAGCGCGTTGGCATAGAGGCTGGCAAATTCAGCTGATGACACCCAGTTCAGGAATGTCTTGGCAGCATCCGCATTCTTGGTATTGGCGTTCATGCCAAGGCCGATATCGGTGTGGTCAGAAATATAGCATTCGTCGCCAGACTTCTGAACAGGTGGGTTGAAGGCACCCATCTTGAAGTCTGCATTCTGGTTGAATCCACTGATTTCCCACGAACCCGCCGGATAGATCGCAGCGCGACCGAGCGTGAACAGATTCTGGCTGTCAGGATACGTCTGGGCTTCAAAACCATCACCGAGATAGTCTTTCCATTTTGCCAGCTGGCGGTAAGGCGCAACCCAGGCTTCGTCGGTCAGCTTCTGCGTACCTTTGATCAGCGCGTTTCTGCCCTCTTCGCCTTTCCAATAGTTCGGACCAATATTGTTATAGCCCATTGTTGCAGCTTCCCACTGGTCGTTGGTGCCCATTGCCATAGGGATATAATTGCCCTTGGCTTTGATCGCATCGAGAGCTGCAAACAATTCTGCTTCATTGGTTGGAACCGATACGCCTGCATCTGCAAGTGCATCAGCATTGTAGATAAAGCCGTGAATCACAGACGCCATCGGGACGCAGAACGGGTTCTTGCCGTCATCTGTGATCCATGCCGATTTGGCCACATCGGAGAAGTTGCCGATGCCCTCAAGGCTTGCCAGAGAAGCCAGATAGCCTTTGTCGTACAGCGCCAGCGACGCATCAAAGGGGCGGCAGGTGATCAAATCGCCCGCAGAACCAGCTTCCAGCTTCGAATTCAGCACGGCATTGTATTCCGCAGGGGCCGAAGGTGTAAATTTGACCTTGATACCCGGGTTTTTGGCTTCAAATGCGGGGATGATTTTTTCCTGCCAGATTGACAGGTCATCGTTGCGCCAGCTTTCGATGGTCAATGTCGCGTCCGCGGCATAGGCAGTAATTGCCGATCCCAGGACAGTAGATGCCATCAGCATCATCTTGATTGTTTTATGTTTCATTTCTGAACTCCCTTTGTTGCACGTTTGTTTGTCGTTATTCGTCTGTTTATGTCGGTGAAAGGCCATCCAGAGATGGCCTGAGTTTGCCTTGATTTTCAGTCAGCAATTGTTCGGCAGCCGCAATGTCTGCGACACCGGATGCCAACAATATCGCAATTTTTACGGACCCGTCAGCCCGCTTGAGGAAACCGCCCGCATTGGAATCAGAACACCCGGCGATGGTCGCAACCATGCGCTTTGAGCGGTCCTGCAACTTCAGATTGTCAGCCTGAAGATTGACCATCATGCCATCATAGATATGGCCAAGGTGCACTCCAACCAGCGTGGACAGCATGTTGAGCGCAATTTTCTGCGCCGTCCCTGCCCCCATGCGGGTTGATCCGGCAATCACTTCAGCCGGCGTGGGTAGAAAGATTGGATGGTCAGCATCGCGCAGCAATGCACAATCTGCATTGTTGGCAATCGCAATGGTTTTTACACCAGCCGCTTTCAATTGCTGTTGCGCCACGACCGAATACGGTGTTGTTCCGCTTGCAGATACAATGATGGCAGCATCGCCTGCCGCAAGCCCTGCACCCGCGACGTCGGTCGCTGCCAGGCTTTCATCATCTTCCGGGCCACCCTTCAATTCGCTCAGACAGGCCTGGCCTCCGGCAAACAGAATGCGGATACGATTCATGGGAATGCCAAAAGTGCCGGTCAATTCCAGCCCGTCAACCATTGCCATCAATCCGGCACTGCCCGCACCGACGTAAGCAAGATTGCCGCCAGCTCCCAGACTATCCGCCACGGCACTGGCCGCTAATTCGATCTGCGGTGACGCCTCTGCAACGGCCACTGCTGCAACCACCTGCCCCTGATGGAGCACATCCAGCACGGATGCAGCACATAGAGCATCGAGCCCTTCAGCTGCCCTGTGCAGAGATTCAGTTTGGCGGTTTGTGGTCGCATTCATATCCATCCACACATAATGCCAAAATAATACCACTTGTCCAGAACCCAATTAACAAAAATTAACACTTTTTTCGAGGTCATATTTTTAATCGTTTATTTTCAACATGTTATTGTCCATACAAAATTTTTTGCTGAATTGGCCTTGGTTAATGGTATTATTTTGGTATACTTCAGCCATGGCTCATGATGGCGACAAATTTATCGGCGTAGACGGTGGCGGCACCAGTTGCCGGGTCGCGCTATGTGATCGCGACGGCAAAATACTGGGAACTGGCTCATCCGGCTCAGCCAATGTGATGACGGCCCCTGAAACCGCTCGCGACAACATTCTCGAAGCTTGCCAGAAGGCCCTCGCCACCGCGTCGGTCGATTTAAGCGAACTGGCAAAGATCCCGACGTTTCTAGGATTGGCAGGGGCCAATATCGGAGAATGTGGCAACTGGGTGAAAGAGCAATTGCCCTTTCGCAACAGCATCGTGGAAACAGACGCCTATATTTCTTTGGAAGGTGCCGTCGGAGATAGCGACGGAGTGGTCGCCATTATCGGGACCGGCACAGTATTCACCTATCGCCAGGATGGCGTCGTGCGTACGGCGGGGGGATGGGGTTTCACCGTCGGGGACCTGGCCAGCGGGGCCTGGCTGGGACGCCGCCTGCTGCAGGAATCGTTGCTCAGCTATGATGGCATTCACAAGGGCTCTGCGCTCACCCGGACAGTTCTGGAACAGTTTGAAAACAATCCGCAAACCGTTGTTGAATACGCCCATACGGCCGTACCGGGCGATTTTGGAAAATTCGCGCCGCTGATCTTCGATTATGCCAACCAGCGCGATCCCATTGCCCGGCGCATCGTGCAGCGCGCCGTAGCAGACATAGAAGAAACTCTGGACGTAATTCTGCCGG
>CAJQPW010000211.1 GCA_905480295.1 uncultured Rhizobiaceae group bacterium | reverse complement strand
TTATGGATCATGGAAAAATTGTTCAGGTTGCCCCGCCAATCGAAGTGTATGAGCGGCCAAACAGTCGTTATGTGGCTGATTTTCTTGGTAATATTAACTTGATTGAATGTTCTGTGGCACGGTCGAGTGGTGGTAAGGTTGTGCTTGAATCTCATCACGGTGACAGTTTGACTGTGGCCAGTGACGAAGCCGTTTCTGTTGGTGACGCCGTCTGGTTCGCCACGCGTCCCGAAAAGCTGTCGATTGACCTGGCGAAGCCGAAAAAGGGTAATTGTTTTTCTGGTGAGGTCTGGGATATCGCCTATCTTGGTGACCTGACAATCTACAAGGTTAAACTCGACAGTGGTGAATATGCTAAAGTCTCGGTGCTGAACCGCACCCTGTCTGCGGAACGGCCAATAACCTGGGAAGACCGGGTTTGGTTGAGCTGTGCAACCGATGCGGCGTTGATACTGAAAAAATGATGGAACCCGTCAAACCATTTGATCCGTTAGATCCCCAACAGCGGGTTCGGCGCGGGCGTGAGCGTGCGGCGTTTTTTCGCCAGATTCATATCTTTCCCATCGTCGTTCTCACCATGCTGGTATTTGTGCCATTGGCGATCTGGTATCAGCCTCTGGCCATTCCCTTCCTGGGCTGGATGGCTGTGATGCCACCCATGGTCTCGGGGCTGGATCGTGCCTGGGCAAATTGGAAGGGTGGCAAGGCGAAATTTGGACGCAGTAACCTGATTGTTGCGCTGGTGTGCATTGTGCTGTTTGTCGCCATCGGATTCCCGCTGACAGCTTTTGCTTTGCTGATTGTCGCTGGGGTGACGGCGTTATTATACGCAATTGCGTTGCTGAAAGGGCTGATACTTCCCGTCGGTGATGACGAAT
Source organism: uncultured Rhizobiaceae group bacterium (assembly GCA_905480295.1). Classification (GTDB taxonomy): domain Bacteria; phylum Pseudomonadota; class Alphaproteobacteria; order Rhizobiales; family Rhizobiaceae; genus Pseudahrensia. The sequence goes on along the minus strand of CAJQPW010000211.1, from coordinate 17,398 downwards.
GAAGAACGGGTTGCGCGCGATCCTGGCACGAAGCACGATCTGGTTGCCGTATCTTTGGCTGCTGATTTTCTTTCTGGCCCCGTTTGTTCTGGTGGCTAAACTCTCGCTTTCAGAACCGGCTATCGCCCAACCACCTTATATTCCGGCGATGCGTTTTCTTGACGGTCCGATTGGCTGGTGGGCCGATATCAAACGTTTTTCGATTGGCAACTACCTCTTCATCACGGAAGATTCCCTGTATTGGAAGAGCTATCTTTCGAGCCTGCGGATTGCGATTATCTCGACGTTTCTGACGCTGGCCATCGGCTATCCCCTGGCACTGGGCATGGCGCGTGCGCCAAGGGCCTGGCGTCCGACCCTGCTGATGCTGGTGATCCTGCCGTTCTGGACTTCGTTTTTGATCCGCGTTTATGCCTGGATCGGCATTTTGAAAAAAGAAGGATTGCTGAACCAACTGCTGCTTTGGGTCGGGATCATTTCGGAACCGCTGACCATCCTGAACACCAATGTCGCCGTCTATATCGGTATTGTCTATTCCTACCTGCCGTTCATGGTCTTGCCCCTTTACGCCAACCTGGAGCGGCAGAACCAGACCCTGCTGGAGGCAGCCAACGACCTTGGATGCACCAACCGGGCGGCATTTTGGAAAGTGACCTGGCCGTTATCGATGCCCGGTGTCATTGCCGGATGCTTCCTGGTTTTCATCCCTACAGTGGGTGAGTTCGTCATACCTTCATTGCTGGGCGGTTCGGAAACTCTCATGATCGGGCGGACTTTGTATGACGAGTTTTTCCAAAATCGCGACTGGCCCGTATCTTCTGCCGTCGCTGTTATTTTGCTGATGATCCTGCTTGTCCCGATTATGCTGTTCCAGCGGAGCGAAGCCAGAGCGCGGAGCCGGGGACAATGAACCGCGGATGGACACCATTTAATGTGACGTCTGTGGTGATGGGATTTTCGTTCCTGTATATCCCGATCCTGATCTTGATCATCTATTCGTTCAATGCATCAAAGCTGGTCACCGTGTGGGCCGGATTTTCCACCCAGTGGTATGCGCGCGCCTTCGCCAACGAGGGCCTGGTGAACGCTGCGCTGGTGACGCTGCGCGTGGGGTTGATTTCGGCAACTGTTGCCACGGTGCTGGGCACGCTGGCCGCGCTGGCTCTGGTGCGGTTTTCCCGGTTCAGGGGCCGGTTTTTATTTTCCGGCATGATCTACGCGCCATTGGTGATGCCGGAAGTGATCACCGGCCTGAGCCTGTTGCTGCTGTTTGTTTCCGTCGGCATGGACCGGGGGGTGACCACCGTCATTCTCTCCCACATCACGTTTTCCATGTGTTTTGTCGCCGTTGTTGTTCAGTCCCGGCTGGTCAGCTTCGACCGGTCGCTGGAAGAAGCAGCACTTGATTTGGGCGCAACCCCTGCTCGTGCGTTCATGTCGGTCACACTCCCCATCATTGCACCGGCGGTTCTTGCCGGTTGGATGCTGGCCTTCACCCTGTCGCTGGATGACCTCGTGATTGCACAGTTCAACTCCGGGCCTGGCGCAACAACATTGCCCATGAAGATTTTCAGTCAGGTACGACTTGGTGTAACCCCCGAGATCAATGCGGTGTGTGCGGTGTTGGTGGGAATTGTCGCCAGCGGCGTGATTATCGCGTCGATCGGACTCAAGCGTCAGGAAGTGCGACGGATGCGGGCAGAACAATTGGCTGCCCAGGCCTGATCTTACAAAAATTTTGCCCGCTTTGGGCGCCATTCCGGGCTTGAAAGTCGACCGTTCAATAACGACATAGGGCCGGAGCACGGGATGACATCATGAACCGCAATACACTTATCACCGAAATTGGCGAGTGGTTGATCGACCAGGCACTGGCGCAGCCCAATATTGTTGATCTGTTTACCCAGGTATGCCAGCGGCTGGCGGCAGCGGGCGTTCCGCTGAGCAGAAGCCGTTTGATGTGGCCAACGCTGCATCCGTTGTTCCAGGCCGAAACGGTGATATGGCAGCGGGGAAAAGAAACAATTTTTGACCAGTTCCGGCATCAGGACGAAGTATCCGACGAGTGGCTGACCAGTCCGATGCACCACGTGCTGGAGCAAAATCTGAGTACATTCAGGCGCAACCTTGATGGCCCAAATAAACTGGTCGATTTCGAAATACTTCAAGATTTGCTGGATGAGGGGCATACGGACTACCTGTTGATTGCCACCGGGTTTAACGAAAGCCAGATCAAGAAGTCACGTATGGACGCGGGCATTTTGGTCACCTGGTCCAGCGACCGTCCAGGCGGATTCTCCGATGATGATTTGGCGACTTTGAAGAAAATTCAAAGACGCTTTGCAACGGCCTGCAAGAATGTCGTACAGAACCGGATCGCCTCCAACATTACCGAAACCTATCTGGGAAGCCACGCCGGGCGACAGGTCCTTGATGGTGCCATCAAACTCGGAGATGGGCGCGATACCAAGGCCGTAGTTTGGTATTCCGATATGCGTCGTTCAACCGAGCTTGCTGATACAATGTCTCCGGATGACTTTCTCATTCTCCTCAATGACTATTTTGAATGCACCGCCGGAGCTGCGATTGAATCGGGCGGGGAGGTGCTCGACTTTATCGGTGATGCCGTATTGGCGATTTTTCCCTTCGAAGATGAGGCTGGCAAGATGCAAGCGGTGCGGTGCGCCACATTGGCTTTGGAGAAAGCCTTGAGTTGCGCGGAACAGACCAACAGGACCCGACGTGAAGCGGGCAGAACGGAGTTTGAATTTGGTGTCGGAATAAATGCCGGCAAGGTTATGTTTGGTAACATCGGCGTTGCGTCCCGCCTGTCGTTTTCAGTCATTGGCCCAACGGTCAACGAAGTGGAGCGCATTGAAACGATGACAAAGGCGGTGGATGCGAGAGCTCTTGCCTCAAAGGAAATCGCCATTATCAGCCCGCAACAATGGACATCGATTGGTCAATTTCCTCTCAAAGGCGTGGCCGGTTATACCGAGCTTTTTGCCTTCAATGAGGCGCCGATTACAGTTTTGGACGGTGATGTAGCCAAATCCGAAGAAGCGGTATTGATGAATTAGAAAACAGGCCTATTGCGATGGGCTTTGCGGGCTGGTTTGGGCCGCTTTCGGTTGCTCTGGCGGGGGTTGTTGCAATCGGGCTGCAGGAAGTGGAACAAACAGGGGCGACGTGTCGGTCCCGCCGACGAAAAATGGCAATTCGGCAGAATCAGCATTCTCCTCACCAGGCACCGCAATCGTGCCGCGTAGCGCAAGGCTGCGGCGAACAAGGTCCGTGCGCCCTTTCAGGGTGAGGTCAATGGCGCTGCTCTTCAAACTGCTGTCGCGGAGAAACGCGGTGCCGTTGGCAACAAAAAAGCCCAGTTTCAATTCATCATAACTTGTCGATCCATCAGAAACGCGCACCACCGAGTCCGAGCCATCTCCGATATTTGCGAGCAAATTGGGAAAGTCTAGACCGAACAGTTCGCCATCCTTTCCCCGAATGCTGCCTTCGCCATTGAGCCGTACGATCAAATTGTTCAGGTCGCGTCCCGTCGATTTCAGTTTGAAGTCGGCGTCGCCTTTGCCCTGCAAGGAAACTGCAGTGCCCTTGTAGGCCTGGGTCAATTGCTCCAGATCAATGTCGCTCAACGCAAAATCAGCAGCCGCTTCGATCAAATCGTCCATTGCTCGAATTGAAACCGAACCGGCAACCGTTCCACCAATGGCCTCGGCAGCACCAATGTCGAAACTGGCCCGTCCATCCCGGACTATGGCCGCGGCCGCGAGATTGCTCATGGCGAGCGATCCACTGCTTGCCTGTTCAGATGACAGACGCACATCAAGAACAAGATTGTCGGCAAAGGACAAATCCGGTTTGGCATCCGAGTCAGCGACATCGCCCGTGGGTGCCAACACATATTGCATGGCCGGTAATTCAATGGACTTGAAGGCCAACGTGCCGGTTACTTCATAAACTTCTTCAATCTGGCGCACCAGTTGCAGGCGTCCGACACCCTGATGGCCATCCACGGTAACCGAGGCCTCGAGAAACTCCAGACTGTTGGCCAGCAATGAGGCGTCACCGTTGATTGAAAGCTCACCGATCATCCTCGCAACGGGAAGATTCCACCCCAGCCAATCAACCAAACGGGAGGGAGAGGGGGTGTTCAGACTGAGCGAGCCCTCAATTCCACCTCCGGTGCTATCAGCCTCGCCGTCCAATATCAGTTTGATCGGTTTGGAATTGACGTTCAGTGAAACCGTCGATGTTCCACCACGAAGCAGAACAATCGGATCAGCAAAACTGGCGCTGACCTTCATGATTTCACCGTTCCATACGGATTCCATGTTGATTTTGGCCGGTGCGTCAGATTTCGGCCAAAAGATTTGACCATTGACGGCGGTCAATTGCGATGATTGCCGCGACTGCTCGTCGCTCAGTTCAACAATGCCGTCTTCGATTTTCACTGTGCCCAGGCGCAGGGACCCATCTTCTTCTTCACTGGCAATCTGTTTGCCGAGCAACCCTTTGTCAGGAAGCCAGTTGCGCTGGCCGTTCTGGCCCACGCGCAGGCGAAAATAGGGGCGAATGAATTCGACCTGTGAAAGATTTGCTTCACCAAACAGGGCAGCAAAAAGGTCCAGCTTTGCCTTCAGTTCTTCGATGGATACGAGTGGTTTGCCTTCGGCATCTTCCGGGTCACTGAACACAACGTCATTGTAAGAAACCCCCAAATAGGGGCGCAGCGATATGCTGCTGCTTCCCGTCAGCTCGACATGTCTCCCCGACAATTCGCTCAGTTGATCGGCAATGCGCTGTTTGACATAGGTTGTTGACAGCAGCTTTGGAACTGACAGTCCTGCAATGATCAGCACAATGATCAGTGAGACTGCAATTTTTCCAAATTTCGTCATTGCGGTATTTATTCCCCGTAAACCAAAGTTGGAGGACGAACCGACGGTCCGAATCTTCCTCCTAACACTTGGGACAAGCAACCATAGTGGGTGACAACAGGTTTGAGAACTGCATTGTGGTAGAAAAGAGAAAATCCGATGATTGACGTGTTTATCTTTTAGTTTTCAACAGTTCCGACCTGCATATTGTGGCGTGGCCGGGTGCAGCCAAAGATTGATGCCATGGGACTTGCCATTTGCGGCTCAAAGTTGGATTAGAACCGAGAATTTGTTTCGGTGAACCGCTATGACTCAACCTTCTTCTTCGGCAAAAACACCCCTTTGGACACCGGACTCGGAGCGTGTTCGTGCGTCTCGCATGCGGGAATTTGCGGATTTTTGCAGCGCCAGAACCGGGGATGACTATCCCGATTATGACCGGCTGCATCATTGGTCTGTGACCCAGCCCGAGCAATTCTGGGATGCGATCTGGGATTATGCCGGTGTCGTTGGGGACAAGGGCGAGCGGGTTCTGGTCGATGGGGACAAACTGCCCGGCGCAAAGTTTTTTCCTGATTGTGCAATCAGTTACGCTGAAAACATGCTTCGCCGCACTGGTGGAGGGGAAGCCATCGTCTTTCGTGGTGAAGACAAGGTCAGGATGTCGATGAGTTGGGACGAGCTGCATGAACTCGTGTCGCGGCTTCAACAGGCGTTTTTGGCGGAAGGCGTTGTTGCTGGTGACCGCATAGCGGCGATGGTGCCGAATATGCCGCATTCCATTGCCTGCATGATTGCCGCCAACTCAATTGGCGCCATCTGGTCGTCCTGTTCGCCAGACTTTGGAGAGCAGGGGGTGCTGGACCGGTTCGGGCAGATCGAACCGGTTCTTTTCATCGCTTGCGATGGATACTGGTACAACGGAAAACAAATAGATGTTGCGGGCAAATTGATTGAAATTGCGCCGCAATTGACGGCGCGAAAAACTGTCATTCTACCGTATCTTGATGAGGCGGATGCGGTTGCTGAACGGGTAGGAAACGGGGTTTCACTGGAGCGGTTCCTGTCCGCCTACAGCGCCAAACCCGTGCAGTTTCAACGTTTTCCCTTTGATCACCCGCTTTATATCCTGTTTTCTTCAGGCACCACGGGCGTGCCCAAATGCATTGTCCATAGTCAGGGTGGGGTTCTGATTCAGCATTTGAAGGAACACATGCTGCATTGTGGAGTGCGTGCCGATGACCGGGTGTTCTATTTCACGACCTGCGGCTGGATGATGTGGAATTGGCTGGTTTCGGCCCTCGCGGCGGAGGCCACGGTGATGCTTTACGATGGCTCGCCGTTCTATCCCGATGGCGCTGCAATTTTTGAATATGTTCAGGATGAACGGATCTCGTTTTTCGGCACCTCGGCCAAATTTATTGACGCGGGCCGCAATGATGGACGCCGACCCATTGAAGATCACGATTTGAGCAGTGTGCAGACCATTGCATCGACCGGCTCACCCCTTTCGCCGGAAAATTTTTCATTTGTGTATGACGGCATCAAAAAGGATGTGCATCTGGCATCGGTGTCAGGAGGGACCGACATTGTAGCTTGTTTTGTCGGCGCCGTGCCGTGGCAGCCGGTCTATTCCGGAGAAATCCAAGGCCCGATTCTCGGCATGTCGATCGAAGTCTGGAATGAAGAGGGAAAACCGGTGCGGGAAGAAAAGGGCGAGTTGGTGTGCACGCGATCCTTTCCCTCAATGCCGATCATGTTCTGGAATGATCCTGACGGGGCAAAATATCACGGCGCCTATTTTGAGCGGTTTGACAACATCTGGTGTCATGGAGATTTTGCTGAATGGACAGAGCGGGGAGGCATGATCATTCATGGCCGATCCGATGCCACACTGAATCCGGGTGGCGTTCGCATCGGTACTGCCGAGATCTACAATCAGGTGGAGCAAATGCCACAAGTTGAGGAAGCGCTTTGCATCGGTCAGGATTGGGACAACGATACGCGGGTGGTGCTTTTTGTCCGCCTGGCCAAGGATGCCGAACTGGACGAACATCTGACCCGAGACATTAAGTTGAAGATCAGAACCGGCGCGTCTCCGCGTCATGTTCCTGCCGTTGTGATTGCGGTGGAAGACATTCCGCGTACCAAGTCGGGCAAGATTACGGAACTGGCGGTGCGCGATATCGTCCATGGCCGCAGCGTTAAGAACCAGGAGGCCCTGGCCAATCCGGAGGCTCTGGCGCTGTATGAGAACCTGCCGCAGCTTCAAGCCTAACTAACAGGGTTAATCAATCGTCACCAAGATATTTACCTTGCCGAACATCAGCCGCAGTTGGTTACAATTTTAACAAATTTGGCAAGTAGAGCTTAACGCGGGGGCATCAAAGTGGCCTCAACGGACGAAATAGAGTGATCGGCACTCCGTTTTTTTCCCAGGAAATTCTACAGACTATCCCTACGTCCTGACAGCAAATTAACCGACTTTCCAACGCGGGCAGCAATGTCCGCGTTTTTTTTATCCCTGTTTGACGTATGAGAGCCGGCTGAGAAAGAGCACCGGAATTGTGCCGATGAGAACAATCAGCAAAGCGGCAATGGAGGCTTCCTCCAGCGCACTTTGTGACGCGCGGTCATAGATGAACGTGGCCAGTGTTTCGAAGTCAAACGGGCGCAACAGCAAAGTGGCCGACAGTTCTTTCATGGCGTCAACGAATACCAGCAGGTAAGCGGCAGCCAAGGCTCTGGTCAAAATGGGACGGTGGATCTGCCATGCCATTTGGGCTTTCGTGCGGCCAAGAGCCCGCGCTGCCATATCGATATTGAGGGACAGTCTGGAGAATCCGGTTTCAATTGTACCGTAGGAAATCGCCATAAACCGCAAGGTGCAGGCGTAAATGACGATCATCACCGACCCGCTGAACAGCAGTCCCGTGGACACGCCAAAATGCACGCGTAGGATGGCATCCAGCCAATTGTCGAACCCGGCCAGGGGAACCAGCAACCCGACGGCCAGCACCGTGCCGGGTACGGCATATCCCAACGTTGAAATCCGACCCACCGTCGCAATCCGGCTGCTTCCAATGGCGCGGGCATATTGCAAAACGGCATAGGCGATTGCCGTTGCAAGTGCTGCACTGCTCAGCGCCACCTGAAGGCTGTTACCCAGTGCCGCAATCATGTCAGGGTCGATTTCCTGCCCGACACGGCGCAAGGCATAGGTGCCAAGAATCCACAGGGGCACACCAAGGCCAGCCAACAGAGGCAGGCAACAGGCCAACAGGCACACAGTCTGCCTGCCCTTTGTCAGGGTCATTCGTGCTGGCGGCCTGTCCCGGGTGGAAGCGGCGTAGCTGCGTCGCTGGCGACCGCGTCGCTCCACCCAGACGAGGCCGGCAATCAACACCAATGTGACCAAAGCCAGTTGAACAGCACCGGCCAGACTGTTGCGGTTCAGCCAGGTTTCAAACACGGCATATGTCAGGGTTTTGACACCCAGTATTTCCACGGCACCGATATCATTGAGCGTTTCCATCAAAGCAAGCGCCACTCCTGCCGCCAGCGCCGGGCGTGCCATGGGAAGAGCAACACGGATAAAGACTTCCCACGGTCTGGCCCCCAATGATCGCGATGCATCCAGTACCGACGCACCCTGCATGGAGAACAACAGTCTGCTGGTCAGATACACATAGGGGTACAGAACGACAGAAAATATGAACGCCGCACCACCCAGACTGCGAATGTCGGGAAACCAGTAATCCCGTGAATTCTCAAACCCGGCTACTGCCCGCAATGTCGATTGGACGGGCCCCGAATAATCAAAGAATTCAACGTGACTATAAGCTGCGATATAGGTTGGCACGGCCAGTGGCAGGACCAATGCCCATGCCATGATGCGCCTCCCGGGAAAGGCGCACATGGTGGTAATCCATGCGCATCCCGCGCCCAGAACAGTTGTCCCCAGACCAACAAGTGCCAACAGCACAAGCGTGTCACCGATTGAACGGGGCAGGACGTAATTGAGCAGATGCAGCCAGACATCAGAGGTGGAAACCAGTGCGATCCAACCCAGAGCAAGCAGCGGCAGGGCGACCAGAAACAAAAACCCTGCCAGTCCCGCATGGGCAGCAAAGGCGGCAACTGACGATACAGGTGACAATGCGCCTGATGCATTTGAAAGCGCGGCGGGCTCTCGGCTGCCGCGCTGCTTTTGATGGTTGTCTGTGGATTGAGAGTCAGGCATCCGGTCCGTCGTCAAATCCGATTCTGTCCACCATTTCGGACGCGGATTTGCGTAATTTGGCGATCGTGGCAAGCGGCAGTGTGTCCGGATTTAATGTGCCCCAGGACGCGACCAGAGGATCAGCCTGAACACCCGGCTTCAGCGGATATTCAAAATTGGCCTTGCCGTAGATCTGTTGTGCGTTGTCACTGGACAGATAGGCCATCAGCTTACGCGCAGCGTCTGGATTTGGGGCATGTTTTGCCATCACCATGCCGGATAGATTGACGTGGGTTCCCCGGTCCTGGCTATTGGGGAACATCAGGCGCACAGCACTGGCCCATTGTTTTTGTTCCGGTTCTTTCTCGTTTGTCTGCATCAGGCCCATGTAATAGGTGTTGCCCAGCGCAATGTCGCATTCCCCGGAAAAGATGGCTTTGACCTGTGCACGATCATTGCCGGTTGGCTTGCGTGCAAGGTTGTTTTTCAGACCAGTCAGCCACGCCTGAGCCTTTTCTTCACCAAGATGGGCAATCATCGAAGCGATCAGTCCGATGGTGTAAGCATGCTGGCCGGATCGCGTGCAGACGCGTCCACGCCATTTGGGTTGGGCCAGTTCTTCGTAGGTAATCTGGGTCTGCTTAACCCTGTCACGCGATGCATAGACAATGCGGGCACGGCTGGTCAGTCCAAACCAGTGACCGGCGGGGTCGCGAAACTGAGGGGGAATGTTTGTATCAATATCACTGTTGGAGACCGGCTGTGTGATGCCCAGTTTTGCAGCGGCGGCGAGATTTCCGATATCCACGGTCAACAGCACATCGGCGGGGGAGTTGCGGCCTTCCGCGGCGATGCGTTGATCCAAACCCTTTTTTGCAAACAGCACTTTGGTTTTTATGCCGGTACGGGCGGTAAAATCTTTCAGCAGCGGCTTCAACAACCCCGATTGACGGTAGGAGTAGATGTTGACGGTTTCAGCAGCAGAAATCGAAATTGGAGTGGCGGCGACAATGGCGGCGCACAAAACAAGCACTTTGCCTGTTTCATTGGTTAGTCTGTTCATTTTGTTTCCTTCAGCCTGCGGGGTTAAAGGCCCCGCGGAGTGGATTAGTGACGCGATATGCGATGGCCCTGCATAGGCAGCACTTAATGGGACGTCAATCGAAAAACGTATAAAAACCAACAACTTAGAAATATTCTAATTTAAAAGTAGCAAACCGTTTTTGCCCGGTTTCAAAACTTATCAAGCAAGTTCAACGGCTTGTCGTTGTCTAGCGATCGGCCAGTACCCGCTGGGTTGGGAAATATATTTCCACCAAAGTGCCTTCGCCTGGCTTGCTTTCGATTTGAAACCGCGCCCGATTGGCTTCGACCATGGCCTTGGTCAACGGCAATCCCAAACCGGTTCCGTGGGTGTCGGTTTCAGCATTAATCTGTTGAAAGGGCTTCAGCGCTTTCGCCAATTCAACTTCACTCATGCCGACACCGGTATCGCGAACCCGCAGAACGACTTCGCCGCTTTCTTCGTAAACCGTGGAGACGATCACCTGGCCCCCGGTTTTGGTATATTTAATGCTGTTGGATACGAGATTCAAAATGATCTGGCGCAGGCTTCTTGGATCGGCAACCACCTTGGGCACCACAGCGGACAGGCTGGTGCGGATGATGACACGTTCCTTGTTGGCGTCGGGCTGGGTCAGCGCAACCGTCTCTGACACCGTGGTGTTGAGATCGCAGGCGTCGAACTCCAGGTCCATTTTTCCTGCTTCGATCTTGGAGATATCGAGCAGGTCATTGACCAGTTCCAGCACATGGTTGCCGGAGCGATGAATGTCTCGGAGATATCCGCGATACCGGTCATTATTGATGCCGCCGAAGCGTTCTTCGATCATCATATCGGAGAACCCGATAATGGCGTTTAAAGGTGTGCGGATTTCATGGCTTACCTTGGCCAGGAACTCGGTTTTCTGAGCGCTGGCAGATTCGGCCATGGCTTTTGCGCTCAGCAGTTCTTCCTCGGCCTTTTTCCATTCCGTTATGTCACGCATGACAACGCAGCAGGCGTCGGTATTTTCAAGTTTTCCGATTGTCATGAACAGCGGGATCAGTCCCCCCTTGGAGGTCTTTCCGATCACTTCGCGTCCGTCATTCATCAGGCTGGCGACACCCGTGCCGGACATGCCCGAAAGGTAATCCAAAGCTGAACGGTGGCTTTCCGGTGCCAACAAGCGGGTAAAGGAGTGATCACGCACATTGTCAGGGTCGACGTCGAACAGGGCCTCGGCCGAACGGTTTAGTGCACGAATAATGCCTTCGTCGGATAAAATGATGACACCATCGGTTGCCGTGTCGAGAATGCTGCGAAGATCTTCGGCACCAAGACCACCGAAGGCTCTGTTGGCACCGCTGTTGTCAGCGCCGCTGTCACTTTCCGGTTCATTTGCGGTGCCCCCAACCATCGACAGGTGAGACCTTGGACGATCTGCATCGCTTGCACCCGATTCAGATCGATCGTCGCCAGTGGCTTCAGCATCGTTATCGCTTTCGACATTGTCGCCGTTTGAATCAATTTCGTCCTGATGATCGCTCGGCGGCATGTCGTGGCCATCGTCCTGCCCATGGCGAAGGGTCAGCAACATGGCCCGGTTCTCGTCCCATGGCACGCATTGCAGATTGGCCGTCACGTCCAGTTGCTCACCACTTGCATGAAAGATCTGAGCAAACTCGTCGCCGTCTGAGGGCCGCTCGGTACTGCCACCGAACAAAGCATCGATTCCGCCGGCCTGGGCCAGGGAAGACAAATCTGAATAACCTGTGGTTTCAAAGAAATTATCGTTTGCAAACAGCAATTCGTCATTGCGGTAAACCAGAACGGGAATTGGCAGGCGGGCAAGAATGGATGTGTCAACATTGTGGTCCGGAGTGCTGACCTGCTTTGGAGCGCCGTCTCCGGGATCACCTTGATCTTCAGAGGACGCTTTCTTGCGACCGGGGCCGGCAAAGGCGGAAGGCACAAAATCAGCGGCATCACCCTGGGATTCTGCGTCTGTGTCTTTGTTGTCTGTTGAATCGTTTTCCTGCGCGGCATCGGCAGAATCATCGCTCAACTTTTCACCAATTTCCTCGAAAGTCTCCTGCTCATCACTCGACAGCGACCGATCGCTCCTGGATTCGCGACGGGTGTCCAAATCAACGACTTTTTTATCGACCCCATCGCCGATTTCTTCCAGCGATTCATTGATGCTGGTTTGTTGATCTTTTTCAACCAGAGGTTCGACGTCGTGGATGTCAGCAAAACCGCCCCCGGCGCTGTCTTCAAACAGGCTGAGGCCCGAGGCCAGCGGGTCGACCACTGCGTCGGCGGTGCGGACGATGCCGAATCCATTGAAGCCTTCAAATGTGCGGTTGCGTCCGTAAGAGGGCAGACCGGCCAGGTCGATCGGAACACGAAGATCGGTCCCTTCAATCGGCCAAAGAACGGTCTTGCCGGACCAGGTGTCGCCCTTTTCCAGCAGTGCGGTGATGTCGTCGCCATTGTCCAATTGATGGAATTCGCAAAGCTCTTGCCAGGTTAGTCCTTCAACACTTGCAGCCTTGGGGCCCACGGCGACCGCGAACTCATCTGAAACCGTGCGAAACTCGTTTTTGGCATCCATTTCCCAAACAAATCTGATCGGTTTGGATCCGGCTTCAAACTCAAAGTCACCTAAGTCGGACTGCTCTTCTGTACCATCTTGTTGATCAGGGGTGGTGGATAAATCGTCGTTTTCGTCCTGAGACAAGGGGTGCTGTGTCGGCACGAAATCGGTTTCCTGAACCAGAATGGAGCCTTCGTCATCGCCCTTGGTTTCGGCGATTTCGTCAGGGTTTTCTTCAGATTGATCTGCAGTGGGGGAAGCAAGTTCAGTCGTTTTGTCCTGTGACTCAACAGGGGCAACTGAAACTGGATCTTCGGTATCAGCGTCAGAAGAGGTTTCTGCTGCTGGTGATGCAGGTTGTTTGAAATACCAGCGCGCCAAGCCACCACCCATGCCGGAAGAACGTTTGTTGGAAAATGCGCCAACTCTGGGGGGTGCATCGGTATTTTCTTGCGGTGCATCATCCTGCGCAGTGCTTTCATCACTGCCCGCAACGACTGCAGCATCAGCTGGCTTAGCACTTGCTGCTGGAGTTGATGTTTCATCCGCCTCATGGGGATCCGCGATGATCAAAATATGGTTTGGCGTAGAATCGCCCAATCGAGCGATCCCGGCAGCCATTGAGCCAGAACTGGTGTTGATCAGTCGTTTGACAAGTCGATCGCTCTCGGTAGCAACTTCTTCGGTCAGCTGAGCCAGTTGTTCATCGGTAACCTCAAGCGACGAAAATCGCTCGGAACTGGCAAAAATGGCTCCATCGGCGTCTAAAATTGCCGACGCGTGACTGTAACCGTCCAAACAATCGACCGCGATACGGGCCATCGCTTGCAAAGAATGCCCCCGGCCATGCAGGCTTTCGGTGATCAGCAGCACCGCTTCTTCACCCTTAGGAAGCGTGATTTTACGGACTGAAAAGCCTAAAAGGCGGGACTTGAAGCCGGTGCGGATCCGCACCATTGCTGCTGCTTCTTGCTCATCGGCGAGTTTTTCAACCGCCATTGCGATCTGTCGCATCATCGTGGCGTTGGGAGTGGCATCCCCGTCAAGCACGCTTCGAACCGCGTCTGAGCCGATTAGTCGAGCGCCTTCACCATTGGTCCAGAAGACCGACTGAAGTTGAGTGTCGAACAGTAAAACCGCATTGGAAGCAACCACATACGGGCGGATTTCCGGCAGTACTGTGAGATCAAGATAAGGATAATTTGCCTGCACCATACTGAAACACTCACTCTGGACTGCTTCTGGGTAGTCGGAGGTGCCTCTCTGCAGCCCAGAAGTTCTTAACAAAGAGTAAATACAGCTTTTTTGCCGCACAATCCACAGCCATGCTGGCGTTGGGGTAACTTTCGGTACTCAAAGTTAATTGGTTGGCGGGAGGAAGGACAAGAAAAGTGCAAGATTGCTGAAATCAGCGCTTTATCAGGCTTGCTCCTGTGACAGTTTGGATTTAAGACAGCGGAGCTTTGATCAAACGGTCAGGCAAAATGTGCGGCTGTAGCTCAGTTGGTTAGAGCGCTGGCTTGTGGCGCCAGAGGTCGATGGTTCAACTCCTTCCAGCCGTACCATTTTTCCCATGAAATCCGATATTTGCCGATTGCGGGAGCCGTCGCGTGTCTGGCGGTTTTTCGGTCAGAACAGCGTCCCCTGATCTTTGCCCTCGGTGCTTGATTCTTTCACCGCTGGTTTTTTCTTTGGCCCCTTCATCGAAGAGGAAACATCGGCAGCGATCGCCTGTATATGACCATCTCGCATTTCGATGTCGATCTGCGCCCCCGGTTTGGTTGTGGCAATTGCTGTAATCGGTTTGTTGTGACTGTCGCGGATCACTGCAAACCCACGCTGCAAAACCCCCTGATAAGATAATGTGTGCAACAAGCGTGCGTTGCGGTCGACGGCTTGACCAGCCAGAGCAAGATTAGCCGAGATGCGGTTTTGCAACTGGGGTGCAATGCGTTGCAGTGCCTGGTTTGAGGCGGTCAGCCGGTGGTCAATCGGGGTCGAGCGGACCTGCCGCGCCAGGGCTGCAAATTTTTCACGCCGTCCAGAAAGCATCACCTGCAGCGAGCGCACGTGTTGCGCTTCGGTTCGCAGAAATCTTTCCCGGCCAAGTCCGATCATGCGGGTCAGTGCACGGGGCGACAGGCGGTTACCGACCTGGAACAAACGTTCACTGGCAGAACTCACCCGATTGATGAAACCGCGACCCAGGCCACGACTGGCCTCGTCAAATTGCCGACGCGGCATGGCCAGCAACATGTCGGGGGTTTTCAATCCCCGGCTCAGGGCGCGCACATCATTGCTGCGCCGTTCCGACAGGCGGCTCATGCTGCCGCGCAGCCGTGCGCCGAGATCGGCCAACGTGGCTTCAAGTTCGGCTTTGACCGGTACCGCCCGTTCTGCAGCGGCCGTTGGTGTGGGAGCACGCCAATCGGCAGCGAGATCGATCAGGGTCCAGTCTGTTTCGTGACCGACGGCAGAAATCACCGGAATCATGGAATCAGCGGTCGCCCGAACAAGAACTTCGTCGTTGAATCCCCACAGGTCTTCCAGCGATCCACCACCCCTTGCCACGATAATCAGATCGGGTCGGGGCAACCCGCCGTCCAAAGGCAAATTGTTGAGCTGATAAATACCATTGGCAACTTCTTTGCCGGACGTTTCGCCCTGAACCCGGACGGGCCAAACCAAGACATGAAGCGGAAAGCGGTCCCTGATGCGGTGCAGGATGTCCCTGATAACCGCGCCGGTCGGTGAGGTAATGACCCCCACAACCTTTGGCATGAAGGGCAACAGTTGCTTCCGGTCGTCGTGGAACAGACCTTCGGCGGTCAGCTTGCGCCGTCTTTCCTCGAGCAGTGCCATTAATGCACCGGCTCCGGCAGGTTCCAGATTGTCGATCACGATCTGATATTTTGATGAGCCCGGATAAGTTGTCAGCTTGCCGGAAGCAATGACCTCCAATCCTTCTTCGGGCATGTGTTTGAGTTTCGCCGCCTGTCCACGCCAGATAACGGCCTCAAGCCGGGCGCGCTCATCCTTCAGCGAAAAATAGCAATGACCGGAAGAATGAGGGCCTCGAAATCCTGATATTTCTCCGCGCACACGCACGTGGCCAAATGTGTCTTCGACGGTTTTCTTCAGTCGGCCCGACAGTTCAGTGACCGTGACTTCGAGCGCGTTTGAAGACGCAGATTTGTTCGAATTTGAATCATTCATGGCTGTTTTTATCACGCGATGATCAGGGGTCTATAATCAATCGCGAACAATTCACCGGGTTCGCGCCAATGTTTTGTCTCCCCGGCTGGGCCAGGCGATCGATTCCAGTGTGACCTGGGGTGCATCGACGGAATAATCGGGCACATATATGGCGTCGAGGCTTTGCCTGATGTGACTGATCAGCGCTTCGGATACGGTGTTCCTTTCCCGCCGTCCCCGCAACATACCGATCTCGGCCTGGGCCAGTTCGGGAAAACCGTCGCGTTCCGTCAGCACACGCATGCCGGGGCGCAGGGCGGACTCGGGCTGCACTGAAACAGCCAACCCAGCCAGTACCGCAGAACCCACAACGGTTGCCGAAAAGCTTGTATACAACATGCGAAATTCACGATTGGCGTCGTTCAACGCGCTCATTGCAGCCTCGCGCCAGATGCAATGCGGACTGCCCAACGCAAGCGGCAGCGGGTTTTGCATGTGGATATTGTGACGGGCAGAGGTCACCCATAACAGCGGTTCACGGCGGATCAGTTCCGATTGCTCACGCGCCTCATTATGGGTGACAATGGCAACATCCAGTTCTCCCGACTTGATGCGCTGTCTCAGACCATAGGTGTTCTCGCAGACCACGCTGACTTCGACAAACGGATTGGATTCTGAGAACCCGGCCAGAATGGTGGGCAGAAATCTTTCTGCATAATCGTCCGCCGTGCCGAGATAGACATTGCCTCGCAAGGCCTCTTCATCAAATGCGGCCATCGCCCGGTTTGAAGCATCGATAATTTCCCGCGCGTAAGCGACGAGTTTGTGGCCATCGCTGGTCAACTGGATGTTGCGCCCCAGCCGCAGAAACAATTGCTTGCCAACATTTTCTTCCAGCTTCTTGATTTGCATTGATACGGCAGACTGGGTCTTGGCCACGATGTTGGCAGCCTTGGTGAAACTGCCGGTTTGTTCAATCGCCAAAAACGTGCGCAGCTGGTCGGTGTCCAGGGAGTACATGGCTCTTTTTATCCATTTATAACTTTGATGGATATGATGAATAACATTCGTTGGTTAAATGATGCAAGGGGGTCCATATAACGTCTGTCACCACACAAAATCGGAGAAAGACGATGGCCTATACCGAACACCACAGCAAAACTTTCATCTTCATCCCGAGCCCCCAGGATTTTCTGCGGGGTCTGCGCAAATGGATTGTGAGGCAGCGCAAGCACCGCGAAATCGCGACCCTTTTGAAGCAGGAAGACTGGGTGCTCATGGATATGGGCATCAGCCGCGGCGATGTGCACGAAGCGCTGGCCTTTCGGGGCGATTCATCGCTTCATTTGCGCGCCCTGGCAGCCAGACGGCGTTTCTGGAGCCGTAAACACGGCGATAGCAGCCTTTAATTCCGGTCAGAACAGCTTGTGGCGGAGACCTTCCGG
>CAJQPW010000210.1 GCA_905480295.1 uncultured Rhizobiaceae group bacterium | reverse complement strand
ATCCTCCGCGACGGTTTCAATCTCTTCGATATCGAGTGATAAAGCCTTCAGAATATTGCGATAAGCCGGATATCCAGGCGTTGCGATGGCGACCGTATCGCCGGGATCAAACAGCGCAAGAAAGGCGAGAATGAAGCCCGCTGAAGATCCTGTGGTGACAAACAGCCGCGGCGGATCAACCGTTGTGCCATAGGCCTCTTCAACATGTCGGGCCAGCCGTTCCCGCAAATCGGCGCGGCCGGCTGCATCGGTATACCCAATGGCGCTGCCCTCAAGGTGGTTCACGGCCGCTTGCCGGGCAGCAGCCGGCAGCGGAGCGGACGGCTGACCGACGCACAGATAGGCGATGTCAGCGCCATTTTGCCGCATTGCATTAGCCTTTGCCAACACGTCCATGGCGTGAAATGGTTCGACATTAGATCTGATCGACAAAATTTGATTTGCAATTTGCGGGTCAGTCATGGAAACGCCCTATTAAAAGATTTGAAATGACAGTCACTTCACACAGCGCTAAACACCAACTGCGCCCCATGCAAGACCCCAAGTCGTAACGCAGAATCGAGTATAGTTTGAAATTCTCAACCCGCTCCTCAATTGCACTTCCTGTCCTGACCTGCCTGATGCTTTTGATCGAGCTCGTGCTTCCGGTGACATCGGCGCAGGCGCAAAGAGCCCGCATCTCGCTGGTCAGAGACGCGGAAATCGAAGCCCTGATCAAGGAAATTGCCCGCCCGCTGATGAAGGCGGCAGGCCTGCGCCGCGGTTCTGTTGATTACCGCATTGTCAATAACAGCAGTTTCAACGCCTTTGTCAGTGGTCGCGGCATGTTCGTAAACACTGGCCTGTTGCTGCAGGCCGAGGACCCCAGTGAAGTCATTGGCGTCGTTGCCCACGAGTTGGGCCATGTGATTGGCGGCCATCAGATCCGGCTCAGGGAACGTATCGAAACGGCAACCCGCATTTCCAGGTGGACCTCACTGTTGGGTCTTGCCATCGGTGCGGCGGGTGCTGCTACCGGGCAGTCGCAAGTCGGGTCGGCCGGTTTTGGCCTCGCGGCCAGCGGCAGCACATTCGCGCTGCGCGATATCCTGAAATATCGACGTTCAGAAGAATCCGCCGCCGACCGGACAGCCGTTAGCCTGCTGCAAAAGACCGGCCAGTCCGGCAAAGGCATGTTGGACACGTTTCGTCGATTGTCACGCAATTCATCGATTTTGAGTGGCAGGGTCGACCCTTATCTTCAAAGTCACCCGACCCCCAATGAACGGTTGGCGACGCTGCAGACAACGGTGAAATCAAGCAAGTATTTCAACAAGAAGACTGGAGCTGGTTTGCGACGCCGACACGATATGGTCAGGGCGAAGATTGCCGCCTATATCGGCAACAGTAAATATGCCCGTGCCGTGCTCGCCGGAAAACAGCTGCATCCGGATGCAAGACTGTACGGTCGCGCCATTCTTGCTCACCTCTATGGCTCGCCCAAACGAGCAATCCCGCTCATTGACCAATTGCTGAAACGCGACCCAAAGAATGCGTATGTCAATGAAATGAAGGGGGAAATTCTTCTAAGGTCGGGAAAAGCATCCGCCGCCGTTGGCCCGTTCAGACGCGCTGTCAAATATGACAAGGCCGGTGCAGGCTTTCTTCGCGTGGAACTTGGTCATGCCCTGTTGGAAAGCGGCAGCCGCAAAAATCTCGACGAAGCCATCATTCAGTTGCGCAAAGGGGTTTCCCGGGATCCAACTGCGATCAATGGATATCAATATCTCGCTCTCGCTTACGGCCGGAAAGGACAAACAGCGCGTGCTTTGTTGGCTTCTGCAGAATATGCCATCCGAACCGGAAAAAAGGCCCAGGCCATACAATATGCCAAACGGGCTCAATTGGGTTTCAAACGCGGTCAGCCGGGCTGGCTCAGGTCGCAGGACATCATTTCAGTCAAGTAAACCAGGTCCCGGCGACGGCGGTTCCACAGAAAGAAGATTAAACATGCTCACATTGCACATTCAAAAATTCTCCAGGGCGCTTGCTGTGGCACTGGCTCTTTTGTTGCCGACGACTGCCGCGGTGGCACTGGAGGAATCTGACCGTCCTGCGATCGAGAAAATCATCCGCGACTACCTGTTGAACAATCCGCAATTGATGCTGGAAGTTCAGCAAGCTCTTGAAGAACAACAGCGCAAGGAGACGCAGGAACGGGCGGCACAGGCGCTTGCTGACAATGCGGAAATTATCTTCAATTCTCCCAATCAGGGCATCATTGGCAATGCCAATGGCGACGTCACTGTCGTGGAATTTTTCGATTACAACTGCAGTTTCTGTCAACGGGCGATGGACGATATGAATGCGCTGCTGAAGGAAGACGACAATCTGCGGTTTGTGATGAAAGAACTGCCAATTCTCAGCCAAAGCTCGGTCGACGCCAGCCGCATCTCGACGGCGGTTTATCGTCTGTTTCCTGAACAATACGGCGCCTTTCACAACCAGCTGCTGGGCAGTTCGGGACAAAAGGACGGCAACCGCGCCATGCGTGTTGCTCAGGAGATGGGCCTCGACATCAATGCATTGAACGAAGAAGCGGAAAAGAGCAGTGTTCTCGGTGCTTTTCGCGAAGCCAACGAACTGGCGACCGGCCTCGGCATTAATGGCACGCCATCCTATGTGATCGGCGATGAGGTCGTGTTTGGTGCTCTGGGACAGGCTGTTTTGCGCGAAAAGATCAATAATGTTCGAAAGTGCGGCAAAACCGTGTGTATTTAGGGCCTATATACCGTTTTTTATCGACCAATGCGTTATCCTGTGGCATGGCACCCCTATCAAGGTGACATTCGCCCCCCGTTGAAACATTTCGCAAAATCATGGCCACGGATCACAACAAACCAATTTATGTCTTGAACGGTCCCAATCTGAACCTGCTCGGTCAGAGAGAGCCTGGCGTGTATGGCGCAAAGACTCTGGCGGACGTGGAACAGGACTGCATGGACTTTGCTGCCAAAATTGGCATCGACATCGTTTTTCGGCAGAGCAATTCCGAAGGGGAATTGGTGGGGTGGATTCACGAGGCGGGCCAACAGGGTAGCGCGGTGGCCATCAACGCCGGCGCGTACACCCACACGTCAGTGGCCCTGCATGATGCGATTAAGGGCGTTGATGTCCCGGTGGTGGAACTCCATATATCGAATATTCATGCCCGGGAAAGTTTTCGACATCATTCGATGATCGCTGCCGCCTGTTTGGGGCAGATTTGTGGTTTTGGAACGGCCAGCTACACTCTTGGTCTGCAAGCATTGTCAGACCATTTGGAAAGTTGAGCATTAGACAGTAACCTGCAGTGCAGGACATAAAAAAAGGGCCCGCCAACATGGCAGCTAAAAAATCAGCGATTGATATCAATCTCATCCGCGAACTGGCATCACTTTTGAACGAGAGTGATCTGAACGAAATACAGGTCGAAGAAGGTGACCTGCGCCTGAAATTGTTGCGCAAACCGGCGGCCGCCGCTCCTGTTGTTGCATCCGTTGCCGCCGCTCCCGTTGCTGCTGCCCCGGTTGCCGTTGCAGCGCCAATCGCTTCGGCTGCAGCGCCCGCTGAAGCGGTCGTCGAAGCCAGTTCGGGCACACCGATAACATCCCCGATGGTGGGCACCGCCTATACAGCACCCGCACCGGGCGCCAACATATTCGTCAAGGTAGGCGATACCGTAAAGGTCGGTCAGACCATCATGATCGTTGAAGCGATGAAAACCATGAACCAGATCCCGTCGACTCATGACGGTGTGGTCGAGGCCATAAACGTCGAAGACGGCCAGCCGGTTGAATTTGGCGAAACGCTGATCACTCTGAAATAGGCGTTAGCATTAATGTTCAACAAGGTACTCATTGCCAACCGTGGTGAAATTGCACTGCGAATTCTGCGCGCCTGTAAGGAAATGGGCATTCAAACGGTGGCGGCCCATTCAACCGCTGACGCCGACGCAATGCATGTGCGCCTGGCAGATCAAAGCGTCTGCATCGGCCCGCCTTCCTCGCGAGATTCTTATCTCAACATGCACGAAATCGTTGCCGCCTGTGAAATTACCGGCGCCGACGCCATTCATCCCGGCTACGGCTTTCTGTCTGAAAACGCCAAATTTGCCGAGATTTTGGAAGCGCATGGCATCACGTTTATTGGCCCATCCTCCGACCACATCAAGGTCATGGGCGACAAGATCATGGCCAAGCAAACCGCACAGCGGCTGGGAATTCCCGTCGTGCCCGGTTCTGACGGTGCGGTTACCGAAGACAGCGAAGCCAAGCGCATCGCTGCAGATATCGGCTATCCGGTCATCATCAAAGCCGCGTCTGGTGGCGGTGGTCGCGGCATGCGGGTGGTGAATTCCGCCGCCGAAATGCAGGTTGCGTTGCAGACCACACGTTCCGAAGCCGGAGCGGCCTTTGGCGACGACGCTGTCTATATCGAGAAATACCTCGGCAAACCCCGTCACATCGAAGTTCAGGTCATGGGCGATGGCAAGGGAAAAGGGGTTCATCTCGGCGAACGGGACTGTTCGTTGCAGCGCCGCCACCAGAAAGTTCTGGAAGAGGCGAACTCGCCGGCCCTGACAGCCGAACAGCGTGAAAAGATCGGAATGATCTGCGCCGATGCGATCGGTGATCTGGGGTATTCGGGCGCCGGAACCATTGAGTTTCTCTACGAGAATGGTGAATTCTATTTCATCGAGATGAACACACGGCTGCAGGTTGAACATCCGGTGACGGAAATGATCACCCGTATCGATCTGGTCAACGAGCAGTTGCGGGTTGCCTCCGGTCAGGACATGTCTTTCGACCAGAAAGACGTTCGTTTCCAGGGACACGCAATCGAGTGCCGTATCAACGCGGAAAACGCGCGTACATTTGTTCCCTCCCCCGGTGAGATCACTTATTACCATCCACCTGGCGGCCTTGGCGTGCGGGTCGATTCAGGCGTGTTCACCGGCTACAAGGTGCCGCCCTATTACGACAGTTTGATTGGCAAACTGATCGTGGTTGGCCGGAACCGGGAAGAATGTCTCAACCGGCTGCGCCGGTCGCTGGACGAATTTGTTGTCGGTGGCATTCAGACCACCCTGCCCCTGTTTCAGGATCTGGTGCGCAACAAGGATGTGATTGCCGGCGACTACGACATTCACTGGTTGGAAAACTACCTGGAAAAGATGGGTTGATCCGATGTCCGGTGTCGATGATCTGATGCTGGAAATCACACCGCAAGTGCTGCTCAAAGCCTATTCGTGTGGAATTTTTCCCATGGCCGAGTCGGCAGATGACCCGGGCATGTTCTGGGTTGAACCGGAAATGCGCGGGATCATTGAGCTCGACAGTTTCTACATCCCCCGTCGTCTGGCCCGGACCGTGCGGCAAAAGCCGTTCGACATTCGTGTCGATACGGCGTTTGAAGACACCATTCGCCTGTGCGCTGAAAGTGCCCCGGACCGGTCTGAAACCTGGATCAATGGCCGAATCGCAAACCTCTATCTGGAGTTGCACAAATTGGGTCATTGCCACAGCGTGGAATGTTGGAAGGACGAGGTCCTGGTTGGGGGGCTTTACGGCGTTCGCCTCGGTGGGGCGTTCTTTGGGGAAAGCATGTTTTCCCGCGCCCGCGACGCGTCAAAGATCGCCCTTGTTCACCTCGTCGACAGGTTAAAAGCGGGCGGCTTCTGCTTGCTCGACACCCAGTTCAACACCGCCCATCTGAGCCAGTTTGGTGCCCTGGAAATCCCGAAATCCCGCTATGAAGAATTGTTGGATCAGGCGCTGCAGGTGGATGCCGATTTCTATGCCATCGACCGATCAGGTTCAGTCCGGGACATCTGACCCAAACTGGAACCGTCGGGCCACCAAACGCAAGTTGTTGCGTTATTCGTTGGCCTGCAGCGGCGGGGCAGATGGCGGTGCGGGAACATCTGAAGTCTGCTTGCAATTGACCAGCCAAACATCATTAATCGGATGTTCGATGGCGTTCAGGCCAGGACTTTCTGCAAACATCCATCCGGTAAAGATACGCCGAATGCGGCGATCCAGCGTAATCTCGTCAACTTCGACAAAGGATGTGGTTTTGGGCTCCTCGGTCACCGGACGGGAGAAACAGACCCGTGGGGTGATCTCCAGCTGACCAAATTTCACGGTCTCATCGATATAGACATCAAAGGTGTGCGTGACGCCGGTAATTTTGTCGATTCCGGAAAACACGGCGACGCGGTTTTGGATGCGTTGGGAATGGGCCACGCTCAAACCAAGGGCGAGTCCGATTACAACCACAAGAGGGGTAAGAAGAAATTTGCTCATTGGTTTGTAGATTCGGGCCAAGGACTGACAGCCTTTTACTTGAAAATTATGGCAAAGATAAACCCAATATCGATAGACCGGTGGGCAATCAAAGCAATTGTGCCCGGAATCTTAGGCGTACATAGTCTGCAATCCATTGCCCTTCAACATCGCACAGCGCTGGTTTTAAGGCTGTTTCCACCCGGGCATAGGCTTCTTCACGGCGGTCACCAAACTGATCAAAAAACGGCGCACGCATGACCTCCAGCCAACTGCGCACGCCAGTTGGCAAAGGCGTTGGTCGATAAAAGGTTGTGGCTTCGACGACCGAAAAACCATGCGCTTGCAGCAGGCTGGAATATTGACTGAACGTGGGAAAGTACCATGGGGCGGCAAGGTCGGTATCCCCACCCATTTCCGCACCCACCGCACGCATGACCGATGTCAGCGCCGCAACATTGCCGAAACCGCCAAATTCGGCAACGAATCGACCTTGGGGCTTCAATGCGCGGGCAACCCCTTTGACAACCGTCTCAGGTTGCAACATCCAGTGCAAAGCGGCATTGGAAAACACACCGTCAAATTCCTGCTCAAATTGCAGATCATGCGCGTCGACCTGTTGAACCGAAAGACCCGCTGCCCGGGCCGTTTCGATGAAACCGGGGCTGGAATCAACGCCCAGTACATCCGCGCCACTGGCAACAATCTTGTGGGTCAGCGCGCCGTCGCCACATCCAAGGTCGAGGATGCGTTCACCGGCGACCGGGCGCAGCCAGTCGAGCACGCCTTCACCATAAACGGATACAAATCCCGTGTCGCGTTGATAGCTCGTTGTATCCCAGACCTGCTTTTGCAAGATCAGGGGCTCCAGGCCTCGTAGTCGCCGGAAACATCAGGACGTTTCTCCTGACTGGCAAGCGCACCCTTTGGTCGATAGGCCCCGGCGGTACCGGTCATGTTTTCGCGATGGGGCAACTGCCAGTCCCGGTTCGCATATTTTTCATCAGAAGGAGCGGTATCCACACGGCCATGGATCCATCCATGCCATCCTGCGGGGATCTGGCTGGGCTCTGCAATATCGGCATAAATGACCCAACGCCGATCATCTGCACTTTTGTAATAGGTATTGCCATATTCATCTTCACCAACCCGCTGGCCCTTGCGCCACGTAAAGAAACGGGTTCCCAGGGTTTGACCGTTCCACCAGGTAAAAAACTGCAACAGAAAATTCTTCATCATCACACTCGAATTGGCGTCTCAACCTGGCATGCCGATTGGCATCAGCACAGGTTTTCCCGCTTCCTTTTGGTCTGAAAAGCCGGGCAAGTCCAGCTCTGAAGGCAAAGTTTCGTGGTTATCCGGTAAGCTTAACAAACGATTGCATCGCCTTAACCATTAAGCATCTGTTCATTATGTGGGACGGTCGCCCAATTCTCTGTTGATACGGGTTAAAGGGCTAGGCAGCACACCCATTAATTCTTGTTTTTCTACATAGGTTTGTGATTCACTCTCGGGCGAACACCGGGTGGGAGCAGACAAATGGCGCGATCAGACATGAGTGATCTTGAATGGGAATTCATCAAGGCGGTCTTGC
>CAJQPW010000209.1 GCA_905480295.1 uncultured Rhizobiaceae group bacterium | reverse complement strand
AGTATCTTCTTGCATGGCGGGCCGGACCTTCCGTTGATGGCGAATGATGTTGTTCAAACACCAAAATCATACGCTATTCCAACAGCTTGATCCATGCCCGCCAACCAATTCAACCGACATGATGAATAATTGGGGCTAAATCTGTTGCCGGATGGTCTCGACTTTGTACTGGAGGCACCCTGTGCGTCCTGGCGTGAAACCATGAGTGTGCGGCAACGGACCAGCATTCCGATCCTGCTTGATGAACTGGTTCAAACTGATGATGATCTGATGACCGCCATTGCTCAGGACGCCTGTGATGGCGTCGGTTTGAAGATCTCAAAACAGGGTGGGCTGACTCCCAGCTGCCGTCAGCGCGCCATCGCACAAGCGGCCGGACTGATCACCTCGATTCAGGACACAGTGGGATCGGAAATCGCATTTGCTGCGGTCCTGCACATGGCCCAGTCGACGCCGCGCAACATGTTGCGCTGTGCGCTGGATACCCGCTCCATGGTCGAAAAACCCATCGCTGAGTTTGACGCGCCGGTCCGCAAGGGTGGGGCCACCTCACCAAATTTACCCGGACTGGGTGTTGAGCCTGACATGGCCAAGTTAGGCGAGCCGGTGGCTCATTATGGCCGCGGCGTATGAAAATTACCCGCGTCACAGCCTGGCAGCTGGACCTGCCACTGACCCAGCCCTATTTCCTGTCAGGTGGTCGCTTGCGGTTCGACAGGCTGGACTCGACCCTGGTCCGAATCGATACCGATGAAGGTCTCTCCGGCTGGGGAGAATCCTGCCCGTGGGGGCAGACCTATCTGCCCGCCCATGGTCCAGGTGTCCGCGCCGGGTTACAGAGCCTGACGCCGGCACTGCTGGGCCACGACCCCTGCGCGCTGGACGATCTCAACCGCGTGATGGACATTACCCTGCCCGGCCACGCTTATGTGAAATCAGCCATCGATATGGCGTGTTGGGATATCCTGGGGAAATTCACCACCATGCCGTTGTGGCGGTTGTTCGGTGGCAGCGCCGCGGAACCGGTCAACGTCAATTCTTCGATTTCAACCGGAACCCCTGAAGAAATGCTGGCCCTGATAAATCGAGCCTCTAAACAGGGATACCGCACCCATTCTGCAAAGGTGGGCGGCAGCGATGTGGGAACCGACATTTTGCGCATTGATGCCATCTCATCCGGCCTGCCCGCTGGAGAACAGGTGACATTCGATGTCAACCGCGCCTGGACACCGGGGGTGGCAATTCAGGTCCTCAATTCCGTCTCCTGCAATGACTGGATTGAACAACCTTGCGAAACCCTGGGTGAATGCGCCCATGTTGCGGCGCGGGTGAGCAACCCGATCATGCTCGATGAATGCCTGCACAGTTTTGCTGACCATCTCGACGCATGGAAACGATCAGCCTGCGAAGGGGTTAAAGTGAAACCAAACCGGGTTGGTGGTCTGACCAAGGCAAAACGGATCCGTGACCTTGGTGTCAATCTGGGCTGGCAGATGCACATTGAAGACGTTGGAGGCACGGTTTTAGCCGACACCGCTGCCATTCATCTGGCCAGTTCGACCCCGCCGGCCAACCGGCTGGCATCGTGGTTATGCCATTACCATCTTGATTTGGATCCGTTCCCCGGACAGGGTGCAAGGAACAATCAGGGCCAGGCCGTTCCACCGTCCCTCGCAGGGCATGGCGTAGAACCGGACGTCGATGCGATCGGAGACCCCGTGTTGGTTATCGAATAGGATCAAGTGATGAAAATGCAGGACAATTGGATAGAACGCGCCAACAGGGTTTTGCCGGGTGGTGGCTTTGGAAATTTCGACCCCGGCATCATCATTCGAGAGGGCAAGGGTTCGCGGGTCTGGGATGAAGACGGCAACGAATATGTCGATTATTTGATCGGGTCCGGTCCGATGTTGCTTGGTCATGACAACGAAGAAGTGCAGGACGTCGTCCGCGCACAGATTGGCAAGGGTCTGACTTTTTTTGCAAACAACAGCGCCGGTATCGAACTTGCTGAGGAAATCTGTCAGGCCGTCCCCTGCGCCGAGCAGGTCCGGTACGTAACTTCGGGCGGTGAAGCCGACATGTATGCCATGCGCCTCGCCCGGGCAGCTACTGGGCGTGAGAAAATCCTCAAATTTGAAGGCGGCTACCACGGCATGTCAGCGGAAGCGCAGATGAGCTTGGCACCAACCAAACTGTCAAACTTTCCGCTGGCCGTTCCCGATTCTGCCGGTATTCCGGAAGCCGTTCGGGATGCGATGCTGATCGCGCCGTTCAATGATATCGAGTTTCTGCGCTCACTGCTGGCAGAACAGGGAGACGAAATTGCAGGCTTGATTGTCGAGCCCCTGCAACGAGTCGTCCCACCTGAACCCGGTTTTCTTCAGGCCGTGCGCCAGGAGTGTGATAAATATGGCATCGTTTTGATTTTCGATGAAATCGTCACCGGGTTTCGCTTTGCCTATGGTGGCGCGCAGGAATTGTACGGTGTCACCCCTGATGTATGCACTCTGGGAAAGATCGTCGGTGGTGGATTTCCACTGGCGGCCATTGCTGGCAACGCCGACCTGATGGCCCACTTTGATGTGTCAAAAGTCGGTCCCGAAGGATTTTTGATGCAGTTGGGCACCCTGTCTGGCAATCCGGTGGCCTCTGTCGCCGGGCTCAAGACGATGGAAATCCTGCGACGGGATGGTGCCTATGAAAAAATCCGCGCCAATGGCCAGTTCATTATGGATGTGTTGAGCCAGAGCCTGAGCAACGCTGGTCACGACCATCAGATCGTCGGCGATCCAACCCTGTTTGATGTTGTTTTCACCGCCGATCCGGTGCGGGATTACCGTTCCTGGCTCAACGGCGATGCGGAAAAGAACGCACGGTTCAACACATTGTTGCGGGCGCGTGGCATATTCAAAGCTCCTGGAAAACTGTACCCGTCGCTTGCTCTGACTGAGGCGGATTTGCAGCAGACCCGCGAGGCTATTGCCGAGGCAGCGGCCCTGCTTGATGGTTAGAAATCAGCGCCCGACCTTAAACCGGCAGATACCAATGAACGTTTGTTGACTGTCAGGAAAACGCGATATGGGTCTTCATTGCCTGATTGCGGTCACAGGCTAAATCAAACGCCTCTACTGCCTTGCCCAGCGGCAATGTGTGAGAGATCAGCGGTTTGACGTCAATATGACCCGACACCATCAGATGAACGGCGGTGGCAAATTCTTCGTGAAATCTGAACGATCCGCGCAGATCCAGCTCTTTTGCAGTCAGCTGCATCATCGGCAGGTTCATGTCGCCCCCCAGACCCAGTTGCATGACAATGCCACGCGGCCGCATTGCTGCGATGCCAGCGGCAAGGGCCTGTGGAACTCCGGTGCATTCAAACATCACATCAAATCGGCCCTTGCCCTGATTGTAAGGCGCGAGGGCATCATCGCTGTCTGCCATATTGATCGTTACATCAGCACCGGCCGCCGATGCATGGGCGAGGGCATTCTTGGAAAGGTCTGTGGCAACGATGGTCGCTGCTCCAGCTGCCCGGGCTGACAAAATTGCCAGGCAACCGATCGGCCCACAGCCTGTAACCAGAACCGTCTTACCGAGCATGTCACCGGCACGGCGCGTCGCGTGCAACGTCACCGCCAGCGGCTCAGCCATGGCGGCTTCACCCACTGACAACCCGTTGGCAACAATACATTGCGCGGCATCAGCATGGAGGATTTCCTGAAAGGCGCCCTGAATATGGGGGAACGGCATGGCAGAACCGTAAAAGCGCATGTTTTCACAATGGTTCTGACGCCCCTCAAGACAGTAGGTGCAGGCATTGCAGGGTCGAGACGGCGAAACCGAAACCAGATCGCCCACCTGTAATCCGGTAACACCCTGACCCAATGCCTGGACATGGCCTGATACCTCATGGCCAAGCACCATCGGTTCGCGAAGCTTGATCGGCCCAAATCCACCATGATTGTAATAGTGCAGATCCGACCCGCATACGCCGCCGACTGCGAGTTTTACTTCCACCTGGCCTGGTTCCAGACCACCCAAGGTACGTTCTTCGATCCGAAGATCCTTGGCTTCATGAATCACGATCGCGCGCATGACTGGCTCCCATCCAACTGTTGCGCGCAAACTACCTCTTTTGCACCATCGCGCAAGTTCAACATTGAACTCTCGGGTCGGTTGATAGAGACTTGAAAGGACAGACCCTTTGCCCACCAACACCTTGTTGTTTGCGGTAGATGATCAAACAGAGTTCCCGCACCATGGCCGAATTGCAATCAACGACCGATTTTCAGGGCATCCGACTGTTTGTCGTCATGGGTGTTGCCGGATGTGGAAAATCGACTATCGGGGCCGCGCTGGCCGATACCCTTGGAGGACAATTTCTTGATGGCGATGAATTTCATCCAGAAAGCAATATCGAAAAAATGAGCCGTGGCGATCCGTTGACAGATGACGATCGATGGCCATGGCTGGAAAGATTCGGTTATGAAATAAGCCAGAGAGAAGGCCTGGTCGTTGGTGGATGCTCTGCACTGAAGCGGGCCTATCGACAGCGCATCACCGACTCTGCGGGACTGCCGGTGCTGTTCATTTATCTGAAAGGTTCAAGAGAGCTGATCGCTGATCGCATGGGAAAACGTACGGGACATTTCATGCCCACGACCCTGCTGGACAGCCAGTTTGCAACGCTGGAGGTTCCGTCCGCGGACGAGCGCGCCATCGCGGTTGATATCGATTCAACGACCGATCAGATTGTTGCTGCGATCACAGCTCAAATTCGCCCGTGACCCGTCTTAACCCGGTGATGCTGAATCGGTCTTGTCGCTTTCGGCAGACACTCTTATATGCTGGCAAATGAAACTGTACCGGCTGGTCGGATCAGCCGTGAATGACAATTTCGCTGACGTGGAAACACAGCGATGAGAGGAACAGAGACTATGACTGATGCTGCGGCCAAGGAAATCCATTCGTTTCAGACGGAGGTGGGTCAACTTCTCGATATCGTGGCGGGGTCGCTCTACTCCAATCAGGAGATATTTCTGCGTGAGCTGATCTCAAACGCTTCAGATGCGTGTGACAAATTGCGTTATGAAGCCCTCACGAATCCCAAGCTGACAGCCGACAATCCCGATTTCAAAATCGAAATCGCAATTGATAAAAAAGCCAAGAGCCTTTCCATTTCCGACAATGGCATAGGCATGAACCGTGATGATTTGCTGGCAACGCTGGGTACAATTGCCCGATCCGGAACCACGTCCTTTCTTGAGGGGCTTAAATCTGCACAGTCAAAAACTGATGACGCATCAGCAAGCCTTGGCTTAATCGGACAATTTGGTGTCGGGTTTTATTCCGCTTTCATGGTTGCCGATTCCGTTGACGTTTTGACGCGCAAAGCCGGAGAAGACGTGGCCTGGTTGTGGTCTTCTGACGGCAAGGGCGAGTTTTCCGTTGAACCTGCTGAACGCGGCAGCCGGGGCACCACGGTTACCCTTCACCTTAAAAAGGAAGCGAAAGAATATCTGGAAGACGCCCGAATTCAACATATCGTCAAAACCTATTCCGACCATATCGGTTTCCCGGTGACGTTGGGCGAGGACACGCTGAACGCGGCATCCGCGCTTTGGACCCGTGCGCCAAAGGATATCAGTGAAGAGCAGCATACGGAATTTTATCACCACATTGCCCATGCTTTTGACCAGCCGTGGATGACCCTGCATAACAAGGTGGAGGGTCTCGTCAGCTATACAAACCTGCTCTACATCCCCTCCTCACCGCCGTTCGATCTGTACGAACCGGAGCGCAAGAGCCACGTCAAACTTTACGTTAACCGGGTTTTCATCACCGAAGACGCCAAGGGGTTGATGCCGGCCTATCTGCGGTTCCTCCGGGGGGTAGTTGATTCAGAAGATCTGTCTCTCAACGTCTCCCGCGAAATGCTGCAGACCGATCCGAAACTGGCTAAAATCCGCACCGGGCTAAGCCGCAAAGTCATCAGTTCATTAGAGAAAAAAGCAACCAAAGATGCGCAGGACTTTGCTTCTTTCTGGGAAAACTTTGGAGCGGTGTTCAAAGAAGGACTGGTTGAAGATGGGCCGTTGCGGGAGAAAATTCTGGAAGTTTGCCGCTTTTCTTCAACGCACGGAGACGCGTTGATCAGCCTTGCCGACTATGTCGAACGGATGAAAAAGGGCCAGGAAGCGATCTACTACATCGCCGGAGACGACGCAGAGAAAATCATCAAATCACCGCATTTGGAAGGATTTCGGGCCAAGGGCATCGAAGTATTGTTGCTGGCCGACCCGGTTGACGAATTCTGGCTACAGCATGTCACCGAGTTTGAAGCCAAGCCGTTCAAGTCGATCACCCGCGGCGCGGCTGATCTGGATTCCATCACCGATGAAGAAAAGTCCGACGACAAAAAGGACGAGCCTGACCTGCAGGCGCTTGATGGTCTGATTGCCGCTATCAAGCTTGAACTGGGCGATATCGTCAAAGACGTAAGACCATCCAAACGCCTCACCGACAGCCCGGTATGCCTGATCGCCGACGATGGTGACATGGATGTAAATTTGGAACGCATCCTGCAAAGACACGGGCAATTGAAAACCGCAATGCCGCGCATTCTGGAACTCAACCCGAGCCACGGCATCATTGTAAAACTCGCCGAGCGGGCCAATCGCGACGGAGCAACGGGCGATGAATTGTTGAAGGATTCCGCCTATCTGTTGCTGGACCAGGCTCGTATTCTCGACGGTGAAGCACCTGCCGATCTTTCGGAATTCGGACGCCGCCTGAATTCGGTCTTAAACAGCGCGCTGTAACCGCCTTCCCGCCTGATATCGATCGCCGGCATATTATCTACACCGGCGGCATTTTCACCATTGGCGCATTGCCCGACTGCGGGTAACATTTCCGGTATTGCTTAATGCACCATGCTGGAGATTGCCGGATGTCTGAACCTTGTTGCGGCCCTGGATACGCCTCACCCGCTGAAGCCATGCAAGCTCCACAGGAGAAGCTGCTCTACACAATCGCCATTTATACCGGCACTGGAATTCAAAAACCCGACTACCTCGTGACCATCGATGCCGACAGCGAAAGCCCGACCTATTCCCAGGTCGTGAGCCGGTTGGAAATGCCAGGCATTGGCGATGAATTGCACCACATGGGATGGAATGCCTGCTCTTCCTGCCATGGTGACGCCGGCATGGAGCGAAAATATCTCATTGTACCAGGTGTGCGATCTTCCAACCTGCACATCGTTGACTGTGCAACAGACCCCAGCAATCCAAGCCTGTTCAAGGTTATTGATGGTGCTGAAATCAAAGCCAAGACCAACCTGTCAGCGCCTCACACCATTCACTGCCTGGGTTCGGAAATCATCATTTCCATGCTGGGTGATGCCCAGGGCAATGCGCCGGGCGGCTATCTGCATCTCAACAAGGATTTCGAGATTGTTGGCCGTTGGGAGAACTCGATGGGTGACATCAAGTTTGGTTACGATTTCTGGTACCAGCCACGACACAATGTCATGGTCAGCTCAGAATGGGCAGCACCAAACACTTTCATGCCGGGATTCGATCTGGAAGAAGTCGGGCATCTCAAATATGGCCGGGAAATCCATTTCTGGAACTTTGAAAAGAAAGAACCTGAACAGACGTTCTACCTCGGCGAAGACGGGCTGATTCCTCTCGAAGTGCGCTTTCATCACGATCCGGCGAGTTCCCATGGATTTGTCGGCGCAGCCCTTTCCGCCAATATCATTCACTGGTGGAAAGATGACGCTGATCAATGGCAGTGGGAAAAGATCATTGACGTGGAAAACGAGCCGCATCCGGAGTGGCCGATACCGGTTCCGGGCGTGATATCGGTCATCCTGCTGTCGATGGATGACCGCTTCCTGTATTTCTGCAACTGGCTGCATGGCGACATCCGGCAATATGATATCTCTGATCCCCACAACCCCAAACTGACCGGACAGGTCTGGATGGGTGGCCTGCTCAACAAGGCGCCGATGGTCAACGGAGTCAAAGTCACCGGCGGTCCACAGATGATCCAGCTGTCTCTGGACGGAAAGCGGCTTTACGTAACCACCTCGCTGTTTTCCACCTGGGATAATCAGTTCTATCCCGAAATTCGCACAAATGGCGGCTGCATGCTGATGGTCAATTGCGATACCGAAAGCGGCGGCATGGAGATCGACAAGGATTTTGTTGTCGATTTCGGCAAGGAGCCGAACGGCCCGTCGCGCTGTCATGAAACCCGCTACCCCGGTGGCGACTGCACGTCGGATATCTGGCTTTGAACACCCATTCCATCACCCTCGCCAACCGCAACAACGCACGATTTGATGTCGATGCAAAAAAGCCCCTGCTCGACAGTCTGCGCGCACAGGGGGTCGATCTCCCTTACGGTTGCAAATATGGCGGCTGCATCACCTGCGCTGCAAAACTTGTCAGCGGATCGGTCAACCAGCAGGCCCAGGTGGCGCTCAACAACAGACAGCTCAATGATGGTTACGTCATCTTGTGCGTGGCACGACCCACCAACGATTGCGTGCTGGAAATCGGCGTCGAGAGCCATGATCGCCTATATCGAAACCCGTTTCTTGATCCGCTTCAGCCCCATGAACTGAAAGCCGACATCGCTGTTCCGCAGGAGGATATATCTTGACCGCCATCAATCACGACGAGCCCTATAGCGAGGCCTATCTGCAGGGCATTTTGAAGTCGGTGAAGACCATTGCCATGGTCGGTGCCAGCCCGGACAAGACCAAGTTTTCCTATGGTGTGCTGCGGGTGTTACACGAAACCGGGTTTGACATGATCCCGGTCAATCCCAACCCGAATCTGACCGAGATCCGTGGCCTGAAAGTCTATCCTGACCTGCAATCCATCGACCGGCCGGTGGACATGGTTGAAGTGTTTCGCCGGGCTGAAGACCTGCCCGATGTGGCGCGTGAAGCCGTTGCGATCGGCGCCAAGGTTTTGTGGGGGCAGATCGGTGTGAAACACCCAGAGGCCGCCCGCATTGCCGAAGAGGCAGGTATGAAAGTGGTGATGGATCGCTGCCCAAAGATCGAACTGTTCCGCCCGTTCTGGAAACCCAAGTTGAACCTAGGGATTTGAGCGAACGTCGGTTTCAACGCGTCACACTAAAAACACGTCCAAAATTCACACACACTTTTCCCTGTCGAGAGATTTCCGATGCCTGCCACCATGCCTGAAATGACTGCTCCTGAACTGAATAACGGATCGCTGCGTGAGCCGATATCTGCCAATCTTCTGGGCACTGCGGTGTTGGACAAATCAGGCGCTTTTGACGCCGGCAGCTATCAGAGCTTCACACTGACGTATACCGCGGGTCGGTTCGGCATTGATGACAGTGGGAGCCTGCGCATCGCCTTCCGCTTTGCGACCGACCAGTCCAATCCACAATTCGTAGATGGCACAGCACCAAACTTCACCCAGGTCGAGGCCTCCAACAACGCAATTCTTGAAGCCCGGTTTGACCCCAAGGGCAATATTCGTCCCTGGGACCGCACGCTGCAGATCAAGGTCGTCAAGGGCTTCATGAAGGAAGGGGATACAATCACCGTGCGGTTTGGGGTCACTGATCAGGGCTCACCTGGCATGCGGTTGCAGACATTTTGTGAATCCCGGTTTGAGTTTCGTGTTCTGGTTGATCCGATTGCCACCTATAATTTCCAGACCCTGCCTGATCAGCCGGCGATTCAGATCGCGCCCGGGGAACCTGAAAACTGGGTCGCGGTTGTGCCCACTGTCAGTGCTATCGGCAAGCCGTTCACGCTGAAGGTGAAGGCCGAAGACACCTGGGGCAATCCGACAAACAAAGCGCAGATGCGGTTGTTTCCAAAATCCGATTACGGCCTGTTGAATTTGCCCGAGCATATCGACTTTACCCTGGGTGAATTTACTCATGAAATCGACGGTTTGGTGGCAACCCAGGCCGGGGTATTTGATGTCGGTCTCTATACCGCAGAAGGTGAACTGGTGGTGCGCAGCAATCCCGGTGTGGCAAGCGCCGAACCGGAATTGCTGAGCTATTGGGGGGATCTGCACGGCCAGTCCGACGAAACATTGGGCACCAACAGCGCGGCCGACTATTTTGCCTTCGGTCGGGACCTTGCCTTTCTCGATGCCTGCGCCCACCAGGGCAATGATTTCCAGATGACGGAAACCTTCTGGCAGGATCTGAACAAGGTGACAGCGCATTTCAACGAACCGGGGAGGTTTGTCACGCTGCCTGGCTATGAGTGGTCCGGCAACACGGCGCTGGGGGGTGACAGAAATGTATATTTCCCGGTTGAAGGACGGGTCATGAGGCGCTCATCCCACGCGCTTATTGAAGACCGGGGCGATATCGAAACCGATTGTGATACCGCAAAGGAACTGTTTGAAGCCTTTGCCGAACACGAAGAATGGGACGTGATCTGCTTCGCCCATTGCGGTGGCCGCTATGCCGACATTTCAATGGCCCATGACGGACGTTTTGAAAAGTCCGTCGAGGTTCATTCGGCGTGGGGAACGTTTGAATGGCTGGTTCAGGACGCCTTTAAAAACGGTTACCGTGTCGGCATTATCGGCAATTCAGATGGGCACAAAGGACGTCCCGGGGCCAGTTATCCCGGGGCTGGCTGGTTTGGTGCCGTTGGCGGGCTGACGTGTTTTGTAATGCCGGAACTGACGAGAAACTCGCTGATCGAATGCATCAACAATCGCCACCACTATGCCACAACGGGCGGCCCCAGCGGCCGTATGCATATCGATTTATCGATGTCGTTTGATCAACCCGCAACCCGTTATCAGGACGACCCGGCACTGAACAAGAACGGCCGGACAGCGCCTTGCTCCAGCGCCATGATGGGAGACATCGTTCACCTGCCATCTGGTGATGCAAGATTATCAGTCACTATTACAGCAGCATCACCGATCCGGCGCATTGATATATTCAACGGTCTGGATCACGTTGAATGTTACCGGCCATATGCCAGTCCAGACCTTGGCGACCGGATTGCAGTGATGTGGACCGGTGCTGAATACAGGGGCCGATTCAGAGCCGTTCCATGGGACGGATCGGCGACCTTCGACAAGGCGAAGATAACCGCAACCCAGGCCATTAATTTCTTCAACCGGGACAAGGTGCTGGAAGCCAGCGGCGATTCTTCCCTCAAATGGCAGTCCGTGACGACAGGAAACTGCGCGGGATTCATTGCGACTTTGGACAACAGCAGTCAGGGCAGCCTGTCGATCAACACGCCGTTGATCAACCAAACGCTGCAACTCGATGACATCGGTTATGAGGACACGGTTCTTGACGCGTCAGACATTCTGCCCCGCAGCATCAGCGTGTTCCGACTGCCCGATCAAAACCCCCATACGACCGTCAGCCTGGAACGCACGCTCTCCGCTGACGCCGGACGAGATAACCCGTTTTACATCCGGGTTACACTGGAGGACGGCACGCAGGCGTGGACCAGTCCGGTCTATGTTCTCCGGTCCGTTGAATAGGATCGCCGCAAGCTACACCGAAGCTGCCCATCTGAGCTGCCAAAAATCTCGGCAGACAGGAAATTGGCCCGTCAAAAAATCTGACGGGTCAGGCCCACCAGGCACAGGGAAATCAGCAACAACAGGCAAAACGTCTTGTAGAACTGGATCAAAGACGGGCGGAACAGCATTTTTCCTGCAAAAACACCAACCAGCATAATGGGGCCAAAGACTATACCGCGCCAAACCGCCTGCATGGTCATCACTTTGTAAAGCAACAGATAGATGATCGACGTGAACATCGTCAAAAACAGATACATCACCAGCGACGCCCGCATCTGTCGTGCCGCCGTTTCCTGCGACAGCACATAAAGGGCGACGACCATGCCGCCAATGGATGCAAGTCCGGTGGCAATGCCAGACGCCAGCCCGGTGGCATACAGGCCAGGCTTGGTCGCAAGAAAAGCGGCGCGTATCTGAAACAATTGCAGCAGGGTCAGACCCAGCACCAGCAGCAGAGCCACAAGTTTGGATGAATCAGGGTCGACCGTTGTGGTTGCATAAAGGCCCAGCGGCACGCCGATGGCAGAAAATATTGTCAGGCCCCAGACAATTTTCATGTCGGCGTCGCGTATTCCACCCCGGAACATCACCACACTGGCAAGACCTTCCAGAATATAAGTGATCGGGATCAGTTCGACCGGTGGCAACAACGTGACAACCGAGGCAAACATGACGGCAGACAAGCCAAACCCTGCAAAACCGCGTACGAGCCCTGCCACCAGCGAAGCCAGTGCCACGAAACCTAGCGTCGACGCCGGTAGATTTGTAAGTTCCAGAAGTGAATCAAACAAAGGCTTCAGCCATCAAGATCTTTTCATCGCTGAGACCTAGTGCAATTGGCCAAAAACAGCGAGCCTTATCTTACCCGCAAGTCCGGGATTGGCAGGCATGCTGGCGCAGAACGCATAAAGTCAAATATGACAACAGTTCAACTGCCCAGCATATCCCTATGCGCCTGTGCCAGATCTGCCATCGAGTTGAACCGGAAGTCGGTGTCCGGCAGCTCACCTGGATTCATGGTTGCTCCAAACCCCTTTTTATCGTGGCGGCGGTATATCCAGCACGAGGCCAATCCATGACGTTTGCCCGGTACGTGATCATGAAACATGCTTTCAGCGGTGTGAAGAATTTCGTGTTTCTCAATGCCGCACGCACTCAATTTTTCCAGCATGTATTCAAAATTTCGGTCAGACGGTTTGTAGGAGCCAACATCCTCCGCGGTGATCACGGAATCAAATGTAACCTGGAGCTTGTCATTGCTGTGGGCAAAACTCTGATTGTCAACATTCGATAAAATGACCAGTTTGTAGTGCTGTTTGAGATAACCAAGGGCAGCTGCAGAATCGGGAAAAGCCGGCCAGTTTTCAACGCTGCGCCCATAAGCATTGCATTCCTCCAAGGTCACCGTGACACCCCATTCTTCGGCCAACCGCTTATACACGATGGGCAGCAGATCCCGGTAGCGGTAGTTTGGTGTCCACTTTTGTTGTGATGATTCATGGCGCGCATGGGCTTCCAGGATCTGATCCCTGCTGAGTGCTGGGTTCACCCGGTCTGTCAGGGGTTTCAACCCCGCCACCATGCCCGATTCCCAATCGATCAACGTGCCATAACAATCAAATGTCAACGCCTTGTAGTCGGTCAATTTCATCGCAGCGGTTCCTGTATTGATTGATGTCGAGACCCGGTTCCCTGCTCGCTGCGTATCACGTCGAAACTGAATTTGCATCACCACTTGGGGGGAATGCAGGGACCGTGATGTCCGCAATTGTCTGTTGATCCAGAACCGCCATGAAAGCCAGTGTTGCTTCATGGATTGTATGACGCAGCCGGCATCCCGGCAAAAACGTGCAGTTTGAAAGTGTACCCTTCATGCATTCGACAACGGCAAAGTCATTTTCAACCAGACGCACAATTTCACCGACGGAAATGTGCGATGGATCCCGTGCGAGCAAAATGCCGCCGACCCGGCCCCTGCGAGCGGTAATGATGTTAGCCTGGGTCAGTTTGGCAGAAATTTTCATGACATGGGACTTCACCAGCCCCAAATGCCGGGCAACCGAATCGATGGTGACGGCTTCGTTTTCTGTTGCCAGGTGCATGACGATCCGAAGGGCAAAGTCGCTGGCCTGATTGAGGCGCATGGCTGTCTCCAAAAAACATTCATTTTGTTTATTGCTTTTATCGGATTTTGGATTAAATTAAAAGATACATTTAATATGAATGTTAAAATCATGAGCCAACGTATTGCCATCAGGGAGCCTCTGCATCCCTCCATCTCCGAAAACCAGGTCAACAATCTGGTCGATGTTTTTTACCGCAAGGTGAGACGTGATGAGCGACTGCACCCTCTTTTCGAACACAACATGACCGCGCCCTGGGACGCTCATCTTGGTAAGATGAAGACGTTCTGGCGCTCGGTACTGTTGAAAACCGGAGAATATAAAGGTCAGCCAGTTCCTGCCCATCAGAAAATCCGATCCGTGTCGGATCTCGATTTTCAGCGCTGGCTGGACCTGTTTGACCAAACGCTCCGGGAATGCATTGAGCCTGCCGCCCGACCAGCCGTTGCCCACGTGGCGCGACGCATTGCCACCAGCCTGTGGCTTTCACGATCAATCGACCCCACCATCAATCCACCGGTTTGGCGGCCGTGGAATACCGGTGCACACCACGATGAGACCAACGAACGGAACAAAAAATGAAACTCCTTGAACTCATCCTTCAAACCTTCCTGTTGCCGGGAAACGCCGTTCTCAACATGCTCAACATCAACATTGAAGAAGACGGTGGCATGGTTCGTTCCTTCGTCAATATGGTCGTCTGGGGCACGCTTTTCCTCGGTGTTGCGCTCAAATTTTACACGTGAACGGGTGCGACATAACTTTCCGTTGAGTAAATCCGTGATCCCTGTATAGAAATGGAAGGGAATTCTGGAGAACAGACGGTTGACCAGCAAAGACGATGTTTTGTCCGTATCCGTTTGGCGGCAGACCGACGATGAAACTGGCACTTTTCAGCAGTTCGACGTGCCACGTCAGGAAAGCCAGACGGTGCTCGATATCGTCAGCTATATTCAGCAAAATCTTGATAGCACACTGACCTATCGCTTCGCCTGCCGGGTCGGCATGTGCGGGTCCTGTGCGATGATGGTCAATGGCGAGCCGAGATGGACCTGTCGAACCCACGTTCAAAAGGCAGCGGTCGACGGCAAACTGCAAATTGCCCCGCTGCGAAACTTGCCGGTCATCAAGGATCTGGTCACCGACATGGATCCGTTTTTTGACAAATGGACAAAGGCGGAAGGGGTGCATCATCCCAGTGCAACCCGTCACGATGCCATTGTTCCCGTCGATACAACCACGGCGCAGCGCACCATCGCCAATGAAGGCATCGAATGCATCAACTGCGCGATCTGCTACGCCGCCTGTGACACGGTAAGCGGCAATGGCGATTATCTTGGACCCGCCGCCCTGCAACGGGCCTGGACACTGGTCAATGACGAGCGCGATGGTGGGCACGAAACCGTGCTCGATGCGGTATCCCAAAACGATGGCTGTCACAATTGCCACTCGATGGGGTCCTGCACCCATTATTGTCCCAATGAGCTGAACCCGATGAAGGCCATTGCCGGCTTGAAACGGGAAACGGCAAAATCCTGGCTGAAATGGTAACCCAATGCTGAACCTGCGTCTCTACATGCTGCAGCGCCTGACGGCCCTGGTCATGGTACCCTTGGTCATCGGGCATCTGGCCATGATGATCTATGCGATTCAGGATGGTCTGACGGTCGGTGAAATTCTGCAACGTACCCAGGGCAGCGTCGCCTGGTTCTGCTTTTATGGTCTGTTTGTCGTTGCGGTGTCAGTTCACGGATCAATTGGATTTCGCGTCATCCTGCACGAATGGGCCAACCTGCGTGGTCGAGCACTGGACCTTGTTACGCTTGCGACGGGCATTGGTCTGTTGATACTTGGTTCTCGTGCCGTATGGGCCGTCACCTTTGCCGAGCTGGCATCATGAAAAAGCCAGCAAGAACGCATCGCCTGTGGCTGGCATATATGCTGCATCGCCTGTCCGGAATTGGACTGGTCTTGTTTTTGCCAATCCATTTCTGGCTGCTGTCGCTGGCTCTCACCGACCGCGCGGCAATGGCCGACGCTCTGCAGTTCACCGCGCATCCTCTGGTCAAGATTGCCGAGTATGGTCTGGTTTTTCTGCTGGCCGTTCACCTGTTTGGAGGTGTGCGGCTTCTGGTGCTGGAATGGGCACGTCCTGTCAGCAACCGCTGGACCGATGTCCATAAAACACTCGCTGCCTTTGCCGTGGCGCTCGCCTTCGCGGTTTCAACTCTGTTCTTCCTGAGGGCACTATAATGGTTTCTGTAGATCGCCATGATACAGACATATTGATCATCGGATCAGGGGGAGCGGGCCTGTTTGCCGCCCTTCATGCCCAGCAGTCAGCACCACCGGGCAGCCGCATTACAATGGCGGTCAAAGGCCTGATCGGGAAATGTGGCTGTACCCGCATGGTGCAGGGCGGCTACAATGTTGCGCTCGGCGGTGGTGATACCATCGAACGTCATTTCATGGATACGATCAAAGGCGGCAAATGGCTTCCCAATCAGGACA
Source organism: uncultured Rhizobiaceae group bacterium (assembly GCA_905480295.1). Classification (GTDB taxonomy): domain Bacteria; phylum Pseudomonadota; class Alphaproteobacteria; order Rhizobiales; family Rhizobiaceae; genus Pseudahrensia. The sequence goes on along the minus strand of CAJQPW010000209.1, from coordinate 4,960 downwards.
TGGCCTGGAAGTTATGCAAACTGGCCGTGGAGCGCATCACCGAATTGGAAAACGAAATCGGTTGTTTTTTTGACCGCAACCGGGATGGCAGCCTGCATCAAAAGGCCTTTGCGGGTCAGACTGCAGACCGCACGGTACACAAAGGCGATCTGACGGGTATTGAAATCATTTCACGCCTGATGGAACAGGTGCTGTCGAGGCCCATCGAAAAGCTGCAGGAACACCGTGCAATCGGACTGATTCCGACAAAGGACGGTTCCGCGCTGGCCGGGGTTTTGTTCATCGACATGCGCACCGGTAAGTTTCGGCTTGTTCGCGCCAAAACCGTGTTGCTGGCCTCCGGCGGTGGTCCGACAATGTATAAATATCATACCCCTTCGGGCGATAAGACCATGGACGGGCTGGCGATGGCCCTGCGTGTCGGACTGCCCCTGCGCGATATGGAAATGGTGCAGTTCCATCCAACCGGGCTGTTGGCGGGGGACCATACCCGCATGACAGGAACGGTTCTGGAAGAAGGTCTGCGTGGTGCAGGCGGGCACCTGCTCAACGGTGCTGATCATCGTTTCATGTTTGATTATGACGCCAAGGGAGACCGGGCCACGCGGGACGTTGTCAGTCGCGGGATCTACGCTGAAATGCGGAAGAACAATTCTTCTCCCAACGGCGGGGTTTACATTTCGATGGCCCATCTAGGCCCGGATCTGGTAAGCGAAAAATTCAAGGGCATGGTCAAGCGGTGCGCCGATTGTGGTTTTGACCTTGCTGGCGGCAAGGTCGAAGTTGTACCCACCGCCCATTATTTCATGGGCGGGGTTGTGGTCGACCCCGATACGCGCACCGAGATGGAGGGCCTTTACGTCGCGGGTGAAGACGCGGGCGGTGCCCATGGTTCCAACCGCCTGGGCGGCAATGGCGTAGCTAATTCTACAGTTTATGGCGGGGTTGCCGGTGATATCATGGGGCAGGATATTGCTCGCGGAAATGGCATGGTTCTGCGCGATCTTGATGAAGATGTTTTGCAGGCTGAAATCGACCGAGCGATGCATCCCCTGTCAAAACCTGCCACGCCGGTTCATGAGCTTCGCGGTGATCTGCAGAATGCCATGTGGGATCATGTTGGTGTGATGCGTACAGAAAAGGGATTGCAGCGCGGACTGAAGGAGTTGCAATCGATTGATGAAGCGTTGATGCAGAGCGGGATAGACGGCACCAATCTGGCATTCAATCTGACCTGGCATGACTGGCTGAACATGCGTTCACTCATTGATATATCGCAGGTTATTACTCTGGCTGGCCTGGAACGGGAAAATTCCCGTGGCGCACATCACCGCGAAGACTTTCCCGATGAGGGAGATCTGGAATCATCAACCTTTACTGTTGCCCGCAAGCAGGGCGATAGTGTTGGAATGACGCAGCAGGCTGTGGAATTCACAATGGTCCGACCGGGGGAAACAATCCTCGACCCCGCTGAACCCGAAACATTGGTGGCGACACAATGATACCAATCAACACGATCCAGAAGACCGCCGAAACGCTGATGGACAAGGCGGCAATCGAGATCCCGCTGGACTATCTTTCCGGTCTCAAACGAGCCGCTGAAACGGAAGATGGGGACCTATCGTCATTCGTGCTGCAGGCAATGCTGGAAAATTACGAAGCGGCAAAACAGGACCGCCGTGCCATGTGCGGTGACACTGGCTGCCCGCGTTGGTACGTAAAAAGTGGCAATGATGCGCAAATCGAAGGCGGCATGGTGGCGCTTGAAACCGCCCTGCGCCGGGCCACGGCCAACGCGACAAACGGCGTGCCGCTGCGACCCAACCGTGTCCACCCCCTGTGGCGCACGGACCATGACAACAATGTGGGCATCGGCGCACCCGAGATCGAATATGGGTTTGAACCATCCGCTGTAGAAGGTGAGAAAGCCGACTGGATTGATCTGATCACCGTCCACAAGGGCGGCCTGTTCGGTACCGATTACAGGATGCTGTTCCCCAGCGATGGCATTGAGGGAATAAAACGTTTCTATCTCGACTGCCTGGTCGCTTTTGGAAAGCGCGGGCTTGCCTGCCAACCGGCAATTATCGGCATCGGCCTTGGCGGCTCGAAAGACACGTGCATGGTGCTTGGCAAACGGGCCGCCTGTCTGCGCACGGTCGGATCTCGCAACAGTGATGCTAAGATTGCTGCACTGGAAGACGAGTTCATCGAGATGGGAAATTCCATTGGCATGGGCGCCATGGGCTTTGTCGGCAAGAACATGGTCATCGATTGCAACATCGAAGTGGGCTACTGCCACACTGGTGGCATGCAGATGTCGGTACATGCGTTCTGCCTTTCCTCACGTCGCGCTGTTGCCCGTATTCACGGGGATGGCCGCGTTGAATATCGCACCGATCCTGACTGGTTTACCGATTACCAGCGCCGTGAAACGGTCGACTGGGACGGACACACTATTCTGGAGGCCGCAGAATGAAGCCGCGCGTCATCCGACTATCGACAACACCCACTGCAGAGGCCCTTGCGGAACTTAAACTCGGCGACATCGTGCACCTCGACGGCCTGATGTATACAGCCCGCGAAGGGGTCTATCAGCGCGCGTTGGAAGAGCAGGCAAATATCCCGATGGAACTGCCCCGCGACAGCGCCGCCAATTTTCACTGTTCACCGGCTGCAACGATTCGTGAAGATGGTTCCTTTGTGATGGGTGCGGTCACGGCAACTGCTTCATTCCGGTTTGCAAAGTGGTTGCCCGAATGGATAGCCAAGTCCGGGGCCAAGCTGATCATCGGCAAAGGCGGAATGAGTTCACAGAACTATAAGGACTTTTTCGTTCCCAATGGCGCCATCTACCTGTCGACAGTTGGCTATGGCACTGGCGCACTTCTTGGTCGCGGTGTCGAAAATGTCGAAGCCGTTCACTGGCGCGAAGAGCTCGGTCTGGCTCAGGCCATGTGGGTTCTGAAATGCAACAATATGGGTCCCTTCATCGTCGCTTCCGACATGCAGGGCAATTGCCTGTTTGAACGCGAAAATGCCAAAATCGCCGAAAATCTTGAACGGGTCTACGAGGGGACCAAACCGGCTGTACTGAAACGGTTTGGAGAAACCGATGACCGTTCGGACGAAGTAATCGGCTAGTCGCTGTTTCCATAGGCTTCCGCAAATACTCAGGCGCTCTGTCCTTCTGAAAGCGGCGGGCCCTTTCGCCCCTGCATGGTGTGGAAGACCAGTATCGCGATGCCCGCCACCAGTGCCGGGCCGTAGACCGACGGGTCAGAAAACATGATCAGCGCCGCCAACATCAGGCGAGTTATCCATTCCCACGTTGCGAGTTGCCTGCGGTCAAACCGTGCCAGCGCGCTAGCCAGCAAATACAACGCCAGACACATACGTGCACACAGCCAGGCAAGGGCTGGCCAATTTACCGTTCCATCATAGCCGGGCAGATAGGCAATATCCGATCCTGTCACACTGGGGTCGAGAACCGCGTCTTCAATGATCAGCAATTCCGGATACATGGCAAAAACAAACGGAATGACGAACATGATAATGCCAGAGCGGACGGCGGAGAATCCGGTGGCCATCGGATCTTCCTTTGTTATCGATGCGGCGGCAAAGGCGGCCAGTGCCACTGGAGGCGTGATTGCTGAAGCGACCGCGAAATAGAAAATGAACATATTGGCGGTGAATATGGACAATCCAAGACCTGCAAGCACCGGCCCCATCAACAGAGCAACATTCACATAAGCCGGCACGGCAGGCATGCCCATGCCGAGCAGTATTGCCAGCAACATTGTCAGAAACAGTGCCAGGAACTGGAAGAAAACCGAGCCACCCGATCCCAGCTGCAAACTCTGCAGCCATTGCAGAACATCCAGCGAAATGAAGAAGGGAATGCCCGTAAATTTCAAACAGAAGTCAATGATCGAGACGGCCAGGAACATCAGATACAGGGTCGATATCAAAATGCCCGCATTGGACAGGGCATCAAGCAACTTGCTTGGTCTGGCGCGCATTTCAGGATCGAGAAACAGCAGACCCATAAGCAGGGCAACCGCCCACCAGCCGGAGCTTCCGACATCGCCAGCTGCATTCTGCACCAGTTCTAACAGAAACGGCATGTGCTCGACCTGGCACCCGGTTGCTGTGGCGACAGGCTGTGCACCCAGCATCACGCTGATAAACCCGCAACCGACAGCTTCTTTAGGGGTGAGAAGCAAAAACAGGATGACCAGGATCGGACCAAAAATCATGATCAGATTGAGGTAGTCCTGCCGGTACAGCATCATTTCATCGGTCAGTTTGCCGATGGCTTTGATATTCTGTTTGCGGGCCTGAAAAACCACGGAAAGAAACAGGCACAGAAAATAGGCCACTGCCGGAATGATCGCTGCAATGATGACCTGGCTGTAGGGAACTGCAGTCAGGGCAGCCAGAATGAAAGCCGCCACTCCCATGACCGGCGGCATGATTGAGCCACCAGATGAGGCCGCTGCTTCCATACCACCGGCAAAAACCCGGCTGAACCCGCGCTGGATCATCATCGGAATGGTCAACACACCCGTTGAAAGCACATTGACAATGGGGCCACCAGATATTGTGCCGAACATGGCGGACGAAACAATCGCGGCATGGGCCGGACCACCCTGCAGGTGGCGCGTCCAACGAAATGCCAGCTTGATCAGCGACTTGCCACCGGCTGATGCACCAAACAGAGACCCCAGAATCAGGTAGGGAAAAATCTCGTTGAGAATGATGTCCATAAACCGGCCGAGAAGACCGGATGCATTATTGGTCAAAATATCATGAACCCGCGGATAGCCATCAGCCAGGGTGCGGGGATCTCCACCAAGCTTGGTCACCAGATACTTGTTCATGTCATCAGCCCCGAACACGTACCAGACCAGAACGGTAGCAATCGTATATCCGGCAACCAACAAAGCCACGACAACCA
>CAJQPW010000208.1 GCA_905480295.1 uncultured Rhizobiaceae group bacterium | reverse complement strand
TTTTGAAGATGCGGGTGTCGCAGCGCTCATCTTTACCGATATCGATCGCGATGGTGTGCTCAAAGGCATCAATTGGCAAAGCACATTGGAACTTGCCCAGCATACATCGATACCCGTTATTGCGTCCGGCGGACTGGCCTCGTTGGATGACATCCGACGCATGACCCATGATGATGCCGCAATATTGGAAGGCGCTATTACTGGCCGGGCTCTCTATGATGGCCGGATCGATCCGAGCGAGGCACTTGATTTGTTGAGGGGTGCAAGATGAGTCTGAAAACCCGCATCATACCGTGCCTGGATGTCAAAGACGGTCGTGTCGTTAAGGGCGTGAACTTTGTCGATCTGGTTGACGCGGGCGATCCGGTTGAGGCTGCCAAAGCCTATGATGAAGCCGGCGCAGACGAGCTGTGCTTTCTTGATATCACTGCTTCCTCCGACAATCGGGATACAATTTTTGATGTGGTCACACGAACGGCTGAGCATTGCTTCATGCCGGTGACCGTTGGTGGTGGTGTGCGATCGGTTGATGACGTGCGCAATTTGCTGCTGGCGGGTGCAGACAAAGTCTCGTTCAATACCGCAGCGGTTCGTGACCCCGATGTCATCGCCCGTGCAGCTGACAAGTTTGGCAATCAATGCATTGTGGCTTCCATCGACGCAAAAAAGGTGAGCACTAAAGGGGAACCGGACCGATTTGAAATATTCACTCATGGTGGGCGCACGGCGACCGGGATTGATGCTGTCGAATTTGCCTGCTTGATGGTGGAAAAAGGTGCCGGCGAAATTTTACTGACGTCGATGGACAGGGACGGGACGCAGGATGGGTACAATCTGCCTTTGACCCGGGCGATATCAGATGCAGTCAGCGTGCCTGTTATCGCGTCCGGTGGTGCAGGCACCTTGGATCATCTGGTTGAGGCGGTGACCAAAGGACATGCCAGTGCGGTGCTGGCGGCATCGATTTTTCACTTTGGAACCTTTACCATCGCCGAGGCGAAGGATCATATGGCGCGTAACGGGATTGCCACGCGTCAAAAAATTTAATGGGCGCACGGCGTCTGACGCATGCGAAAAGTACAAACGGAAATGAACAAGTTTACCCTTTTTGATCTTGAGACCTTGATTGCAGAACGTGCTCAACACGGAGACGATTCGTCCTGGACGGCACGACTGATGGGCATGGGTATTGAAAAAGCGGCTGAAAAACTTGGAGAAGAAGCTGTCGAAACCGTTATCGCGGCGGTCGCACAGGATGGTGAGGCAACACGCAAGGAAGCTGCGGACCTGCTCTACCATCTGCTGGTGGTCTTGAATATGAAACAGGTCAGTCTTGATGACGTGATGAGCGAGCTTGAAGGGCGGACCGGCCAATCGGGAATTGCTGAAAAATCTGCGCGCTCTGAGGGAACCAAATAAGTGTCTGAAAACCTTTTTGATCAGCCGTCTCCTTATCTGGAATTCGGCATTGACGAATGGGCCACTTTTCGGGCCGATACACCAATGACGTTGACCATGGAGGAGGTGCGACGGCTGCGCGCGTTGGATGATCCGATTGCCCTGGATGAGGTGCGGCGGATCTATCTGTCGCTGTCCCGTCTGTTGGCCTCGCATGTGGAATCGACAATCGGTCTGTTTAAGCAACGCAGCCGGTTTTTGCATCTGCGGGGTCAGAAAACACCATTTGTAATCGGCATCGCCGGACCAGTGGCCGTGGGCAAGTCGACTACGGCGCGCATATTGCGCGAATTGCTGACAAGATGGCCGGCCAGTCCCAAGGTTGATCTGATCACCACGGACGGGTTCTTGCTGCCCAATGCGGAGTTGCGCAATCAGGATCTTATGGATCGGAAAGGGTTTCCTGAAAGTTTTGACCGCCGGCGTATTTTGGACTTCCTGTCGCGCATCAAGGCCGGGGAACGCAATGTCGCGGCACCGGTCTATTCACACCTGGTCTATGATGTGGTGCCAGACGCATCCGTAACCGTGGACCAACCCGATATCCTGATCTTCGAAGGCATAAACGTTCTGCAGGTGAGCGACCTGCCAAAGGATGGAAATTCGGTGCCCTTCGTTTCAGACTATTTTGATTTCTCCATTTACATTGATGCTGATGAAAAGGTCATTGAGGATTGGTACGTGTCCCGCTTCATGCGTCTGCGTGATACGGCATTTAGAAAGCCTGAATCATTCTTCCATCGATACAGCCAAGTCTCAGAGTCAGCCGCAAAGGCGATTGCCCTAGATCTATGGAACCGTATCAACCTGGCCAATCTGCGGGAAAATATCTTGCCGACCCGTCAAAGGGCGGATGTGGTGCTGCGCAAAGGTGCAGACCATGCGGTCAACAGGGTTGCGTTGCGTCGCCTGTAAGCAGACCTATTCGCTTTCGCCAAATTTGTCTGCGACCAGGGCTTCCAAAGATTCCAACGCTTCGTCAGCCTGGGGGCCGGTTGCTGAAATTTCAACGCTGCAGCCTTTGGATGCGGCCAGCATCATCAATCCCATGATCGATGTCCCACCAACAGTTTCTCCCCCTTTTGAGACAGAAATATCAGCGTTGAAGGTTTCCGCGAGTTTGACAAATTTTGCCGAAGCGCGTGCGTGAAGTCCGCGTTGATTGACGATCTTGGCCTGACGCGGTTGCGGAGCACTCTTGTCGTTCATTTCCCGGCGAGAACCTGGCTGGCGATGTTGATATAGCGTTTACCTGATTCCATGGCCCGTTCCAGCGCCGATTCCATGTCGTCATCCATGCGGGCACTGGCGAGCTTGATCAGCATCGGAAGATTGACCCCGGCCACCACTTCAATCAGTCCCGGTTCCATGATTGATATGGACAGATTGGACGGTGTACCGCCAAACATATCGGTCAGGATGATTGTCCCTGAGCCAGAATTGACCCGCCCCACCGCATCAAGAATGTCCTGACGGCGTTGCTCCATGTCATCGTCGGGTCCAATGGAAATAGGCTCTACCTGTTCCTGTGGCCCCACGACGTGTTCGAGGGCCAATTGAAATTCCTTGGCGAGCGAGCCATGGGTGACGAGCACGAGTCCAATCATTTATTGCCTGTTGAGCCTTACAAATGTAGTCGGTCATCATATTCACAGGCCGGTCGGGTGTTGCAAGTAAAATATGGCATTTTCGGCGGTGAGAAACGGGTTTTAGGCTGCTGGGTGGGCCGTTTTCGACCGAATATGGACTTCGACCAATTCCAGAGCCTTGTTGGGGTCACCACGCGGCGCCCTTATGATCGGCACGCTGGCCGCCGATTCATCGAGGCTTATCCAGTCTGGACCGGGCAGACGATCAAGCTCCTGCGTTGGATGCAGACACACCGCCAGGTCGACAATGGCGGTCGGCAGGTGTTTAACCGGCACTATTCCAGAAAATCGACATTCGGCAAGGCCGGCGATGGGTTGAGGCACTCGGGCCACGATGTGCTTGCCATGGGCGCTCAGATAGACCCGGTCGTCTGCGACCCAGCTGGCGAAGGATTGACCGTTTTGCCAATGCCCGACGAGCCGTGCTGCCAGTTCCGATTTTCCACTGCCGGATTCGCCCAGGATCAGGATCCCAAGGCGCCCCAACACGACAACGCACCCATGTTGGCTGGCTGTGTCGTTCAATCGCATGTCAGGTGGGTAGTTTGTAAATAGGTATTGAGACAGTAAACCGAGCGCCGGTGCCCAGGCTTGGGTCGACATTGTCTGCCCGAATGGTTCCACCATGGGCTTCAATAATTTGTCGCGTGATTGACAGCCCCAATCCAGAGTTCTGACCAAAAGCTTCGCCATCTGGTCTGTCGGTATAAAACCGCTCGAAAATTCGCTCTGTGTTTTCGGGGGGTATTCCTGGTCCATTGTCCGTAACGCTAAAAACAGCTAACGGCCCTTTTCGACGCAACTTGATGCAAATTTCACCACCAGAACTGGGTGTGAAGGAGCGGGCGTTTTCAATGAGGTTGGCGATCACCTGACCCAGGCGGCCCTGGTGACCTGATACTGTCCAGACAAGCGAACTTTCACCGCGCCGCGAATTGGTGGTTTTCGGTGGGTATTCAATCTCAAGAGATAATTTCGGCGTATTTTGGCGGGCGCTGACACCCATGTTTTCGTAGGTGTTCTGAAAGCCAGCCAGCAACTGATCCAGCTCGACAAGTTCAGCATCGTCGCGGGCGAGTTCTGCATCCAGCCGTGAGGCATCGGATATATCGGAGATCAAACGGTCAAGCCGCTGCACATCATGCGTGATGATGTTGAGCAGTTTGGATTGCTGCTGTTCGTTTTTGACCAGTGGCAGTGTTTCCACTGCGCTGCGCAAGGATGTCAGGGGGTTTTTCAGTTCGTGACTGACGTCAGCGGCAAAACGCTCGATTGCGTCAATGCGTCCATACAGGCTCTCGGTCATGTCGCGCAACGAGGTTGACAGGTGACCAATTTCATCGCGGCGATCTGCAAAATCCGGGATCTGTTCACGGTTCTTTACCCCCAAACGAACCCGCTCGGCGGCTGCCGAAAGACGGCGCAGGGGACTGGCAATGGTCGATGCAAGGAGAACGGAAAGAAGCGCACTCACTGCGACAGCCACACCAAACACGCGCATGATGGCATAGCGCTCCTTGTCAATGATTGAATCAATGTCGCCGGCTTCCGTCGACAATAACAACACGCCAAGAACCGCGCGGAACCGTTGAACAGGAACGGCTACCGATACAATCGTATCGCCGCCAGTGGTGCGCCGGGTCTCACTGCCCGGACCGCCGGTCAAAGCTGTCACCACTTCACTATAAGCTGTACCATTGCCATTAGGAGTCTCGACGTAGAGCGGCAGGTCCCGCTGCCAGAACCAGTGGCGGAACTGAAGCCAGTATTTTTCCAAGAAACCACGTTTCTTCTCGTTGATGGGTGGCAGATCGTAACGCAGTATTTGACCCCCGGAATACAGTCGGTCCGAATCCAGGATAATCAGCCCATCGCGATCGTAAATGCGGGCGCGGGTGCGTGTGGGAGAAATCAGACGCCGCAGAACCGGGGCAACGTCCTCCGGGTTTATGGGAAAATCAAGATTTTCGGTCTCGCTTTCCATCGGATAGGTGCTTTCACCAGCCTGCAACTCCAACAGCCGTTCCGGATCAATGGTAATGGAATCCGTATCCACGCTGGCCTGGGCCGAAATGGCCGCAGCAATGATTTCGCCCTGGGTGAGCAGGCTTTCTTCCCGGGCTTCGATCAGGCTGTCACGAAATTGATTGAGAAACAGGATGCCTGAAAGCAATACGATCAGGGCGGCCATATTCAGAAAAATAATGCGTTGGGTAAGGCTGGAAAAAATGTAGCGGCTGAAAAACCGCTTTATTGAGCGTTTGCCCTGTCCTTTGGGAGACCGGTCGGGGCCGGGGCCGGGGTCGGGGTCGGGCAAAGGGTCGGATTCCGATTGTCGTTTTGCGCCGCCTGTCTTTGGAACGGCCTCGTGCGAGTCCGGTTTAGAAGGCTTGGTGCCCTCTCCGGAATCAAACAGAACCGTTGCTTCAGTCACTCATCTACCCTTCTTTGAAACGGTATCCCACGCCGTACAGGGTTTCTATCATATCAAAATCATCGTCGGTCTGCTTGAATTTCTTTCGCAGGCGCTTGATATGGCTGTCGATCGTGCGGTCGTCGACATAGACCTGGTCATCATAAGCGGCATCCATCAGGGAATCGCGGGATTTCACGACACCGGGCCGTTGGGCCAAAGCGAACAGAATTAAGAATTCGGTGACGGTCAGCGTCACTGACCGCCCCTTCCACTGACTGGTGTGTCGTTCTTGATCCATGGTCAGATTGCCGCGTTCCAAAATGCTGGCCTTTTTGACGTCTTCTCGCACCACGCCTTCCGAACGGGCAGCCGACCGGCGAAGCACTGCTCTGACTCGTTCAACCAGCAAGCGCTGAGAGAATGGTTTGGTTATGAAATCGTCGGCCCCCATTTTCAGGCCGAACAATTCGTCAATTTCATCGTCCTTGGAGGTTAGAAAAATAACCGGAATGTCAGACTTCTGACGCAGGCGACGCAACAGTTCCATGCCGTCCATGCGGGGCATTTTAATGTCGAACACGGCCAGATCAGGTCGTTTGGTGCTGAGTCCATCCAGTGCGGAGGCTCCATCGGTATAGGTTTCAACCTTATAGCCTTCTGATTCCAGGGCGATCGATACCGAAGTCAGAATATTACGGTCATCGTCAACGAGGGCGATAGTCGCCATGAAAGGTCTCCACTTTATTCATTCCTAAACCAACGAATTAGCAAGGCAGGCCATGCGTGGCCGATTATTGATATTTAAGGGCAAACAAAGACCGTGCCAAGAACAACAGGTTTGTCGACTCCATGTCCTTTTTGACACAATTGCGCGGAAATTATGACCCCGTGGGATAGATTCGACCGTGCACCCAAAATTAGACTAAACGATTGAATTTTAGCGGTCTTCGTGACTCGCAAAATAATGTTGCTCATTTAATCGATTTACCGGTCAAAACCGGCCTGAATCAGACTGTCATGAGGTTGTCATCACCAATTCGGCTGCATAGTGTCCGCCGCAGTCAATCAAGAATGGGCCATCGGAAAACTTTCCGCTGACCATTTTGAAAACGTTCTGACCTGAGAAGGCTTTTGAGTTATGACCCAGACGATTGTTGAGACCGGTACGCGCAGTGCGCAAAGTGGATTTGAAGCTATTGGACTGAGAAATCTGGCAGCCCTGCGCTGGAATGATGATGAAAAGACGCTCTTTTCATTGGCCTTGGAACGCGGCGAAGGCGTTGAAACGGCAACAGGAAATCTTGCCGTTGAGACAGGCAAGCATACGGGTCGCTCAGCCACCGACAAATTTATTGTACGGGATTCAGAAACCGAAAATACCGTTTGGTGGGACAACAACCAGGCCATGTCGGAGCAACATTTCGACACGCTGTATGAAGATTTTCTATCCCATGCTGAAGGCAAGCAATTGTTTGCACAGGATCTTTATGGTGGCGCCGATCCGGCTTACCGGATAGGAGCCCGTATCTATCTGGAATTCGCCTGGCATGCGCTGTTTATTCGCCATCTGCTGCGGCGCCCGGATTTGAGCGATATTCCTGGTTTCGCACCGGATATGACCATCATCAATTTGCCAAGCTTTCGTGCGGATCCTGATCGTCATGGCTGCCGTTCTGAAACGGTAATCGCGGTCAACCTGAAGCGGGGCATTGTGTTGATTGGCGGCACCGAATACGCGGGTGAAACCAAAAAGTCTGTGTTTGGAGCGCTTAATTATTTTCTGCCAGCAAAAGGAGTAATGCCCATGCACTGCTCCGCAAACCTTGGCAATGACGACAACAGTGCCCTGTTTTTTGGCCTTTCAGGAACTGGCAAAACCACGCTTTCATCGGATGCGTCGCGCACCCTAATTGGAGACGATGAACATGGTTGGTCTGACAATGGCATATTCAATTTTGAGGGTGGCTGTTACGCCAAAACCATCCGCCTGAGCGAAGAAGCCGAGCCAGAGATTTATTCTACAACCCAGCGCTGGGGCTCGGTACTCGAAAACGTCGTTATAGACCCGGATACAAATCTCCCCGATTTCGATGATGGGAGCCTGACCGAAAACGCCCGCGTGGCCTATCCGATGCATTATATTCCAAATGCTTCAGAGACCGGTCGCGCACCGCATCCTACAACCGTCATCATGCTGACGGCCGATGCATCCGGCGTCTTGCCGCCGATTGCACGGATGACGCCGGCTCAAGCCATGTATCATTTTCTTTCGGGCTATACCGCAAAGGTTGCCGGCACTGAAAAAGGTGTTGCCGGAACACAGGCAACATTTTCCACCTGCTTTGGCGCACCCTTCATGCCGCGTCACCCCAGTGTTTACGGCAATCTGCTGCGGGACAAGATTGCCCAACACGGCGCCACATGCTGGCTGGTCAATACCGGTTGGACCGGGGGTGCTTATGGTATTGGATCGCGGATGCCGATCGGCGCAACCAGAACTCTGTTGAAGGGTGCACTGGACGGATCGCTGAATGATGTCGCAATGCGGGTTGATGAAAATTTCGGAATTGAAGTTCCGGTTTCTGTCCCAGGCGTAGACGATATCTTGCTGCGCCCGCGGGATACCTGGGCTGACAAAGCGGCTTATGATGTGGCGGCACGGGATCTGGTGTCGAAATTCATCGCAAATTTCGAAAAGTTCGAAATCCATGTCGATGACAATGTGCGCAGTGCCGCGCCGCAAGCCGCCTGATCAGAGCTTCCGGGAGAGGTGGCACTTGTCTGCCACCTTTTCATGCGCTGCAAATTGTTTTATCGCCGTTCAGTGTCACCAACTGGGGCGAGACTGCGTTGAGCCAACCATCAGATAACCCACTTGCCTATATTACCGAACCGCTGGAGTTCGATCGTCGCGATGATGCTGACGTTTTGGCAGGTGCCAGGGACTTTCGCGATCAGCAGGCCCGTCGCAGAACGGTGCGGGATTTTTCAACCCGTCCGGTAGCCCGCGAAGTTATCGAAACCTGTATCGAAGCGGCCGGTGGTGCTCCCTCAGGGGCAAATCAACAGCCCTGGCATTTTGTGGCCATCAGTGATCCCAAGATTAAGAGTCGCATTCGACATGCTGCCGAAGAAGAGGAACGGGCCTTTTACGCTGGGAGGGCGGGTCAGGAATGGCTTGAGGCACTGGCCCATCTGGGTACCGACGACAACAAACCTTTTCTGGAGGAAGCACCCTGGTTGATCGTGATATTTGCCAAGCGCTGGGGTGAAGATGGCGATGGACATCGGATTAAACATTACTACGTACCGGAATCGGTCGGCATTGCGTCCGGCTTTTTGATATCTGCGATCCATCGTGCAGGACTGGCGAGTTTGACCCATACACCGGCGCCGATGAAATTCCTCAATCAAATTTGTGGGCGTCCGGAGTCAGAAAAACCAGTAATTCTGCTGGTTGTCGGGCACCCCAAACAGGATGCGGAAGTGCCTAAGATAACTAAATATCCCCTGCGTGAGATCAGCAGCTGGATATAAATACTACTCACCGATTACGTTGATCAGGTCGAGGATGGTCTTGCTGGGCTTTTTGTAGATTTCGGCTTGGATTCGCTGTTTCAAACTTGCAGTTTGTTGGTCATCGGATACGCCATCGGGTTGCTGACCGGGAATTGGGCGGTTTGTCGGGATGGTAATCGGTAGATCGGAAGGAAAGACCAGCAGGCCCGGCAAGGGCCGTGGTGGTTGATCCCGCAGGGCCGCAATCATGAACTGTTTCCACGCCGAAGCTGGGAGAGACCCGCCTGTCAGTTTTTTGGTTGGTGAATTGTCGTCATTACCAAACCAGATTCCGGTGACCAGATGCGCCGTGTGGCCGACAAACAGCGCATCGCGGAAATTCTGACTGGTCCCAGTCTTTCCGCCGGCAATATGGCCTTCAATGTGGGCGGCCCGGCCCGTTCCCTGGTCGACCACCTGCCGCAGCATTGCATTCATCTTGCTCAACGCTTCAGGGTCCACGACCTCGATCGGCAACGGTTTTGGCCGTTGATAGAGCAATTTGCCGCGGTGGGTTGTTATTCGGCTGATCAAATAGGGGCGCGCCCGTAAACCACCATTTGAAAAGGGCACATAAGCGGACACCAATTCCATCAGATTGACTTCAGATGTACCCAGGGCCAGCGACGCATTGGCCTTCAATTTGGTGCGAATCCCTAACCGTCGGGCCGTACTGGCAATTCTCAATGGCCCGGCATCAGCGGTCAGTTGCGCGGCGACCGTATTGATTGATGCAGCAAATGCATCAGCCAGTGTTACCGGCCCCAGGTATTTTTGGTTGTAGTTTTCCGGTTTCCATTTGTCGATCCGTATCGGTTGATCCTGCACCACTGTCTGAGGCGTTTGGCCCTGTTCCATCGCGTTTAGCCAGACAAAGGTCTTGAATGCAGATCCGGGTTGCCGCTGTGCTTCGACCGCCCTGTTGAACTGGCTCTTGCCGTAATTGCGACCGCCAATCAGCGCGCGGAGGGCACCATCGGGTGCCAAAGAAACCAGGGCTGCCTGCGTTACGTTGCGTCTTTTGCCATGGCGCTCAAGGGATTCGTTCAAAATCTCATTCGCCGCGATCATCATGTAGGGAGACAGGGTGGTTTCAACGACGATGTCCTGACGCACATTCCCAACCAGTTCCTGAACCCGCTTGACCACCATGTCTGTAACGTAATGTTCAGGCCCGGAACGAAAATGTCGGGCATGTTTTCCCGGTTGAACACCGTTGATGTCGATATTACCGCGCTTGATGTAACCTTCCCGTTGCATGGCCAACAATACAATGCGTGCCCGCTTCTGCGCCAATTTGGGGTTTCTGGCTGGTGAATATTTTGAAGGAGCCTTGAGCAGGCCAGCAAGCAGGGCGGCTTCGGAAATGGTGACGTGCTTGGCTGATTTTCCAAAATACCGTCGTGCGGCGGCATCTACACCTGTCGCACCGGAGCCAAAATATACCCGATTGAGATAGAGCTCGAGGATTTCTGCCTTGGTGAATTTGGTCTCAAGCCAGACCGCGAGGATCAGTTCCTGCACTTTACGACCAAAGGTCCGGTCCGGGGTCAAAAACAGGTTTTTGGCAAGCTGCTGTGTGATGGTGGAACCACCCTCTCGCATGCGCTTTTGTGAAATATTGCGCCACATGGCGCGGGAAAACCCAATCGGATCAAATCCAAAATGGGCATGGAACCGCCGGTCTTCGATGGCGATCACCGCCTGGGCAATATAGGGAGACATTTCTTCCAGGCGCAGCGCCTTGCCACCGGTCATGCCGCGATTGCCAATCAAACTGGCATCCATTGCCACGACTTTCATGTTCGGTGGGCGCTGGGGAATTGCCCAGTCACTGGCATTGGGAAGTTTTGCGGCGTAAAATCCGATAATGCCAACGGCTGCTATGCCTCCCCACAAACCAAAGACCAGCCCCCAATAGGCCAGTCTTGGCGCGGGTTTGAGGAAAAACCGGATCAGCCGCCACAGCCAGAACCCTTTCTTTTGGGTTTTCTTTGACTTTGATGGCGCTCGCTTTGCAGCCGTTGACAGACGATCAGAGCGGGACAAATGGATATTGCCATCCTGACCTGCCGACTTTCGTGCATTGCTGCGGTTTTTGGTTTTGGATTTACGTGCCATCGGGCCGATCGTGAGAGAAACCAGGGTAAACAGAAGCCTCAGTTTAGCGGCAGCCTTTTAAGCAGCCGTAAAGGAATCGATTAACCAGTGTGGATCATGGCCAACATTGTCACTGAACTGTGAATGTTGGTTAAGAAAATGGTGTTCATTTGCCACTAAACCCGGGGCATGACCGATTTTGTAGAAAATTTGCAAAAAGAGACCTCCACAGCATCTTCCCCGCGCGTTGAGTGGGTGGATAAGGCAAGGGGTTTGTGCATTTTCCTTGTGGTGATGATGCATACGACTCTGGGCATCGAGAAATTGACCGGTGATACCGGCTGGATGCATGCGGTGGTCGCGTTTGCCCAGCCTTTCCGAATGCCGGATTTCTTTTTGATTTCAGGCCTGTTTCTGGCAGCCACCATTGATCGGCCTTGGCGGCTGTATCTGGACCGTAAAGTCGTACATTTTTTCTATTTCTACATTCTTTGGGTTCTGATCCAGTTTGCCATGAGGGCACCGTTCATGGTGACGGATGGTCAAACGGTACCAATGGTTTTGCGTTCGCTGTTGTTCACGCTGGTGCAGCCGTTTGGAACACTTTGGTTTATCTATATGTTGCCGGTGTTCTTCGTGGTCACCAAACTGTTCAGGAAGTCCCCGTGGCTGCTGTTGGCCGCTGCCGCAGTGTTACAGATTCTGCCGATCAACACGTCTGATCTGCTGCAATCAATAACAAGCACACTGGGCGTCGTGTCGGTGGATACCTATTGGGTACTGATCGATGAGTTCTGCAGCTTTTATGTATATTTTCTGGCGGGTTACCTGTTTGCCGGCCCAATATTCAAACTTGCCGAACAGGCCAGCAGGAATCGGATGATGGCCTGGTCCGGTCTTGCTTTGTGGTTCTGCATTAATCTTTCGCTGGTTCAACTCGGCTGGTCAGGATTGCCGCTGGTGTCTCTTATGTTGGGAGGAATGGGAGCCATGGCGATTGTGACGTTTGCCAGTCTCCTGGTTCGCATCGGCGGTACAAATCTGTTGAGCCACATGGGTGCAAATTCGATCGTTGTCTATCTGGCGTTTTTTGTGCCGATGATCATTGGTCGCCTGACCCTGTATAAGTTTGCGCCGGAACTCGGCAGCGGAAATATGGCAGCCTTAACGACCGTATTTGCTGCCATGATGCCTTTGCTGGGATGGGCGATCATCCAACGCATCGGATTTGGCTACTTTTTGTTCCGTCGACCTCAATGGGCCATGCTTTCCGCAAAGCCGGGGCCGGCTGCGGCATCCTTGCAACCGGCGCGCTGACTACTGAGCCAGCGCCTGCAGGACTCTCGCCCAGGAGCGTATGCCCTTGTGGAAGCTCTTCAATTCGTATTTTTCATTCGGTGAGTGAATGGCGTCATCGGCCAAAGCAAATCCGATGAGAAGCGAATCCATGCCCAATTGTCTTTTGAAGTTTCCAACGATGGGAATTGACCCACCTCCGGCGATGATGGCAGCGGATTTGCCCCATTCTTCAGTCAGCGCAGCAGCGGCTTTTTTCAATTCGGGAAGATTGTAATCCAGTTGGGTTGCCGGATTGCGGCCATGGCTCACAAAGGAAGCAGTGCAATCCTCCGGCAGGCGTTCTTCCACATGTTTGCGAAACGCGGCCGCAACCTTATGGGGATCTTGTGTTCCAACGAGGCGGAACGAAACTTTGGCGGACGCCTGCGCTGCAATCACGGTCTTAAAACCTTCACCAGTATAACCACCTGTGATCCCATTCACTTCTGCGGTTGGTCGCGCCCAGGTCTGCTCCAAAACCGACCGGTTCGCCTCACCAGAAGGCATGGAAAGACCGATGGAGCCGAGAAATTCTGCAGCTGAAAACCCAAGGCCGTCCCACATCTGTTTGATGTCGTCCGGGGTTTCCTCAACGCCATCATAAAACCCTTCAAGGGTTACGGCACCGGAATCATCGTGCAATTCGGCGAGGATTTTTGACAGGATATGAATGGGGTTCTGTGCTGCACCGCCATAATAGCCGGAATGAAGGTCTCTGCTGGCAGCGTGGATGGTTACTTCATCAGATGCCATGCCGCGCAGCGCTGTGGTGATGGCCGGAGTGTCCGCGTCCCACATGCTGGTATCGCAGACCAGCGCAATATTGCATTTCAGTTCTTCAGCTGCGGCATCCAAAAACGGTTCCAGCGAAGGTGAACCGGATTCTTCTTCACCTTCAAACAAAATGGTGACTTTGCAGGGCAATTCCCCGGTGGCTTCTTTCCAGCCGCGACAGGCTTCGACAAAGGTCATGAGCTGTCCCTTGTCGTCTGATGATCCGCGGCAGTAAAAACGTTTTGTACCGTTTTCTTCGACCATGGTCGGTTCAAAGGGCGGGGTGTCCCAAAGGTCGATTGGATCGACCGGCTGAACATCGTAATGGCCGTAAAACAACACGTGGGGCGCATCGGCGGGACCATCGTGATGGGCGACCACCATGGGATGTCCGGGCGTATTGCGCAGGCTTGCATCGAACCCGACACCGTTGAGCGTATCAACCAGATACTGACCGGCCTCGCGGCAGGCATCCTTGTAGGCGGGATCGGTTGAAATGCTTTGCATTCTCAGCAGGGTGAAGAGGCGGTCCAGAGATTCATCAAGATGAGAGTCGATGTTCTCCAGGGTTTTTTCTAATGCGCTCATCGTCGAATTCCAATTGATTTTGGCCGACCTTATCGCCTGTGGTGACGACGCGAAAGAAAAAAGAACCCTGGATATCCCAAACTTGGCAGAGGGACATCCAGGGCTCAGGACGCTGTAACAAAATCACCTCAGGAGAGGGGAAAAGGGTGATTTTGAACGCTGGACTAAAAATGGGGAGTTTTTGTCCAGCAGGCTGATGCGTCATCAGCGTGACTCCAACGTGGTGACGAATAATGACAATTTCAAGACATTATCCCCACGCTAAGATTACAAATTGGTGAGGGTTGCGTGAGGTCGTCTTGCATTCATCGTGCGGCTTGCGCATCGTAAAACTCAACAATCCAAAAAGGGCCGGAGCCGTCATGCAAAAGGGCGATCACCTATACCTCATCGATGGGTCAGCTTATATTTTTCGCGCCTATCACGCGTTGCCGCCCCTGACGCGCAAGTCGGATGGTCTGCCAATTGGTGCAGTGTCCGGTTTCTGCAACATGCTGTGGAAACTGTTGCTGGAGGCCCGTGACACAGCTGTTGGGGTGGTTCCGACCCATTTTGCAGTCATATTTGACCACTCATCGACGACGTTTCGAAATGAAATCTATCCAGAATATAAGGCCAACCGGGATGCACCGCCGGAAGATCTGAGGCCACAATTCGGCGTTATTCGTACAGCGACTGAGGCCTTTAATCTGCCCTGTATCGAAAAAGAGGGCTATGAGGCGGATGATCTGATTGCAACCTATGCCCGGCTAGCAAAAGAAGTGGGTGGTGACGTGACCATCGTTTCTTCAGACAAGGATCTGATGCAATTGGTCGGTCCCCAGGTCATCATGTATGACACCATGAAAGACAGGAAAGTCGGGGTTGAAGAAGTACGGGAAAAGTTCGGCGTTGGCCCGGAAAAGATGATCGATCTGCAGGCCCTGGCTGGTGATTCCACGGACAATATTCCTGGTGTTCCCGGCATTGGCCCTAAAACAGCGGCACAATTGCTGGACGAATATGGCACGTTGGAAGTGTTGCTCGAGCGGGCGGCAGAAATTAAACAGAACAAGCGGCGGGAAAACCTGATCGAATTTGCCGATCTGGCTCGAATCTCGAAGCGGCTGGTGACGCTTGATGAACAAACCCCATTGGATGTGCCACTGGAGGATTTTGCTCTGCACCCTGTCGATGGGCCCAAATTGATCTCGTTTCTCAAGGGGTTGGAACTCAATACGCTGACCCGGCGTGTTGCGGCAGAAACAGATACAGACGCGGCTGAAGTGGAAGCCACCAATGTCTCTGTTGATGGATATGATATGCGAGGGCCGGATCTTGATCGGGCCGCAGGGAGTGTATCCGACGCCGCAGATGATCCGATGGCAGACGCTGCAACGCGGCCTGTGGGTGGTGGAGCTCACTATACGCCAGCAGCGCTGGCTGATGCGGTATCGGCACATGCGTCATCGGCCAAAATCGATAATACTGCCTATGAAACGGTTCGCGACCTACCCGCGCTGAAAACCTGGATAGACGAAGCCCAACACCTGGGGTTGGTTGCCGTGGACACGGAGACGACTTCAGTTGATGCCATGCAATGCGAACTGGTTGGGGTGTCACTGGCAACGGCTCCCGGCCGGGCTTGTTACATTCCGTTGCTCCACGTCAAGGATGGGTCACCCGGTAGTGATGACATGTTCAGCGAAGGACTTGATCCAGATCAGATTTCTCTGCGGGAAGCGCTGGATGCGCTGAAGCCGCTGCTGGAATCGCCCAGTGTTTTGAAAGTGGC
>CAJQPW010000207.1 GCA_905480295.1 uncultured Rhizobiaceae group bacterium | reverse complement strand
GCAACCAGAAGATCCTCCACCAATGACGATGTGGTCATATGTTTCAGTCACAATATTCGCCTTATGTTCGGTCGGTTTCAGACGATTTAGGCGCGATGATCGATTCCCGTTCAATGAGCTCGCATATCAATTAGTTCCGCGTCTGCTCTCCGGCCCAGCCTTATATTCAACATTGTCAGCTGTGAAACGGCAAGGGTATCTTCAATGGCGCTGCCACTCCCGTCACATGATTTGCTGCTATTGTCTCACCGGTTACGGAAGAGAAACAGCGCCAAAATAAATACGCCCAGCCCGCCAATCGAACAGGCTGCCAGCGAAAAACCAAATTGCTCTGTGAGAAAACCCAGTGTTATTGCGCCGGCTGCTGCGGCACCGATTCCCACCATGACCCAAAGGCTCATCACACGCCCCCGAAGGTCATCATCCAGGTCGATCTGGATTGCCGTCTGCATCGATATGCCGGCTATTGTCGCTGTGTAGCCAAGACCGGCAATGAGACCAAGCGTCAATTGCCACGAATGGGAAAGGCCGACCACTGGCACAAGGCCGATGCCAACCAATGCGCTGATCAATGCCGGTCTGGGTAATCGTCCCGCAATCTGCCCAGGCAGGAAAGCTTTGGTCATCCCAGCGCATAGTGCTCCAAGCCCGGCGCTGGAAGTTAAAAGTCCCAACCCGGCCGCGCCCTTGTTAAACACGCCGTCGGCTACAACAGGCAGAATTTCCAAAGTGCCACGAATGATGAACGCAAAGAGACCCGTGACGCACAGAGCCTGACCGATATGGGCATGATGCTTGACATGACGAAACCCCGCAATGAGGGCTCCAAAAAAGGGTTCTTGGATTGATTTTGACGAAGACCTCTCCCTGGGGCGCAGCAGAGATATGGCGAATATGAAGGGCAGATAGCATAGCGTTTGAATGAGAAGGGCGGTGCCGACACCCCAGCCTGCGATTATCCATCCGCCCAGGGCCGGGCCTGTGAGTCTCGCCAGGTTGAAATTGATCGCCGCAATGGTGATGACCGAGGCAACGGAATCAAGGTCAACGAGTCGCGGTGCCAGAGACATTCTCACCGGGTTATGGGCCGATGCCACAAGCCCTGACAATCCGGACAATATGGAAAGAACCACCACATTAAGAGCATCAAACCGGAAGCACAGGTAAAATGCCATTGCAATGGCGAACAACAATAATTGCGTCACCTTTGCGGCTTGTTTGACCCTTACCCTGTCGATCAGAACACCAAACAACGGTCCCGTGATCATCGTTGGTGCGAAATTCACAAACGCGATAAAGCCAACAAAACTTGCTGAAGCAGTCAGGTCCCAGGCGATCCATCCAATGGTAACCCGCTGCATCCACAACGCATTCAATGCGAAGATGTTTCCGCCGATGTAAATGCGAAAATCTCTGAAACCCAAAGCCGATAGATTCATTGGGTTCAGCAATAGCGTTCCGGTCCGATCCATTGCGCAGGTGTGTATCTGTCACCATGCGCCCAGCCGACAGGAAGAACCCGTTCGATATCGCTCATCAGTTCGCTGGTCATATTCAAGGCGCTCCCGGCGGCACATTCGGCGAGATGTTCGGCTGTTCGCGTTCCGGGAATCGGCAGCAAATGATCTCCTTTCGCCAGACACCAGGCAATCGCAAGGGCAATGGAAGTGGTGCCATGGTCGGCGGCCAGGGTTTTGAATTCTTCCACCTGTTTCACATTGTAGCTGAAATTCGGCTCGGAAAAGCGGGGGGTGTTTTTTCTGAAATCATTGTCTGCAAAATCTGCAAGGTCAGGTGTCCTGGTCGCAAAAATACCTCGGCCAACGGGCGAAAATGGAACAAATGCAACACCAAGCTCCTTACATGTTTGGATCATTCCAAGTTCTGGATATCGCGTCCAAAGAGAATATTCGCTTTGCACTGCGTCCACCGGGCCAATCGCTGCCGCGCGGCGCAGAGAGGCTGGTGATATTTCCGAAAATCCAATCCCACCAATCTTACCTTCCGCTTTGAAAGACAACAGCGTTTCCATAACGGCTTCGATTTCAACGTCGGTGTCGCGACGGTGAATGTAATACAGCGCAACGTGATCCAGTCCCAACCGCTGCAGCGATTTTTCAAGCTCCTCACGCAGATAGGCGGGCTTGTTATTGAAACCACGTTCTCCTGTGTCAGGGTCTCTCCAGATCGATCCTTTTGTCGCGATTGCGAATTTCGAGTCGTCCCGTTTCAGAAAGGAACCAATAATGTTTTCTGATAAGCCGTTGCCATAAACATTAGCCGTGTCCAGAAAATCAATTCCCAAATCCAAGGCTGCGGTCAGCGTTTCGTGCGCTTCTTGCTCAGTGGTTGAACCATAAAATCCAGCAAAGCTCATGCAACCCAGACCAATTTCTGAAACAGACTTTCCTGAGGTTAAGAGTTGGCGCTTTTTCATTATGTAAATTCCTTCATTTCAATTCACAGATCAGTCCTGGCTCCCAAGGAACCATGAGGTTGGATAAAGCACGCCAGCAAAGCAGCACTTCGCAAGCATCGCGCGTTGCCATCAAGGCCCCACAAGTTCAGTTTCGAATATCAGCCATGGAGAGGGTTGGCGACTGGCGGAGCAATTCTAAATTCTGAAACCGACACAGACAGCCCAGATTGTTCCGGCGAACAGGCCATTGGCCCAATCCTGGCATCCCTTTCGCTGAATGGTGCAACACGCAAGAGTTGCCAGCTTTGGTTTGCCTTCAGGAAGTGTATCAGTACTGAATCTTTGATCCGGGTAAGCCGAACCTGCTGTGTGCCCGACAGGCCTGGCGAAGCGCTGACAGACCAGTCCGATCGCCCCTCTCTCGTCACCACCGCAGATATGTTTGTCACACCATCAGAGAATTCTATCCCGGCCTTTATCCAATTGTTCTCATCAATTCTGATCATGATCCCGGCCTGGTCGTAAAGATTTTCATATTGCCCTTCAAACGCCAGGGTTGCGGAAAAATCTGACGGTGCATCAAGCCCGAGGAAATGCCCATTGTCGCGACGAAATCCATACCATGTGTCTTGCCAAAAGTCCGTCTTGTGGTCCGTTTCGAACCGTAAAACGTCGTTTGTCCAACTCACCACCTTGGGCGGGTTGTGCCAGGAAGCATTAATGAGATCGGTTTTTTGTAGGCTCAAAGAAAGTTCCTTTTCTATATCCCTTGCTCATAATTCATTTGCAAACGCGCTCCATTGAGGGAGTGCCGGTAATAATCTTTCATTCGGACAGAATTCCACTTCAAAACCCAGGTTGCCTCGCACGTACAACAGCACGCTGACAACAAATGCATTCAATCCTGCGGATCACGCCAACCAAATTCTGATGCCAATAGAAGACAGTCTGACCAACCCACAACTGCGTCGGTTGTACCAATATGCCTTATCGATGCAGCGGCAGAGGCATGCGCAAGTTGAAGGGTTGCATCCAATCCCCAACCCTGATGAAGGCCATACAGGGCACCAGCTGCGAAGGCGTCACCGGCACCATTTGTTCCCTCCACTTGCTCTGGCGGTACGTTGACGGAAGGGCATATGGCACAATCACCGGTGTTTGAGACTGCGACAGCGCCAAGTGGAAAGTGAACGATGACGAGTTTCAAGTCGGTGCCTTCCAGCACCTTGCGGGCATTTGAGACGCAGTTTTCTGTGTCGACGATTTGTCCATGGTCCGTCGGTTGCCCCGCAACCGCTGCAATCTCAAAGTCATTCACAATGAAATAATCGAGATGTTTCAGGCAGGGATCAACCAACGCCCGCAGTTGCTGTGCGGGCAAAGAACAAAGTTCAAGGTTGGTCTTCAGACCTGCCTCCCTGGCTTTTTTCAATACTGCGACCCAACCATTTTCTTCACCTTCCCAGGGGCCATCCATTTGTGCATGCAGTCCCGGCAAGCCGAGATGCAAGATGCTGGCATTGACATCTGAAAAATCAAAGTGATCCGGGATTAGCACCTGGCTCGCACCGGCGTGAAAAAGATGCGTTCGGCGCGCAGATTCTTGAGAGGTGAACGCGTCTGTAAAGGTGGTGCGCTGACCGGTCGTAACCATCAGTTGGGAACAGTCCAGACCTTCGGCCTTGGCCTGCTGTAGAAGCATCTGTCCGTCGGCATCGTCTCCAAGCAGGCCGATTGTGGCCACTGGCAGTTCCGGGTCGAGACGTTTGATATCGATGCCAAGATTGCAGGCGGAACCGCCACCGCGTGTTTCTTCAGATATGATGCGGACCAATTCTTCTTCATTAGGCCAGTTTTCAACCAACTTGTTATGGTCGGCGCACCATGTCCCTCCAGTGATGATCCCACGTCTGTTTTGCAAACTGATCATTCTGCCTCGGGCTTTAAAATCGGGTCGGTCACTTCAAGGTCAACATCAAGGCTGCGAGCCGCGTTGATGCCCATTTTGGTCAGCATGTCGTGATAGGCCTTAACGGCGTCCACTGTGCTCAGCCCGTCTTCGATGACCGACCGCATCAGTCTGACGAGTTCAACTGAATGTTCTGCGCCGTAAATTTTGCGACCAAAAAGAGCGACCCGTCCGCCAAATCGTTCAGTCTGGGCAACCAGTTCAAAAGTGTCTCGCGTGGTTCCGGCCGCCCCACCCAATACACCGACAATCAGGTTCCCTGGATCGAAAGAGGCCAGTTCGTCCATGGCGCGCGCGCCATTGTATTGCATTTTCAGGAACAGCGGTCGTTCCGATTTTGCCACACCTGCCAGGCAGCGCACGATGGCATCGTTGACAAATGAGCCAAGATCGCAGTCGCCGGTATTAATTTCAGATGCCGGATTGAAAACCTCCAAAAAATGCAGCATGCCCACGTCATGGGCTTGTTCACGAAAGGCGCTGTAAGCCTCCAGCGTTGCTGCATCTAAATCGCGGTCATTATAAAAGGTAATTGCGTACAGTCCCAGAGCGCTGAGTTTTCTGGCCTGCTCGACACGGGCTGTTCGAAAAGGTTTGGCGGGCAAATCGCGGTAGCCTGCACCGCGAAAACTCCATATGTCTGTCGCATCATTGAGCCGGATGGCTGGTGTAATGTCAGATCCGGAAAAGGCTTGGTGCGCGTTTAATTCTTCTGCAGTCCACATGGAAGTGAGCATGATGTCTGCAAGACCGGACTCCATCATTTCAATCATTGAAGCCTGATAGTCCGCTGCTGTCTTTGCCTTTTGGTTGCCGCCCTTGTCTACGGCAAATCCCACGGCGTTGATTCCACCTCCCATGTCAGCATCTTTGGCATCTGCGATTATGAAGTCAGTCGCTGCATAATCACCGCTTCTGATACGGGATAGTTTTTCGGCCAACCGGGTGTGGATGATTGCATTCATGTGGAGCAACTACCTCAATAACGAGCAATAATATTTGGAATTCTTTGTGTTCAGGTTAGTCAACAACTGGGCATTGAAACAAGCTCCCGGGAGAAAAAGAGTGCAATGATTCTGCGTCTGGTCAGAAGGCGAGGCAAAGGATTTTTCATGCTGCTGGCACCACGATTGCACGAACTTCACCATCGGGCGCTGGTTGCGCAATCGCCTCGGCGGTTTCAGAAAGTGAAATTGTCCGGCTCAGCAGCGGAGCGACGGATATAACACCATCGGCGATCATGCGGGCGGCCCGGTCGTGGGTGAACGGATTCAGAAAACTGAAATGAAGCTGGATCTCTCGAAACAAGAGATCGAAGGGCTCGACCGGCACCTGCGCACCGCTTGGCAGCACCCCCAGGATGACAATTCGTCCTCCCGTTCGTGTAAGGGCGGGAGCCATGGCAACCGTGGCAGATACGCCAGCGCATTCCACGACCAGGTCTGCCCCGGTCTGCCATTGTTGCAGAACTTGATCCGGGGTGCCCGCGACCCAATCCGCACCAAGCGTCTTTCCCAAGTCCTGCTTGTATGGGTTTCGGGTCAGCAGCATCACCTCGCTACCACAGAGATGGGCCAATTGCAGCGCCATCAGGCCGATCACACCACCACCAATTATCAACACACGTTCGCCAGGCTTTGCCGCGCCAATATCCATTCCGTGCAGAGTACAGGCCAGCGGTTCACACAATGCACCGTGCAGCGCATCAAGCTCGGCAGGCAGGACATGTGCTCGCGCTGCTGGAAAGGCACAAAATTCGGCGAAACCACCGTCTCTACCAATTCCTGTTGCGATATTGCCGGTGCACAGGTTAACCCGGCCTCGGCGGCACTGGTCACAATCACCGCACCAGTTATTGGGGTCGCAGGTCACCCGGGTCCCAGTCACCAAACCTGAATCGACGCCGTCGACCACTATTCCAGAAAATTCATGCCCAAGGGTCGTGCCCGGAACTGAGGGAAATTCACCTTTGAAGAGGTGTCGGTCGGTTCCACAAATGCCGGCGGCTTCTACCTGAATCACAATGTCACCGGCACCTGGGGTTGGCGTCGGCACTTCGACGGTGCGAATTTCGCCGACGTTAATCAAGCGGGTTGCAAGCATGGCGTTTCTCTACCCTTTCCGTTGCACACAAATCGCAACCAACTTGGCTGGTCCACTTGCAAAGCCAAGCACCTCCAATCGGCTATTATAATGGACTCTGCTGTTTGATCAGCGGATGCGTTCTCCGGTGTCTTCATCGAAAACAAAGAGGTTCTCCGGAGGGAGGATAACACCAACACCATCTCCTTGCTTGCCGTCGAAATCTTTGTGCGCCTTGACGACGATCTGATCCGTGCCCCAGGCAACCGTCACCAGCGTATGATCACCGATCAACTCAGTGGTGTAGATTTTCCCAGTTATCGTGCCCTTTGATGGTGTTGAAACGCTGCAATCCTCGGGCCGGACGCCAGCAATCGCTTTTGCGATCCGTCCCTTGACGGCGGTTTTGACCTTTGCGCCATTGGTGAGAAACTGATCGTTCTCGAGACTGCCGTGGATCACGTTCATGGCTGGCGATCCGATAAACTGGGCCACGAACAGATTGGCAGGATTGTTGTAGATTTCCGCCGGTGTTGCCAGTTGCTGCAAGATGCCTTTTTCCAGAACCGCGACCCTGTGGGCCAGCGTCATCGCTTCTATCTGGTCATGGGTCACGTAGATGGTAGTGATCCCCAGCGATCCTTGCATGTGTTTCAGTTCGGCCCGCATATGGCCACGCAGCTTGGCATCGAGGTTTGATAACGGCTCATCCATCAAAAATACCGACGGCCGGCGAATGATGGCACGCGCCAGAGCCACACGTTGTCTTTGACCACCGGACAATTCACGGGGATACCGGTCGAGCAGAGTTTCCAGTTGAACCTGCTTTGCGGAATCCAGAATTGCGTTGTCGATCTCGGCCTTGCCAACCCGTCGCACTTTCAGCGGAAAGCCAATGTTCTCTGCGACCGTCTTGTGTGGATACAGGGCGTAGGATTGAAACACCATCGAGATGTCGCGGTACTTCGGTAGAATTTCCGTGACATCGCGATCGCCGATATAGACCCGACCGGCAGAAGGCGTTTCCAGTCCTGAAAGTATGCGCAAGGCCGTGGTCTTTCCCGATCCGGAAGCACCAAGCAAGACCAGGAATTCACCCGGCTCAACCTCAAGGTCAAATTCTTCCAACACCTTCACGGCACCGAAGCTTTTCTGCACGGTTTCAAACCTGACCGAGGCTTTGGAATAACCAACTGCCATTTCTTACCCTTTCACCGCGCCTTGCAGGACGCCTTTAGAAATAAATCTCGTCAACAGTACCGCCATGATGATGACCGGAATGATCATCACGACGATGACTGCACACATTTCCCACCAAAATACGCCTTTCTCGCCGGTGTTTTTGGCCGCAACCATAATCGGCATGGTTTGGACCTTCACGGTGGCGAGGAAGACTGCAAACAAGTATTCATTCCAATTCAAAACCAAGATTAGAAGCGTCGTGGCGGCCAGACCCGGTCGGGTCAACGGCATCACAATGTCCCAGAAAATTCCAAACCGGGTTGCACCATCGAGTTGAGCTGACTCTTCCAGTTCAATCGGCAAATTCGCGAAGAAATCATGCATCAACCAGACGACAATCGGCAGATTGGCCACGGCGTAAAGCAGGATCAAACCAAGGTGAGTGTCCAATAACCCGACGGCCTGAAACATGACGTAAACCGGAATGACCACCACGATTGGCGGCAATATCCGTTGAGATATGATCCAGAAAAGAATGTCCCCATTGCCCAGTGACATTTTGAAATGTCTGCCAAGGGCACGGGCCAGGAAAAAAAACAAAGCCAAAGCAGCGGTTGAAGAAGCCCACCATGGAACGCCTGCATAGGTCGTGGCCACGATTACAACCACAATCAGGCCGACAAATATTAGGATGTTGCCAAACTTGGGTTTGTACTGGATGCGCGCCAGCGCATAGGCCGCCATGGATCCAACGGCCACACAGAAAGCGGTTGACGCAATGCTGACAACGATCGAATTGGTGAATGCAAGATAGATTTTACAGATTTGCGGTTCCATGTGTTCTATCGAGACAACAGGTGAAACCACAAAAACAAATGAGTTGTGGACCAGCAAATACAATTGCCGCGCGATGGACGACAAGTCGCAGAAAGCATCGGTGTTGAACTGCACCCGCCACGCGTCGAGATTGGGTTGAAAATCCACAAACGGAAGGTAGAAAGGCCCCTGATTAACGGCTGCAGCATCCTTGAACGAGGTGATTATGACCCAGTAGATCGGGAACAGAACGAACACCGACCAGATCGCCAGAAACGTATAGGCAAACACCTTTGCAACGGGCGCCATTTTTCCGATCGAGGGTGGCTCGAAAAGCCGCTCAACAACACTTCTGTTGCGCTTCTCAAATTTAAAGGAGGCTTCGCTCATGATCGCGCTTTCCTTAATTGGCCCAGTACCACGTAGTTGAAGAACGACGCACAAACGACCACCGTCAGAATCAGCAGCAGATAGGCAATGGCCGCCGACGTTCCCATGTCATTAGCCCGCCACACATAAACCGAATGGAGTGTCATCGATTCTGTCGAAGACCCGGGCCCGCCGCCGGTCATGATGTTGGGAAGGTCCATGATTTTGAATGCTTCAATTGCTCTTATCAGCAGCACAGTCACAGCCACCGGCACGATTTGCGGCCACGTGACCTCGCGGAATATATGAACACTCGATGCGCCATCCACCTGCGCTGCTTCCACATGATCCCGCGGGACATTTTCCAGAGCTGCGAGCATGCAAATGAAGATGAATGGAATCCATTGCCAGGAGTCACAGATCATCATGATAAATCGGGCTGACCACGGATCGGTCGACCATACCCAGTTTTGCACACCCAGAATGCCCAACAAGGGTTCGAAGGGGCCCTTGGTGATGTCTGCCACCATTTTCATCGCATAGCCGACGCCAAGAGGGGTCACCATCAGCGGAATGAAGAAGATCACACGGAAGAAATTTTTGCCCCGGATCGGTTGTGAACACAGGAATGCCAAGCCCGTACCAATAACAAATTGCAGGCAGCACCCGACAAGGACGTAAAACAGCGTCGTGTACAATGTACCGATAGAATTGCCTGAGAGTAGTGAGGCGGCCAGAATCCAGGTGAGGAAAATCGCAGCTGCTGCGGAAATTGTGCGGCCCAGCATCCCGACCCAGGTTGCCGTTTTCAGGGATCGGTAAAGCCACCACAACACGGCCACAGCCACCGCCACAAAAATTATGGTGCCCAGGATGTTGACTGGTTCGGTCCTTCCCAAAAAATGCACCTGATCGCTGCCAAACAATTGTTTGGCGAAATTTCGAAACCCAACATAGCGAAAACGCAGACCATCACCCGTGAATCTCACGCGGCTTAAGGCAAATGCCATGGAATAGAATGTCGGGAAGATTGCTAAGACCAGAATTAGTGTTACCGCCGGGGCGATGAAAAATGTGCCCGAATGGCGGTCAACCCATTCGCGCCAGCGTTCTCCGGCAGATGTGTCAACCGGGGCGAACCCCGGCTGACGATTGTAGGTATTATCTGACATTGATGCTGACTTTATTTGCCGGAACCAAATGCCAGAGCCTGGAATTTGATCTGCTCTTCACGACCGAAGTCTTCTGTGATCTCTTCCCAGCCTTCCTCAATATTCGCAAGGGCTTCATCAACAGTGATTTCGCCTGCCAGGTAGCGAGCAAGTTCGGTATCCAGAACCACGCCGGTATAATTCGGCGCACCTGGGATTTTCATATCCGAAGCCATGTTGAGGCTGTTCAGAGCCCCATTGATCGCGCCGATATAGTTTTCGGCAAGCGCCTGAGGCATTCCAGCTTTCACAAACAGATCGGGGCTGGACAACTGCGAGAGGCGGTATGGGTTGTAGCCCGTCGCACCAATGGTTACGTCAACACTCGATTGTGCCGCTTGGTTCATGTAGGAAAGAAACGCATAGGCTGCGTCTTTTTTCTTCTGGGAAGCGCGCTTATTGATCGCTCCAGCCCAGCCACCAAACGCTGCAAATGGCGCGTAGTTGATGCCATTGATCGAATGCGGTGCAGTTTCCTTTGTGACCGGAACAAGCTTGCCCGTGGCACGATCCAGCACTTCTCTGGAGCCGACAGCGGAGACCGCATAGAGCAGGCCTTTGATCGCGGTCGCGTCATCGTCAAGCTGCAGTGGTCCCGGGTCGCCCCATTCCACCAGCAATCCACAACGTCCGGCTTTAAAGATCGCTCTGGTGTCACCGATGTCCATGTTGAGCTCTTCCGGTGGACCGTATTTGCCAGTCTGTTTGTAAAGCTCCATGGCTTTCTTCCAGCCAGCATTGTTGATCATGGGTTTCATCGTAGCGTTATCGAAGTGGAACCCTTGTCCGGTGCCGTGCGTCTGAACAATCGGTGCTGCAAACGTCTGGATAGCGAAGTAAGACTGCGCATTACGCTTTTTGAAGATGCAGGAGCCAAAATCAGCTTCGCCATCGCCATTCATGTCCTGGCCGTGGATTTTCGATGCCACGTCAAGATAATCTTCCCAGGTCTTTGGCGGTGCCAGGCCGTTCTTTTCCAGAACGTCAGTGCGATAGTAAACCATCTGGAAGTCGCCATCGACCATCAACAGCTTCGTCTTGCCGCCAACTTTCTGACCGAACTCGCGGAAATACGGAGCGATGTCATCGAGATCGATTTTGTCGTCCTTGGCGATATAAGGATCCATGTCTTCGAGCAAACCGGCAGCGTCAAGTTCAACGCCCCAACCTGCGGCAAAAACCCCGACGTCAATGGAATTAGTTCCGGTTGACCAGTCATTTTGAATTTTGGGGAAAATTTCAGCGAACGGCACTTCGGTGACGACGATTTTACCGCCAGTCTGTTCCTGGAACTCCAAGCCTCGCTCAGCCAACCGGCCAGCAATAACATAGCCCGGACGGGTGAGGATGTTGACGGTAACACCGTCAAATTCGCCTGCACTCGATGGAACAACGGCGCCAGCAACGGCACCTGCTCCGACGACTGCCCCAAGCAGTGCCTTCTTCATGTTATCCAAAATCATAATTTCCTCCTGTGTTGATCTACTTTTTTAAAATTATCCGTTTTCGAAGAGTTCGGACCTCTTGCTGACGAATTGCTGAATTTGTTCTTGCACCTGGTCGATATGAAAACGCATGGCCTGTCTGGCCTGTGCCGGATCATGGTTCTTAATCGCCGAGGCAATGGCTTTGTGCTCTTCAAACGTCTGTTGCGGGCGCCCCGGCTCGGGCAGCAATACTCGACGCACCCGTTCCAGATAGCTCTGCGTGCGTTCCAAAATACGTGCAGCCTCACCCACTGGATGAGATGCGTGAATCAGTTCGTGAAAACGAACGTCGAGTTCGTAAAACCCATCAAGATCGCCACCTTCCAGAGCAACCTCCTGATAACGAAGATTATGTTCCATCAGGCCGATCGCATGATCCGTCATATCGGTGGCCGCGCAGGCCGCAAGCTCAACTTCAAGGGCCTTGCGAACGAAATAGTGTTCATACAGGGCCGTTGGTTCAAGTTTGGAGACAAACGACCCGCGCTGCGGAATGACTTTCACCAGGCCATCATAGGCCAGCCGGTCAAATGCATTGGCAAGCGGTTGACGGGAAACCTCAAACCGCTCCGCCAATTTGGCTTTGTCCAAAATTGTGCCGGGGGCGCGTTGACCGGTGATGATTGACGTGCGCAATTGTTCGTAGACAAAATCCACCTTGGACTTTCTGATCGAACTTTTGTGGGCGCCAATAGCGCTCATGTCATGCGCCTCCCCAGGCATTTTTCGCATGCTAGAATGTTAGCATAGGCATAGTGCAAGCAAAGCGTCAACTCAACGCAGGCCACCCTCGGGATAACGTGTCCAATCGATGCCGCTTGGGGGGCGGATTGATTGTTACGATAGCAGCAGATACTGCTTACCGGAGCATCATGTCGGGTTGTCCGGCGGTGAAAGTTCGGGTTCAACAGGATGGCGAAGCAAAAAGAGTTGCTCAAGGTTGGTGTTCTTGGCTGTGGTCCGATTGCCCAGGCTGGCCATTTTGAAAGCGTCACCAAAGCACGGAATACTGAACTGTTTGCCATCTGCGATGTGGCAGAAGATCTGCTTCACCGTTTTGCAATAGCCCATGACGCGAAGCGAACATACACCGACTATGATCTGATGTTGGCCGATCCGGATGTCGATGCCGTCATCATCGCCACGGCTGATGCTTTCCATGTGCCGGCGGCGTTGAAGGCGCTTGCTGCTGGAAAACATGTGCTATGTGAAAAACCACTGGGCATCGCGCTGGAAGAGGTGGAAGATCTCAGACAGGCGGTACAAAAATCCGGTTGCCAGCTTCAGGTGGGCCATATGAAACGGTTTGACCCCGGCATCCAGAATGCAAAACAGTTCATTGATGGCGAAATGGGCGAGATGCTGGCTTTCAAAGGCTGGTACTGTGATTCCACCCATCGCTATGCTTTGACCGACGCGGTGCAACCCCGGATTGTCAGAAGCCTGGCGGCGCAAAAGCCCGATCGGGATCCCAAAGAGGATCTTCAACGCTACTACATGCTGGCCCATGGATGTCATCTTGTTGATACTGCGCGTTACCTTTGCGGCGACCTTGTGGAGGTACAGGCCCGACATCTGGAACGGTTTGGGGCGCAATGCTGGTTTGTGGATGTGACGTTTGCCAATGGCGCGCTCGGCCATCTCGACCTGACGGTTGCTGTGCGCATGGACTGGCACGAAGGTTTCCAACTGTATGGGGAGCACGGCAGTGTGCTGGCGAAGACGTTCAATCCTTGGCTGTTTCTTTCAAGTGAAGTTGATGTGTTTCGGGAAACGACCGGAGAATCATCACGGCTTTTGGGTGCCGACGCCCATTTCTACCGCAGGCAGCTGGAAAGTTTTGCAGACGCTGTCCTGAACGGCACTGCGATACAAGGCGCAACGGTGGAAGATGGCATCGCGTCGGTACGGGCAATGCTGGCAATCGCGGAATCCGCCAATAGCGGCCATCCGGTGCGACTCGACAATGTGTCTGGCGAGATTTGATGCAGATTGGAGTTTTCGCCAAGACGTTTGCTGGCAATTGTCCTGAGCCTGTTCTGACCGCCTGCAAGACGGCCGGGTTCAAATCCGTCCAGTACAATATGTCCTGTTCCGGTCTTCCATCCCTGCCTGAATCAATCTCAAGAGAGCGGGCAGAAGAAGTCCGTCGTGCATCGCAAGTGACCGGGATAAACGTTGCAGCGGTTTCGGCTACCTACAACATGACCCACCCGGATGCGGACCAGCGCCTGGCGGGACGTCGAGGGTTTGCAGCCATTGCGCAAAATGCTGCGCGAATGGGCACAGACCTGCTGACGTTATGTACTGGTAGCATGGACGCAGAAGATCAGTGGCGGCGACATCGCGCCAATGATGATCCGGGAACCTGGATCGAGATGTGCCGGGAATTCGAAGTCGTTTTGGAGCATGCTGATCAACATGACCTTGTTGTGGGAGTGGAACCCGAGCATGCAAATGTCGTGAGCACTGCGCGCAGGGCTTTGCGACTTTTGGAATCCTTCCCGGGCAGCGCCATTCGCATTGTGCTCGACCCTGCAAACTTGCTGGAAGATGTTCCACCAGAACTCCAGTCCGACACGCTTGCAGAAGCGATAGAGCTCTTGGGACCTGCCATTGTTATCGTCCATGCCAAGGATCGGTTTGCCGATGGTCGCGTGGCACCAGCAGGTTTAGGGACAGTTGACTGGGGTCGTTTTTTAGCTGGTCTGTCCCGCATCGATTTTCAGGGACCGCTGGTCGCGCACGGCATGTCGGCAGACCAGGCACCCGCGGTTGCTGCCTACCTGCAAGATCAGCTCGAGCGATTGTAGTTCGATGCAACGCGAGATCTTCAACACAGGGAAACTCCGCTTGTCTGTTGCACAAACAGGAACAGGGAAACCGTTCATCTTCCAGCACGGCCTGTGTGGAGCAGCCGGCCAACCGGCGCAGGTATTTCCACAAGACACGGGCTGGGCTTGCATGACATTGGAATGTCGGGGACACGGCATGTCAGAAAGTGGTGACCCTGCTGCGTTTTCCATTGCTCAATTTGCAGAAGATGTTGCCGCATTTATTAACGCGTTGAACATTGGACCGGTTTTGCTTGGGGGCATCTCAATGGGTGCGGCGATCGCCCTGCATTTGGCGGTAAAGCGACCGGAACTTGTCAGCGGCCTTGTTGTCGCGCGACCAGCGTGGATTGATCAGCCTGCGCCCGAAAATTTGGCTCCCAATCGCGAAGTCGCGCAATTTCTCGCTGAATATGAACCTGGGGAAGCCCTCTCATTATTTGAATCATCGCCAATTGCGCAGCGCTTGCGAAAGGGCGGGCCAGACAATTTGGCATCTCTGCTTGGATTTTTTCAACGATTTCCCCTTTCCGAGACGCAGGCGCTCTTGTCCGCAATAGCGAGCGATGGACCGGGCATCAGCAGCGATGAGATTGCGAATCTGAGTTGCCCCACGCTTGTCATCGGAACCGCACGCGATGTCATTCATCCTCTTGCCATGGCCGAAGAGGTCGCCAGCTTGATTCCCCGCGCACGCTTTGTTGAGATCACGCCGAAGGGGGATGATGCTGAGCGGTATCAAGCAGACTTCCAAACAGCATTGCGGCAATTTTTGAAGGAGATAGACTGATGTCAGATCGCGCACACAAAATTGCCGAGCTGCCCGAAGGCCGGTTGCTTGCGGAGTTTTCCCTGTGGTCGGCTGATCTCGTCCGGATGGCGGACGACGTCGCTCGGGTCGACGAATTTGTCGACATCTACCACGCTGATGTTGCAGACGGGCATTTTTCACCGGCGCTTCTTTTGTTTCCTGATCTGATTGCGCAGATCCGGCCGCTTACGGCCAAGCCGATCCATGTACATCTGATGCTGGCGGATAATGTAGTGATGGATCAGATCGACCAGTTCGCGGAAGCCGGTGCAGACATCATTTCCATCCATGCAGAAAATTTGAATATTGAAGCCGGTCTGGATCGGATTGCGCAGCACGGCCTCGCTGCGGGCATTGTGTTGCAGCTTCAAACGCCGGTTCGGTCGGTGGCTCCGCATCTTGATCATATCGCGATGCTCACACTGTTGGGCACGAAAATCGGCATAAAGGGTGTTGGCCTTGATCCCGAAGCTGAATCCAGGCTTACGCTGGCCCGCGAGTTAATCAGATCCAAAGCAGCAGGAGATCGAATTTTACTGGCTGCAGATGGCGGCATTAGAGAGCACACCGTTCCCGGTTTGCGAAAGGCAGGAGCGGATACCATCGTTATGGGTTCGCTCGCCTTTGCAGACCCTAATCTTGCGGACCGGATGGCATGGGTTCATGCCCTGGCGGGGCCGGTTTGAAATGACGATTGCCAAGACCATTGCAATTGATCTGGGTGGAACGCAGGTCAGGGCAGCATTGTGCGAGGGGCCGCGCATTCTGGTTCGCGCGTCGAAAAAAACTGATCTTGCCGGTGGACCGACAGATATAGTGAAACAGTTTGAATCACTGATCGACGAAGTTAGCGCTGGAGCAGACCGAGGAGACATCGCAGGAGTTGGATTGTCATCCGCAGGGCCGGTCGATACGGAGTTGGGCATCGTATTGGGAATTCCAACCATTCCAGGCTGGGAAAATATCCCGATCTGCACGTTGCTTTCAAATCGCGTTGGTCTGCCGGTGCATCTGGAAAACGACGCGATTGCCGCAGCGCTGGGAGAGTGGCGTCACGGTGCGGGGCAGGGGCTCCAGAACATGGTTTACCTGACTGTGAGTACTGGCATTGGGGGTGGCGCGGTTGTGGATGGTCGACTGCTGCACGGACGAAAAGGCATGGCCGCTCATGTCGGACACATGCGGTTGGCGCAGGAAGGCCCGCGCTGCAAATGTGGGGCCGTGGCCTGTTTCGAGGCTTTTGCATCGGGCACCGCTCTGGCGGAACGGGCGCGAGCGGCAGGTGAAGCCGATCCGGCGGGATTTCTGGGTTTGACCCTGAAAAATAAAAGCATCGGCGCGTTGCAGGTTTTTGAGGGTGCCCGGGAAGGGGACCCGCAATGTCGACTGCTGGTTGATCAGGAAGCGGCTTATCTGGGACAGGGTATTACATCAATCATTCATGCGTTCAGCCCTGAGCAAGTGGTCCTGGGCGGTGGTCTGTCCCATTCTTTTGATCTGCTTGAAGCGGGAATTCACGCAGTGATTGCGGCGGATGCAATGGCTCCGTTCAAACAGGTTCGGGTAGTACCTTCGATGCTCGGTGATAATTCCGGGCTGGTCGGCGCAGCGACAATGGCGCTTGAACGTGCAGGAAGTTGAGCGCTGCACCTGGACCATCCAGCTCATTTGATATCTGTCGATGGATGTGTATTTTGACTGGTTCATCGATCGGACACTGGTTCGCATTGGGCCGAAATGAAGTCAGACATCGGGATGTGAAGGAGGCAGCAAAATGGATGAATCGAAATTTGGTGCAGAAGATTCCCGTGGTTATTGGGCGCCTGATAAGCGCATCAGTTACGGACCGGCCTTTGCATGGCCACCACAACCACGGGCTTTGCTGAAATGGTTCTTTGGGTTTCCAGGATACCTGTTTCCGTGGAATGTACCTTATGCGATTGCTGCAGTTTTGATCTGGCTGTACCTGACACCGCCGCTTGAGACATTTGAAACTTTCTCACTCTCATGGGTCGGTATCATATTGGCGCGCAACTACTTTTTGGCTGTGTGTGTTTACGGTGCATGGCACCTGTGGCTTTACATCTGGCGAAAGCAGGACACCCAATTCAAATACAACCGAAATTGGCCCAGTACCGACGCGACGGCCTTCACGTTCAACAATCAAACCTATGACAACATGTTTTGGACGCTTGCCAGCGGTGTGCCGATCTGGACCGCCTACGAAGTTTTATTGTTGTGGAGCTATGCCAATGGTTACGCGACGATGATCAACCCGACCGACAATCCGGTTGGCTTTATTGCACTCTTTTTCTTTGTACCGTTTGTTCACGAGGTTGGATTTTATTTTGCGCATCGCAGCTTGCACTGGCCACCGCTATATCGAATTGCCCATAAACTGCACCATCGCAACGTCAATCCGGGCCCTTGGTCCGGCCTTTCCATGCATCCAATCGAGCATCTGATATATTTCGCCTCGATCTTAATATTCTTCATTGTGCCTTCTCATCCTATTCACATGATCAACCTCGCTTCCAGACTCGGGGTCGCGCCCGCGCAGGGGCATACAGGATTTGACCGCGTGGTGATGGGCGAAGAAACCGCGATGGATACATCTTATTATGCGCATTATTTGCATCACCGATATTTCGAAGTGAATTATGCTGACGGTATGGTTCCTCTGGATAAGTGGTTTGGATCGTTTCACGATGGATCACCGGAAGCAGACGAGGCAATGAAAGCCCGGCGGCTTCGACGCGGGGTCTGAACTCCCTCGGCATCCAATTTAAGATCACGCATTGGCCACAACATCATCTCCCAAT
Source organism: uncultured Rhizobiaceae group bacterium (assembly GCA_905480295.1). GTDB lineage: Bacteria > Pseudomonadota > Alphaproteobacteria > Rhizobiales > Rhizobiaceae > Pseudahrensia. Next base: position 3,644 of record CAJQPW010000207.1, on the reverse strand, counting down.
AAGGACGACAAACATGGAAAAACGGCAGGTTGGACAAACCGGACTTTTGATCGAGACATTGGGACTGGGAGGTGCACCGTTGGGCGGCAACTTTGTAGACCTGGACTACGGTCAGGCGGTTGAGCTCATCCGCGCTGTAAAGGACGCTGGAATTGGGTATTTCGACACTGCACCCTGGTACGGGTTTGGGCGGTCGGAACGCGTTATTGGAGATTTGCTCCGTGGTTCCGACTACGTTTTGTCCGATAAGGTCGGGCGGCTGCTAAAACCGGGGGCGGTGGAAAATCCCCTGGATTACGGGATGATTGATCCACTGCCGTTTCACGTGGTGTACGACTATGGATATGACGGCATCATGCGCGCCTACGAGGACAGCATACAGCGGCTGGGGCTCGACAGGATTGATATTTTGCTTGCCCACGATATTGGGTTCTTCCAGCATGGTGACGAAAATACACGCCATTTCAAAGACCTTGCCGATGGTGGCTACCGTGCCATGGACGAACTGCGCCGAGCCGGGAACGTCAAGGCAATTGGACTTGGTGTGAATGAAAACCAGGTCTGCATAGACGCGCTGGGCATCGGCGACTGGGATGTGTTCTTGCTGGCCGGTCGTTACACGCTTCTGGAACAAACGGCCCTGGATACCCTGTTCCCGGCTTGCAACGAAGTGGGCACAACGATCATTTGCGGCGGGCCCTTCAATTCTGGCATCCTGGTTGGACGCGATACTTGGAATTATGCCAAGGCACCTGCGGATGTCATCGACAAGGCTCGTCAGTTGAGCGCGGTGGCTGATCAGTTTTCAATTCCGCTGGCTGCGGCAGCGCTACAGTTTCCGTTGGCCAATGACATTGTGACATCTGTCATTCCGGGACCACGCGATGCCGGTGAATTCGCGCAGATTCTGAAGTGGTTCAACACACCGATCCCCGACGAATTTTGGTTGACGCTAAAATCAATGCAGTTGATGAATGGCGACGCCCCCACTCCAACAGGAAATTAAACAGACAAACTGCCATTGCCAAACTATCGTTGGTAACGAGAGACGACGGAGACGGGTGTGAAGCTACTTTTCGAACATGATGAATACCGGAGTCGAGTGGCGCGGGTAAAAGACGCCATGCGGGCTCAAGGAATTGACCTGCTGCTGATATCAAATCCAGCAAACCAGTTTTATGTCACTGGTTATGACGGCTGGTCCTTTTACACGCCTCAAATGGTTGTTGTGGCGATCGATGCGGACGAGCCAATCTGGTTTGGGCGCAAGATGGATGCCGTTGGTGCCAAATTTACAGCCTTTCTGGCCGAAGAAAATGTGATTGCCTATCCCGATAAATATGTCGGCAGCGATACGCTCCATCCGATGGACTATCTGGTCAAGATTCTGCGCGACAAAGGTTGGCATAAAGGGCGGGTTGCAGCCGAACAGGACGACTATTATTACACCGCGAAATGGAATCGCATTCTGACGCAGGCGCTGGGACAGGGAGAGTTTGAGGATGCATTCCTGCTGGTGAACAAAGTTCGGATGAAAAAGTCCGAGCAGGAAATCGAATATATGAGTCAGGCTGGTCAAATAGCCACGCTGGCTATGGACAGCGCGCGCAAACTGGTTCGTCCAGGTGTGCGCCAGTGTGATGTGATGGCCGAAATTTACCGCGTGACCACTTCCGGTACACCGGAATTTGGTGGCACGTTCCCCTGCAAACCGCCCAATGCCATGGTCGGCGAAATTGCGGCTGCTCCTCATTTGAGCTGGACCGACCAGCCGTTGGTAGAGGACGAGATCTTCTACATCGAAATGGGGGGCGTTCGACACCGCTATCACTCCCCCCTTTCGCGTTGCGTTTATGTCGGTACGCCCACCAAAGATCTGGTGCATACGACGGCCATAATTCGCGAGGGCCTGGAGGCTGCGCTCGATGTGGTTAAGCCGGGGATCGAGTGCCAGGACATGGCTGCTGCCTGGGAAAAAGTTATCCGCAAACACGGTATCGAAAAAGACAGCCGCATCGGCTACCCGGTTGGTATCGGTTTCCCACCGACATGGGGTGAGCTGACGTGTTCGCTGCGCGCCGGCGATACGACGGTGATGGAAGAAAACATGACATTCCATTGTATTCCTGCGCTGTGGATGGACAAATATGGCCTCGTGGTCAGTGAATCATTTGTTGTCACAAAGGACGGTGCAAAGGCGTTTGCCAATTGCCCAAGAGAATTGCTGACAGCCGATTGATGGGTTAGCGGTAAGAGGAAACGCAGTGCAGAACTTTACGACGAGACCAGAAATTCGAGGAACGTTTGGTGCGGTGACTTCCACGCACTGGATTGCTTCAGCGGTGGGCATGTCGATTCTGGAAAAGGGTGGCAATGCATTTGATGCTGCCGTGGCCACGGGATTTGTTCTTCAGGTGGTAGAACCACACCTGAATGGTCCGGCTGGCGACTTGCCGGTCATTTTCCACTCTGCCCGTGACGAACGTGTTGGCGTGCTTTGTGCGCAAGGGCCAGCCCCGGCAGCGGCGACGATCGAAACGATGAAGGCCATGGGTATTGATGAGTTGATTCCCGGTTCCGGCCTTCTGGCCACGGTGGTTCCCGGCGCGTTTGACGGCTGGCTGTTGCTGTTGCGTGATCATGGAACGATGGAACTGGCTGATGTTCTGACCCCAGCCATTGAATATTGTGCCGAGGGGCACCCTTTGTTGCCATCCGTCGCCGACATGATTGCAAGCCTTCAGATATTCTTTGAAAAACAATGGCCAACTTCTGCAAAGGTCTGGTGCCCGGAGGGCGAATCCCCCAAGGCCCTGAGCCTGTTTAAAAACGGCGATCTTGCGAAGACATACGGCAGGTTGCTTGATGCCGCACAGGGTAAAACCCGCGAAGCCCACATTGATGCTGCGCGCAATGAGTGGCGCTCGGGTTTTGTCGCGGAGGCGATCGGTGACTACGTGAAGGACGCCAGGGTGATGGACGTCACCGGCCGCCGCAACATCGCGCTGTTAACTCAAGACGATATGGCAGGGTGGCGCGCCGGCTATGAAGCCCCATCGACGATTGAGTATCAGGGCTGGACGGTCTGTAAGACGGGTCCATGGGGGCAGGGGCCGGTTCTGTTGCAGGCCCTTCAGATCCTGAAGAATTTTGATATTGCGTCAATGGATCCGCTTGGCGAAGAATTTGTTCATGTCGTGATCGAAGCGATCAAACTGGCTTATGCGGATCGAGAGGCCTACTACGACGTTCCAATCGATATTCTGTTGTCAGAACAATATGGTCAGGACCGTGCCGTTCTTATTTCTTCCCAGGCGTCAGCGGAACTCCGGCCCGGAATTATCAAGGGGCACGAACACCTGGCGGCAGCTGCCATTACCCGTGCGGGACGCAAGATTGACGTACTGGAAGACCCCGCAACCGGCGAACCGACCATGGCCCACCTGACCGATACCAAGGGCGATACGGTCCATCTTGATATTGTTGATCGCTGGGGAAATCTTGTGTCGTCCACCCCATCGGGTGGCTGGTTGCAGTCCAACCCAATTGTTCCCGGTTTGGGTTTTGCCCTGAACTCGCGCGCGCAGATGTTCTGGCTGGATGAGGGTCTGGCCTCCTCGCTGAAACCAAAGGCGCGGCCAAGA
>CAJQPW010000206.1 GCA_905480295.1 uncultured Rhizobiaceae group bacterium | reverse complement strand
CAAACGGCCAATCTCCCGTCTTGAACAACCCGCATCTCGCAGGCAGTTCAATTCAATACGCTCGTCAAGATCGAGCTGGCTGTAGTTTCTTCCCATTGTACCACCATGATAAGGTGGTGCACTTGGTTTGTGAATCTAGCCGCCATTGATTCCGGAAAAATCAATTTCTTCAATCTTGCGCATTTTCCAATAGGAATCGCGATTGAAAGTGAAATCAGCGCTCGAAGAAAGAGCCAGAATATCATAGCCACCGCGACCATGTATTAACTCATTTAATAAGGATTGCCCCTCAATATTCAAAATATCATTCGAATTTGTACCATAATAGGACACTTTTACTCTCCAAACGCACATACAAGCTACAATATTAATACTGCAGCAATATTTGTGCCTGTGTCGAGACCCTTATCCGCAATTAGAAAAATTTAATCGGGAGAAATTAACGCTGTTTGGTATTGTCGGCACGCAGGCCGGTCGTCTTGCGGTTGGAGGTGCATTGCCGCATGGAACTTTCTACTGGATTGGACTATATCCCCTTGGACACCCAAAATCGGAAAGCAGTGATGAGCACCGCAACAGATAAAGGCCGGACAACTTCAGCGGAGCAGATGAGCACCGCCTATGGCTTTGAGCAGGTTGGCGAAGGCGAAAAGCAGAACAAGGTCAACGACGTCTTTCATTCGGTGGCAAAGCGTTATGATGTGATGAACGACATCATGTCGGTCGGCGCCCATCGCCTGTGGAAAGATGCGATGATCAACAAGGCCGCGCCATCCAAAAGACCCGGATGGCGATCGCTGGACGTGGCCGGAGGGACCGGCGATATTGCATTTCGGCTGGTTGAAGCCTCAGGCCGCACCGCTCACGTCACCGTGCTGGATATTAATGGATCAATGTTGCAGGTTGGCCGCCAACGTGCCGCTGCAGACGGACTCGAAGACCATGTGGATTTTGTCGAGGCCAATGCCGAAAGTCTGCCTTTTGCCAACAACAGTTTCGACGCTTACACCGTCGCCTTTGGCATTCGGAATGTGCCACGTATGGATCATGCCCTGGAGGAAGCTTACCGGGTGCTGAAACCGGGTGGGCAGCTTCTTTGCCTGGAATTCTCCGAAGTGGATGTTCCGCTGCTCGACAAATTCTACGACCTTTGGTCTTTCAATGCGATCCCCCCCATCGGAAGAGCCGTCACGGGGGATGCTGAGAGTTATCAATATCTGGTCGAAAGTATTCGCAAATTCCCCAATCAGGAGGGCTTTGCAAAATATATGCGAAATGCGGGGTTTGAACGGGTGAATTATCGCAATATGAGTGGCGGCATTGTTGCCCTGCACACCGGTTGGAAACTGTAACACAGCCATGGCGAATATTCGCGCTTACTTTTCGCTGGCAAAAGCGGTCTTTATCCTGATGCGGGAAGGGGTTGTAACAGCGCTGCCCGAAGAAGGAGCACCGCCGCCGGTCCGGCTGGCTAAATCAATCGCCCGGCTGGTCGAACGCCGACGCACCGAGCATCAGCCGCAATCTGAGAAATTGTCCAAGGCCCTCAACAGACTTGGGCCAAGCTGGGTCAAACTGGGTCAGTTTCTCGCCACCCGCCCGGATATTGTCGGATCCTCGATCGCTCTGGACCTCGAACTGCTGCAGGACCAGATGGAACCATTTGCGGTAGACAAGGCCAAGGAGATGATCGAAGCAACGCTGGGCGAACCGGTCAACAACCGGTTTTCCAGCATTGGTCCGGCAGTTGCTGCCGCGTCTGTCGCTCAGGTACACCGGGCCGTGGTGCAAGACAAAGACGGGACCCGTGATGTCGCCATCAAAGTCATACGCCCCGGTGTACGATCCCGATTTGCCCGGGATCTACAGACATTTTATTGTGCAGCACGCGCCATGCAGCGTCATATTCCGGTGGCGGAAAGGCTGCAGCCGGTCCTGGTCGTTGATATGCTGGCGACATCGGCAAAATTGGAAATGGACCTGCGGTTGGAAGCCGCCGCCTTTTCTGAAATGGGTGAAAATACCGCCGAAGATGCTGGCTTCCGGGTACCCGGTGTAGACTGGGAATGCACAGGTCGCGACTGCCTGACCATGGATTGGGTTGAAGGGACGAAGCTCAGTGATGTGGACGCCCTTGTCGCAGCCGGTCATGACGTTCCAGCCATCGCCAACGCCTTGAATCAAAGTTTTCTGCGCCATGTATTGCGCGATGGGTTTTTCCATGCGGACATGCACCCGGGCAATTTGTTTGTCGATGATCGGTCCAACATCGTCGCAGTCGACCTCGGCATCGCCGGACGCCTGGGACGTAGCGAACGCCGCTACCTGGCCGAAATTCTCTACGGTTTCATCACCCGCAACTACAAACGCGTTGCCGAAGTCCACTTCGAAGCCGGCTATGTCCCCGACCACCATGATGTCGACAGTTTTGCCCAGGCCATCCGCGCCATTGGAGAGCCGATCCATGGTCTGGAAGCCGACAAAGTTTCCATGGCGCGGCTTTTAACGTTGTTGTTTGAAGTAACAGATCTGTTCGATATGAAAACCCAGCCACAACTGCTGTTGCTGCAAAAGACAATGGTTGTTGTCGAGGGCGTTGCCCGCAAACTCGACCCGAAATTCAACATGTTTAAATCTGCTGAACCGGTGGTGGCGCATCATGTACAACGCCTGATCGGCCCGATTGGAAAACTCGAAGAGGCCCGTGATGGCCTGCATGCCGTGGGGCGCCTGATCCAGCTCGCACCGGACATGGCGACGCGGGCCGAGCGATTGAGCCATGAAATCGACGCCATGGCTCGCAATGGTGTTCGCCTCGATGCGCAATCGGTTGAAGCGATTGGAAAGTCCGAAGCCCGCCATTCCCGGTCCGGCCGCGTGGCACTTTGGGTGATTGCCCTTTCGCTGCTGGCGCTGGCCTGGAACCAAATTGTGTAGTTGAATGGGGTCATGATGATTTCTCAATCCCTTCAGGGAAAATCAATTCTGCTGGTCATTGGTGGCGGCATCGCCGCCTACAAGTGTCTTGACCTGATCCGCCGACTAAGAGAACGCGGTGGACGGGTGCGCTGCGTGATGAGCGAGGCAGCTCAGCAATTTGTCACACCGACATCGGTTGGCGCGCTCACCGGAGAAACAGTTTTCACCGATATCTGGGACCGCGAAGCAGAACAGGATGTTGGCCATATACGTTTGGCTCGGGAAGCCGATCTGGTCCTGGTCGCCCCCGCAACAGCCGATTTGATAGCGAAAATGGCCCATGGCCTGGCCAATGACATGGCGTCCACCGTATTGCTGGCCACCGATTCACCGATCCTTGTTGCCCCGGCAATGAACCCGGCGATGTGGAATCACCCGGCAACCCAACGCAATATCGAAACGCTTGATGGGGACGGCATAATGTTTGTTGGTCCCGATAGTGGTGAAATGGCCGAATCCGGTGAGGCCGGATTGGGACGCATGGCTGAGCCGCTGCACATCACCGGACTTGTCGAACGCATGCTTGATGACAGGCCAAAACCTCTGGCTGGCAAACGGGCAATTGTAACGTCCGGCCCAACCCGTGAAGAGTTGGACCCCGTGCGCTACATTTCAAACCATTCATCGGGCAAGCAGGGCCACGCAATTGCCGCCCAACTTGCCGATGCCGGTGCAGACGTGATTCTGATTTCAGGCCCCGTACAGCTTGCCGACCCGGCCGACGTTACCGTGGTCCATGTGACCTCCGCGCTGGATATGCAACAGGCCGTAGACCGTGCACTACCCGCCGACATTGCAGTATTCGTCGCCGCCGTGGCCGATTGGCGCGCTGCAAAGCCGGCTGATGATAAGATCAAAAAGGACCCCAGTGGCGCAATTCCAGCGCTGACCATGGTCGAAAACCCCGATATTCTGCACGGTGTCGCAACACGAAAGAAAGATCGCCCAGCGCTGGTCATCGGCTTTGCGGCGGAAACTGAAAATCTCGTTGATCACGCCCGCGCCAAACTGGCCCGGAAAGGCGCTGACTGGATTGTCGCAAACGATGTTTCACCAGAAAACAATGTCTTTGGTGGTGACCAGAATTCAGTGGTGCTGATCAGCAAAAGCGAGGACGAGGCCTGGCCGAAATCCACCAAGCAGGAAGTCGCAGAACGTCTCGTGAAACGCATTGCCGAACGGTTCCAAACCATCAGCATCTGACGTGAACTATCAGGCGTGATTCCAGTCGTCAGGATTTTCAGAATTGCCCGGTGACAGGCCCAGAACGTCACCTTTGGTCGAACAACCAAGCCCCAACACGGTCCGGTTTGCATAGCTGAAATAGGCGCATACCTGATTGATTTCCAAAATTGCGCCATCCTCAAATCCCGCATCGCGCAGGCTTTGTATGTCCGCGGGCCGCAAAGCAGCCGGGTCGATGGTCAACTTTCGTGCATACTCCATCGCCAACATTTGCACCTGTGTAAGCGGCGCGGTTTCAATCGAACGCGCCTCAATTGCTGCGCGAATACCACGTGACTTGCCATCATCAGCAAGCAGCCGTTGCAGGCCCGCAAAATGATGTTCCACACAATAGTCACAGTGATTGAGCGAACTGACCCAGACCCCAAGAGTTTCCAGAAACCATTTGGGAATGCTGTTTGACGTGTGATGCAACACGGCCTTGTACAGGGCCATGTGCCCTTCCATCGTGTGAGGGCGCAGGGAGTGCGCCATCATGATGTTATCAACATTGTCGTCGGGGCCCTTTACCCGATCATAAAGGGTACGCAGCCTGCCCTTTGACAGGGCATAGGAAACAGTATCGATCCAGGCCAATGTTACTCTCCCCGATTTATTTTGAAGGCGAAATCAATCCAGCTAGTGGGCACCGCTCATGTCGCCCAGCACTTCCTTTTTCGCCACGGTGGAATCAGCGTTCAACGTGTAGATCATGGGAATGCCCGTGCCCAGATTGAGGCCAGTAATCGTTTCCTGTGTCATGCCATCAAGGATCATAACCAGCGAACGCAGTGAATTTCCATGGGCGGCAACCAGTACAGTCTCACCGCGCAGCACGCGGGGCAGAATCTCACCCATATAGTAGGGCCAGACCCGGGCACCGGTATCTTTCAAACTTTCCCCTTCGTCCCCCGGCGGTGGTGTATCGTAAGACCGCCGCCAGATATGGACCTGATCTTCGCCCCATTTTTTACGGGCGTCATCCTTGTTCAGTCCTGCCAGATCACCATAATTGCGTTCGTTCAACGCCTGATCGTGCAGGGTTTCCAGGTCGGGTTGACCAACACCGTCGAGAATATATTGGCAGGTTTTTTCGGCACGGATCAGCACCGATGTGAAAGCGATATCAAATTTGATCTTCCGCTCCGCCAGAATTCGACCCGCCTCGATGGCTTCGGCGGTCCCCTGTTCTGTCAGGTCAGGATCTTTCCAACCGGTAAAAAGATTAAGCTTGTTCCATTCACTTTGACCGTGACGAACCAGGACGAGTGTTCCAGACATTTTTTATTCCTTGTTGAGACCGAGCACGTCGAGCATGTCGTAGCGGCCCGCTTTTTTGTCATGAGCCCAAAGCGCAGCCTTGACGGCACCGCGGGCAAATAATTGTCGATCCATGGCACGGTGTGAGATTTCGATAATTTCACCTTCGCCGGCAAACATCACGCTGTGTTCTCCGATGACGGAACCGCCGCGCAATGTGGCAAAGCCAATGGAGCCCGGGTCCCGTGCACCAGTGATTCCATCACGCACTTTGACGGCATTTTCGTTCAGGTCCACTCCGCGACCTTCGGCCGCCGCTGCGCCCAGCAACAGGGCAGTTCCGGATGGTGCATCGACCTTGTGTTTGTGATGCATTTCGAGAACTTCGATATCAAAGTCACCAGCGGCCAGCGCCTGCGCGGCCTGCCGAACAAGAACTGCAAGCAAATTCACCCCAAGGCTCATATTGCCCGACTTGACGATGCGAGCATGGCGGGCGGCGGCTGTGAAACGAGCCTCGTCTTCATCGCTGCAACCGGTGGTTCCGATCACATGGACAATCCGGGCCTGCGCGGCCAATCCGGCAAACGTTACCGATGCAGCGGGCACGGTAAAATCCAGAACTCCGTCAGCCTTGGCAAAACTGGCCAGCGCATCTTCGGTCACGATGACACCGTTGGTTCCGATACCAGCCAATTCACCGGCATCCCGACCAAGGGCGGGTGAACCGGCAATCTCAATCGCTGCACTGAGCGTGGCACCATCGGTTTCGTCAATTGCGCGGATCAGGCTTTGGCCCATGCGGCCGGCAGCACCGACAACCACAAGCTTCATTTCAGACATATTGAAAGCTCCGTTGCGGAAAAATTATGAGCCGCTTCGCGACGTGTTCACCTTATGCAACATGGCATAGACGCCCCGGTCCTTGGCGACAAGTTCTTCGTGCCGTCCCTGGTCAACAACCTGCCCGCTATCGATGACAACAATTGAATCGGCATTGGAAATAGTCGACAGGCGGTGGGCAATAACCAGCGTGGTCCGCCCTTTCATCAGTTCGTCCAATGCTGTTTGCACCAACGATTCCGACTGATTATCAAGCGCAGAAGTTGCCTCATCAAGAACCAGAATGGGGGCATTGCGCACAATGGCACGGGCAATTGACAGGCGCTGTCTTTGCCCCCCGGACAGGTTGGCACCATTTTCGCCCAAAGGCGTGTCATATCCCTGAGCCAGGGCGGTAATAAAATCATGGGCTTGCGCGCTGCGTGCTGCGGATTCGATATCCGCATCTGTCGCATCGGGCCGGGCATATCTGAGATTTTCGCGTACTGTTCCCTGAAACAATATCGGACTTTGAGACACGAAGGCGATCTGAGATCGAAGCTCAGCTGTCGCAACTTCCGCAATATTTTGTCCACCGATCGATATCTCACCCTGATCCGGTTCATAGAACCGTTGCAGCAAAGCGACCACCGTGGATTTACCACCGCCGGATGGGCCCACGAGAGCCGTTGTTTTGCCCGATTCAGCCACAAAGGAAAGGCCGCGAATCACCGGTGGCGCTTTTATAAGCCCGTTCGACTCCTCCCCACCGGCCGCGGCCGCTTCACCGTAGCTAAACATTACATCGTCAAACACGATGCGTCCGGATTCCATGCGAAACGGTTGCACTTCATGGTCAGAAGCCTGGGAGGGCTGGGTATCCAAAATTTCATAAATCATCCGAGCGTTGACTAGAGAACGCTCCAGCACCACCCGCAATCGCGCTAGTTTTTTTGCGGGCTCATAGGCCAACAGCAACGCCGTCATGAATGATGTCAAATCGCTTGGTTCATAACCATGATTGATCACCCGCCAGCCGCCATAAGCGATCACGGCAGCAATCGACAGGCCAGCAATCGTTTCCATCAACGGACTGGTGCGCGCCGTAATGCGGGCGATTTTGTTGGATCTTTTTTCGGCTTCTTCAGTCAGCGCATTGAGCTTGCCACGCAACTGATCTTCCATGGTAAAGGCCTTGATAACCGAGATTCCGTGCGATGCCTCCTGCATGGCGGTGGAGACGCTGGCATTGATCTGCACTTCCTGTCTGGCGATCACTTTCACCCGACGGGCATATTTCGCCAGAACAAACAGCGCCAGCGGCCCAACGATGAACACCGCCGCTGACATATAGAGGTCGCGATAGAACATCACGCCAATCAGACCGATCAGGGTCACGAGATCACGAACGTAGCCCAAAATAACGGTATTGAGCATATGGCGAATACCAAGCACATTCTGGTTCAGCCGACTGACCAACGTTGCCGAGTGTTGTTTGGAAAAGAAGTCCACATCGAGGCTGAGCAAATGATCAAACAGCCGCCGCTGATAACGGGCGACAATGTTGTTACCGATCCTATCAAGGATCACGTTCTGCAGATAAGTGACGCCACCCTTGAGCAAAAAAATGACCATAACGACCAACGACAGCGTGATGGCCTGGTTGAAATCGTTGCCATAAAAAACATCGCGCACAATCGGCCCCATCAACCAGGCGCTGAATGCCGTCGTACCGGCGATGATCAACAGGCAGACACAAGCGATCAGATACTGTTTTTTGTAGACTCCGAAATTTTCAGAAGCCATGCGCTGAAACACACCTGATTCATCAGATGATCGCGTCAAAAAGCGTATTAAGTTGTTCATACCAGCGCCCTGTTGGCGAAAGGTTCGTGCTCACGCGCTTCTATACATGATCCTGGAAGATATTGGTATTGAATCTGCCTCCAATTGTTAATGTCAGTGACAGGCGTCACGAGCATTGATTCCTATCGCTGCCATAACCTGTGTTCGATATCGACGACGAAATCTTGCGGTGCATTGGCATAGGCAGCCAGTCCCAGCAATGCGGGCAGCGGGTGTGTTACAATAGTGGTCGCAATCGACCGCATCAACGCGCTGTGTGGTGCCTTGTCTTCAAAAGCACCTCGGAACCCGCTTTCTTTCAAGAACGGTAATATCTTCTGGGCTATGCCACCACCGATATAGACACCGCCTCGGGCCATAGATGTCAGCGCAAGGTCACCGGCGATACGTCCAAGCGTAACGCAGAACAACGAAAGCGCCTCGACAGCTTGGGCGTTAGGCTGTCCATGCCCTGTTTCGTTCAGCACATGATGCATTGCGGCAACGGAAATGTCGGCGGCCTGATCATATTCGGGCTCGACGCCATCGGTTGCGCAGCAGGCCCTGTAAACGTTGACCAGCCCATCGCCGCACAACACCTGCTCACCGGAAATACGCCCGTCCAACGGCACCAGATGTTTCCAGACTTCGACTTCACGTTCATTTCGCGGGCCAAGGTCAACATGGCCGCCCTCGCCGGCCACTGGAATCCAGCGTCCCCCGGCACGCACCAGCAGGCCAACGCCCAAACCAGTACCTGGTCCCAGAACAGCCTTGGTCATTGGATCGTCGTT
>CAJQPW010000205.1 GCA_905480295.1 uncultured Rhizobiaceae group bacterium | reverse complement strand
GCCGCCCCGCCGATGCCGCCGCAAGGGGGCAAAAGCTGCAAAATCCAGCTCCCAACGTGCTGGCAACATAGACCGTGGTCAGATCGAACGGCATCGTTTATGCAGGGTCTATCCTGTTCCAGCCAATGACCGTTTCATGATCCGAGCCCTCTATGACTGGATGTTCCGCCTGGCGGGACATCGCAACGCCGACAAGGCCCTTGCCGGCATCTCGTTTATCGAAAGTTCCTTCTTTCCCATTCCGCCCGATGTGATGCTGATTCCCATGGTCATGGCCAACCGGGAAAGATGGTGGCGGCTTGCCTTGATCTGCACGCTGGCCTCTGTTGCCGGGGCGGTGCTGGGCTATGCGATCGGGGCGCTCGCCTATGAATGGCTGGGTCGTCCGATTCTGGAATTTTATGGCAAGCAGGATGCCTTCGCCAGCCTCGCGGAAACCTATAACAGCGAATGGGGGCTGCTGGCCGTGTTTGCCGGGGCGGTCACCTTTCTGCCCTATAAACTGTTCACGATATTTTCAGGCACGACGGGGCTGAATTTCCTGCTGTTTATCGTCATATCTATCATCGGGCGTGGGTTGCGGTTCTTTGTCGTGGCCTTCCTGCTTTTCAAATTTGGAGAGCCGATACAAACATTTGTCGAAAAGCGGCTCGGGATCTTGTTTTTTGCCGGGCTGGCGCTGCTGATCGGTGGCTTCGTCGTGATCAAGGTCTTGGTGTAAGGAACAGTCTTGAACCAGTTTAAAAATGCCATGTTGCAGGAAGCCGGAACGTATCAGACCGTCGGCATGGTGGTCGTTCTGGCCGGCATGATTGTGGTGGTCGGTTCGGCGCTGGGGTTTGAACATCTGGGTGGCTATGCCCCCTGCGCCCTGTGCCTGGAACAACGCAACCCCTATTATTGGGGCATTCCGCTGCTGGCGATTGGCGTGCTGTCTTCAATCGGTGGTGGCCGCTGGCCGGGCTATGTCATCCGCGGGCTGCTGTTGATCGGGTTTTTCTGCATGCTGGCCACCGCCGCACTGGGTGTCTATCACTCGGGTGTCGAATGGGGATATTTCGACGCGCCGCTAAGCTGCGGTGCCGGACTCAGCGCCACATCCAGCGATGCCGGTAATCTGCTGGAGAGTCTCGCCACCGCCAAACCGCCCAGCTGTGCAGATGCTGCCGGGCGTTTTCTCGGACTCAGCTTTGCCGGGTGGAACGTGTTTGCAGCGGCGGCGCTTGCGCTGATCGCGCTGCGGTCGGCCCTGGGAAAGGGTAGCAGGGCAGGCTGATTGTATCCGGTGTTGGCACCCTACGGTTCCAGCGGTGCATCCCAGTAGAGATAATCCATCCAGCTTTCATGCAGATAATTGGGTGGAAACTTGCGCCCGGCATTGTGCAAGTCGTGCACGGTGGGCACCCAGGGTTTGCGATTAGGCATCATGCCAGCCTCTTTCGGCATTTTGCCACCCTTGCGCAAATTGCAGGGCGAACAGGCCGTGACGATATTTTCCCAGGTGGTCTGGCCACCGCGGGATCGTGGGATCAAATGGTCAAAAGTCAGGTCGCCCTCTTCGTCACCGCAATACTGGCATTCAAATCGATCACGCAGAAACAGGTTGAAGCGGGTAAAGGCCGGGTGGCGCTGCGGCTGGATATATTGCTTCAGGGAAACAACGCTGGGCAGTTTCATCTCAAACGACGGGGACGAAACGGCGGCATCATATTCAGAGACGATGTTGACCCGTTCCAGAAACACCGCCTTGATTGCATCCTGCCAGGACCACAGGGAGAGCGGATAGTACGACAGCGGTCGATAATCCGCGTTGAGAATAAGAGCCGGGTGCATTTCCGGATTGACGGCAATCGTCACCGCTAACCCCTCCTTGTTAAAGCATGATTCTGCCTGATGCATAGTGTAGGGTCACTAAGTCGGATTTGTGAACCCTGTTGAGGGGCCGTAAACTCGACCTGCCCCCAGATATCTTTGCCGGGTTGGCGTTCAAAGAGCCGAGCGCCCCCGGATGAGGGCGTAATGGGCATAGAGAATGCGCGCAGCAATGCCACGCAGGGGAGCCCAGCGGGTGGCCAGTTTGCGCGTGGTTGCCGTGTCCGGTTTGGCTGGCAATTCGCAGATCATGGCCATGGCATGTTGCAGGGCCACATCACCGGCAGGGAAAACATCGCTGTGACCGGCGCAAAACAGCAGGAATACTTCAGCAGTCCACGGTCCGATGCCGTGCAGGGCAGTCAGTTGTTGCATGGCCTGGTCCACCGGAACCTCGCACAGGGTTTCCAGGTCCAATCGCTCTTCAACCAGCGCCTCAGCCAGTCCGGTCAGGGTTGCCTGTTTGGCACGCGACTGACCGGCCTCGATCAGAGGGGCCTCTCCTGCGGCCAAAAATGTTTGGGCATCAAACGGCTGGATAGCATCGCGGGTGCGGGAAAAGATTGCCGATGCACTGGCCTTGGACACCTGTTGGGCAGTGATGATTTCCGCCATTCCTTCAAAACCCGGCCTGCGCGCCCGTAATGGAATATCCGGCAGGGCTTCGACAATCGGCTTCATGTCCGGAAACAGCCCTAAAAACTGCGCAACGCCAGTGGCAAGATTGTCTTGGTTGCGGATCCGCGCAATGGTGGCTTGATTCCCGGTCATGCACAAACCTGACTCAATGCAGCAAAACCCGCCACCTGTTTTTCGATTTGCACCAAGCCCCAATGGGATGCTGCACCTTGGCCATGCCTATTCGGCTCTGGTCAACCAGCGCTGCTGCGAAAAATACCAGGGCACCATGTTGCTGCGACTGGAGGATATCGATCAGGCCCGATGCACCGAGGCTCTGGAAACCCAGATGTTGGAAGACCTGCGCTGGATGGAGTTCCAATGGAGCGGAACATCGCGGCGGCAGTCTCAGCACTTTTCCGATTACCAACAGGCATTGGAGACGTTAAAATCCATGGGCGTGGTCTATCCCGCATTTATGACGCGAGGAGAAATTCGGACGGCAATCGCCCAGAAGCGGGCGATGCAGGAAGACTGGCCGACCGACCCCGATGGCACACCCCACTATCCCGGTGCGGAAGCAACATGGTCCAAACAGCAACAGGAGGTGCGTCGGCGGCAGGTTCCCCGGCACGCGTGGCGTCTTAACATGGCGGCAGCTCTGGCAATGCTGGACGCGCCGCTGACCTGGCAGGAATTCGACTGCGCCAATGGTGAAATCCGTGAAACCGTTGAGGCCCATCCAAGCCAATGGGGAGATGTGGTACTGGCCCGGTCTGACACCCCAACCAGTTATCACCTGTCAGTGGTTGTGGACGACGCTCTGCAAGGCGTGACTCATGTGGTGCGGGGTCGTGATCTGTACCATGCCACCGCTGTGCACCGGTTGTTGCAAGCCCTGCTTGGACTGCCGGAACCAATTTACCATCATCATCAGCTGGTTCTGGATGCGGACGGGCGTAAACTGTCGAAATCAGACGGAGACCAAAGCCTGCGCCACCTTCAAGAAACAGGCGTTGAACCCGCGCAACTGGAACAGTTGTTCACATCCGGCCTCAGCAAGGGCGGCGCTGAGTGAGCAGGCTCAGGGTTTGCGACCGGTTACGGGTACTTTTCAGAGCGACGTTTCAACCAGGGCATCAACTTCTGATACAATGATTTCTGCCACAAACCGGCAATCGCTTTCTTCAAAGGTAAGTGGCACCCGGATATCGCAGGTTCGCGACAGAACTTCGAGGGTTTGCGGCAAGGCGTCTGGTTCCCCCAGATAACGCCAACTGTCGTAGCGGCTGGTAAAGGCCTGTGGTTCGGCGGCACCAAACCATTTGATATCCACCCCCCGGGCTCCGCAATTGGCGACAAGGTCCGGGATCATCGATGGCTGCAGGCACGGGCGAAACTGAAATGAAGACCCCACATAATCCTCATTCTGGCTGCGCTCGCTGACATCGACATTGGGGGCGTTGATCATCACTGTTTCCAGTGCCTGATAACGCAGTTTCCAGCGCCTGACGTTTTCGTCCAGACCCGGCAACTGGTCACGCAACAAGGCGGCGCGCACATTGTCCATCCGGCCCGAATAGTTCGGCGTGGTGAGCTTAACCGAGGCAAATACCGACTCGTCAGGTGCAGCCCCGTGCGAACCATAGAGCATGTAGGAGCCAGACATGATGATCGCCCGTGCAGCAATCTGCGCGTCATTCGTGGTCAGCAGCCCCCCTTCCCCGGAATTGATATGCTTGTAGGTTTGCGCCGAAAACGCAGCAACGCGACCAAAATTTCCCGACTTCACTCCGTTCCAATGAGCTCCCATCGTGTGGGCACAATCCTCGACAAGGGTGATGTCAAATTCTTCGCACAAAGCGACAATCGCCCCCATGTCAGCGATGTGACCCCGCATATGGGACAGCATCAGAAACCGCGCCTGCGTTGCTTCGGCCTTGGACCGCAGGTCGTTCAGATCAATGTGCCAGTCTTCGTCAATCTCAATAAAGACCGGAACGCCCCCGGCATTGTGGATCGCACCCGGAACCGGAGCCAGCGTATAGGCATTGGCCAACACCTGGTCACCAGGCTTTAGTCCAGCCGCACGCAAAGCGACAGACAGAGCGTAGCCCCCGGAACTGCAGGCCAGACAATATTCAGCACCCTGATAGGCAGCATATTCCTTTTCCAGCAGCGCAGCCTCGCTGGCTTCTCCGGGCATGGTATTGTAGCGATGCAGTCGGCCACTGCGCAAAATATCACCAACCCGGGCGATGGTTTCTTCAGAGACCGGCTCCTGCTGGGTGAACGGTTTTTCAAACTGCGGTTTCATCTAAAATCCAAACATATCGGCATATTTTGTTTCCAGATAATTCAACAACGGCTCGGTTGAAACCGGAGCGCCACTTGCCGCCTGCATTAACACGTCGGGGGCATGAAGGCTGCCTTGCCGGTGAATGTTTTCCCGCAACCAGGCCAATACATCATCAGTCTTTCCCGTGCTTAGTTGATCGTCGAGATCGGGTATATTCATCCGCAGTGTCTGATCCAGCTGACCAGCATAAATATTGCCGAGGGAATATGTCGGGAAATAGCCGAACAGGCCAACGGACCAATGCACATCCTGGAGCACGCCATTGGCCGCGTCAGGAACTGACACGCCGAAGTCACGCAGGAAACGGGTATTCCATTCCTCCTCCAGATCCACCACATCCAACGCACCGGAAATCAGGTCCCGTTCCAGTTCGAAGCGCAGCAACACGTGCAAATTGTAATGGACCTCATCGGATTCGGTTCGGATGAATCCGGTTTCTACCCGGTTGACCGCCCGATAAAGCGCTTCGGAATCAGAAACTCCACATTCTCCAAACGCGTCAATGAAATGAGGATACAACCATTGACAGAAGGGACGGCTGCGCGCGATCTGATTTTCCCACAGCCGCGACTGGCTCTCATGCACACCCATCGAAACGTGATGTGCAACCGGTGAAAAGTCCATTCCGTCGGAGATACCTTGTTCGTAGAGCGCATGCCCCAGTTCATGCACAGTGGAATACAGGCAACCAAGTGGCTCATCCGGGTCAACGCGGGTCGTGATACGTGCATCACCGGCCGTGCCGGAGGAAAAGGGATGAACCGACAGGTCGAGCCGCCCTGAATTCCAGTCATAACCGACTGCGTCAGCCAGTTTGCGGGCCAGAGCAAGCTGATTTTCCGTTGCAAACGGGCCTTGAAGACTGGGTTGATGAGCGCCGCTTTCGGAAATTTTCTGCCGTAATGCAGACAGGCGTGGCCGCATGCTTTCCAGCAGGGGTTGCAATACGGCCACCGTCATTCCGGGCTCAAAATCATCGAGCAAAACGTCATAGGCCGATCGACCGTCGGATGCCAGACAGGCGGCTTCCTGCCTCTTCAATTGGATGGTCTTGGTCAGAATTGGGGCAAAATCTGCAAACCTGTTGGCCTCACGCGCCTGCGCCCAAATGCCCTGTGCGTGGGCTGCAGTGCGGGCCAGTTCTTCCGCCAATGCCATCGGTACTTTGATAGAGCGGTCAAAACTGCGTCGTGTCAGACGAACATTAGCAACCTCGGTTTCATTCAGCCGTGCGGCTTCGAGTTCATGCAGCCAATCGCCCAACTGCGGGTCGGTTCGTCTTTGGTGGGAAATGGCTTCCACAACCGCCGCCTGTTCGGCCCGTGCCCCAGCACCATTGGGCGGCATCATCACTTCCTGATCCCAGGACAGCAGACCGGCGACCTGACCGAGTGCACGGGTTTGTTTTACATGGGCCATCATGGCGGTATAGGCGGGCGGGGTCATGGGGCGGACTTCGCGATTATTTGAGACGTCCAATTAAGCCATAACAGGGGTGGTCAACAAGATCAGATCTGCCTGGTGCGGCAATTTCATCATCACTCGCATATCGACGCTGAGAAGCCGCTTTATCGTGGGTCAGTACCCAATTTCACCCACGCAATCCGTTTGCGGCAAACCCAGAGAACGCAGGATTTCAGCCTCCAAATAGGTCAGAGTAGCATTTGTGGTTACTCATTCATTAACTTTTTGCCTTCAGAATTGGACCTTAGAGGATGTTGGGCGAAATTTCATGACTGATGCAGCGCTAGCCAAAGTGGTGAACCCGCGGGTCCAATCCCCTGCGCAGCCCTTTGTCGAGCGTCGCAGTGTGGCCAATCACGTGCTCAATTCAATCGGCGAATGCGCCTATGAATGGGACATTGAAAGCGACCAGTTGTTGTGGAGCGAAGGCGCAGAACAACTCCTGTGTGTAAATTCCATAGATTTAATCAGCAGCAGCCGGCGTTTTAACGGCCTGATGTTACCTACGACCGAATCAAGCCGAAACGATGCTGTATTTTCCAGCAAGGATGAAGATGACGGACGGGGCGTCGCCTATCGTTTGCAATACGCCCTATCCGCTGAGGTTCTGCACACGTCCAGCGACATCTGGGTCGAAGATTCGGGCCGCTGGTTTGCCGGCGCTGATGGCATGCCCAATCGGGCACACGGGGTCTTGCGGCTGATCAACGAGCGCCGGTCGCTTGAAGAAAAGCTGAACCGTCTTTCACGCCATGACCCGCTGACCGGCCTGTTCAACAGGGCTCATCTGAACGTCTGTCTTGAAGAAGTGTTCGAAGAGATTGGCCGCACCGGTGAGTCGATGGCGTTTCTTGTTGACGGGCTGCAGCATTTTGATCTGATCAACTCGGTTTATGGATACGAAGCCGGTGACGCGGTGATCAGCGAAGTCGCCAAACGCATTCAAAACAACCTGCGGGACAGGGATATAATCGGACGCTTCTCCGGTGCCAAGATTGGCATGATCTTGCCGGAATGCGACGAGCGCGGCCTGCTGGTCGCCGGCTATCGTATCTTGAATCTGCTGCGAGAAAATGTCGTGACAACCAAACAGGGACCGATCGCGGTTTCTGTGTCGATTGGTGGCGTGCTGATGCCGCAGCATGCCCGGGATTCCAAACAGGTCTTCATGGCCGCCCATCAGGCGCTCAATGAAAGCCGCGGCAACCGCGATGCATCCATTGTCACCTATCAACCCGATCCTAAACAGGCGGCGGAAAAACTTCGCGCGGCCCATATGGCAGAGAAAGTCGTCACCGCTTTGAAACAGCGACGCATTCACCTGGCCTGGCAGCCGGTGGTGGACGCAAAGACTGAAAAAATCGCATTCCATGAGGCGTTGATACGACTTGAATCAGAAGATGGTGATGAATTGGTGGCCAGCGACTTCGTCGAGGTAGCCCAGCGTCTCGGCCTGATCCGATTGGTCGATCATCATGCTCTTGAACTGGCATTGGAAACACTGCACGCCGCACCAGACGCCAAGTTTTCCCTCAATGTATCCTTTGAAACCGCCTGCGACCCCGAATGGCTTGCCAAATTGGCCCATACTCTGATGACCCGGCCCGAATTTGCGGAACGGCTGATCATTGAAATTACCGAGTCCTATGCCGCGGATTCTTTGGCGGAGGCCCAGAAATTTATCAATTCGGTGAGGGACCTGGGATGCCAGGTTGCGCTCGACGATTTTGGGGCCGGGTTCACGTCCTTCCGCAATCTCAAGGGCCTGCCGTTTGATATCATCAAGGTCGATGGCCAGTTTGTAGATAATCTGGAATCGAGCACAGAGAATCAAAAATTCATCAAGGCTCTGGTGGATTTGGCCAGCCTGTTTGATGCCAAGACCGTCGTGGAATGGGTCGAGGACGACATCACAACCGACATGCTGCGCGATTGGGGTGTCGACTATCTGCAGGGTTTCAAATTCGGAAAACCGTCGCGCGAATTGCCCTGGCCCGTAAAGAAAACCGGTCGGCGCTGACCAACCAATGGCGATTCGCCTGATTGCTCAAATGCCATCCGCCACAGGATGCCAATCCTTTGGTGCCAGTTCGAATTTATCAAACTCAAAACCCGGTGCCACTGTACAACCCATCAGCGTCCATTGACCTTCGCTTTCTGCCGACTGCCACCATCCAGCAGGCACGGTAAGTTGCGGCCGTTCGCCGTTTGACAGATCTTTTCCTAATCGATGGTTCTCAAGGCCGTTGCCATCTGCCGATAGGCTCAGTTTCAAGGGGCCACCAGCATAATGATGCCAGACTTCCGCAGACCCGAGAACACGGTGCCAATGGGAGCGGTCTCCCGCTTCCAGCAGATAGTAGATGGCAGTTGAAGAACCGTTCGAATCGCGAAAAGTCTCAACAAAAAATCCACCTTCCGGATGCGGTTGCAGATTTAGCTGCTCGATGATTGCGGCGGCGCTTTGCTGCTCCATCAGAACCGGTCTTTGCGGGAACGAATTTCGGTAAAGACTTCCAGATCGGAGGCATCGGCCATGTCGAGCACCGCACGGATTGCCGGGTCAGAAGCGCGCAGAAACGGGTTGGTTTGCTTTTCGAGCTGCATCGTCGTCGGCAAGGTGGGTTTGCCATCATCACGCAACAGCTCAATTTCGCGGGCCCGATCAATAAGCTGCTGGTTGTTCGGATCAACCGACAAGGCAAACTTGGCATTGGCGAGCGTGTATTCGTGACCTGCATAGACCATTGTTTCGTCAGGCAATGCCTGCAACCGGGAAAGGGCCGTGAACATCATCTGCGGTGTGCCTTCAAAGATCCGACCACACCCCAGTGCAAAGAGGGCATCGGCGCAAAACGCCGCTCCCTGGTCCGGGAAATAGTAGGCTATCTGACCCAAAGTGTGGCCCGGCGTGCCGATGACAGAAATCGCGTGGCCGTCGATTTCAAACGTATCACCATGAGCCACTGCCTTATCGATGCCCGGTATCTTGGCCTCCTCATCTTTCGGCCCGATGATCTCGCAACCGTATTTGGCTTTCAGCGCTTCATTACCTGCAACATGATCACCGTGATGATGGGTTGTCAGAATGTGGGTCAGTTTCAGCCCTTTGCTTTCCAGCACATCGTCAATGGCGTCTGTCTCCGGAGCGTCAATACTGATGGTGGTGCCGGTTTCCCTGTCACGCAATATCACCCCATAATTATCGTCACGGCAGGGGAACTGAAAAATCTGCAACTTCTTGGCGTTCACTTTAATGCTCCTTTTCGCATTTCGGCATGCTCACAATTTTGCTAACTTCTACCGATGCACATGGACATAGTCGACCTCCGTCAGTTTTACGCAACCGCAATTGGCGATCATACGCGCCGTTCTATCGGTCAGGCCCTGTCTGCGGTATGGCGTCCGTTGAGCGATGAGCGACTCGTTGGACTTGGCTATGCTATCCCCTATCTTGAGCGCTTCAAAGGGGACAGTGAACGAACGATCAACTTTATGCCCGCGCGACAGGGCGCCGTACACTGGCCGTTTGGAGAACCCTGTGCCACTGCGCTGGTGTTTGACGAGGATCTTCCTCTGCCCGATGCCTCCGTTGATCGGATGTTGATGGTGCACGCGCTGGAACATTGTGAAAATGCTGAAGAGACACTGACGGAAATCTGGCGGGTCCTGTCGCCCGGTGGGCGGCTGATCATCGTAGTACCCAATCGGCGCGGCGTGTGGGCACGGGTGGAACAGACACCGTTTGGTTCCGGCAGACCGTACACGGGTGGGCAATTGTCAAAATTGCTGCGTGAAAATATGTTCACCCCCACCGCATGGTCTGACGCGCTGCACTTTCCTCCTTCGCGAAATCGCTTTGTGATGCGGGGAATCAATGCGTTTGAACGGCTCGGTCGACGCTTCACCCCTGCCTTTGCCGGGGTGGTGGTGGTTGAAGCCACAAAGCAGCTCTATCAAGGCTTGCCGGTTCGTCAGCGACAGAGCCGACGCGTATTTGTCCCGGTACTGGCACCGCAAAGCGCTGGCAAGAACACAGCACAATCGAAAATTGAGTCTCGCTGACCCTTTTCTTCACGGGCAGCTTTATCTAAACCACCCCTGAAGGTGTGAAACTTTGAGCAATGTTATGAGCGTCCCTGCAAATAGACCTGTACCCAATCCCGGAATCCTGGAAATCGATACCTATGTTCCTGGTAAATCCGGTGTTCCTGAAGGGGTCAGGCTGCATAAATTGTCAGCCAACGAAACACCGCTTGGGCCCAGTCCGCTTGCCCAGCAGGCCTATGCCGCCATGACCGATCGACTGGCGGATTATCCCGACGGCAGCTCAAAGCAATTGCGCGCTGCAATCGCCCGCGTGCACGGAATCAATGAGGACAACATTTTATGCGGCAACGGTTCGGATGAATTGTTGAGCCTGCTTTCCCAGTGTTACCTGAGCCCGGGTGACGAAGCCATTTACAGCGAACATGGGTTTTTGATGTATCGTATTGGCATCCTCACCGCCGGCGCTACGCCGGTTGTTGCGCCGGAAACCAATCTCACCACTGATGTTGATGCGATTCTTCAAAGGGTGACGGACAAGACAAAAATTGTTTTTCTGGCGAACCCCAACAATCCAACCGGCACCTATTTGCCGATGAGTGAAGTCCGTCGGCTGCATGCAGGGCTGTCGGACAACGTGATGCTGGTGCTCGATGCTGCCTATGCTGAGTATGTTCGACGCAATGACTATGAATCCGGCATCGAACTGGTGGCGGGTTCAAAGAACGTCGTTATGACCCGAACGTTCTCTAAAATTCACGGCCTGGCATCCCTGCGGGTGGGCTGGATCTATGCCCCCAGCGATATCATCGCCATCCTCGACCGGGTGCGGGGCCCGTTCAACGTCAATGCCGCGGCGCTTGCCGCTGCAGAAGCGGCTATTGAAGATGCTGACATGGTTGAAAAAGCCATCGCCCATAATGATGAATGGATGGCATGGACAAGTGAAGAAATGCGCAAACTGGGTCTGAGCGTAACACCCAGTGTCGGCAATTTCATCCTCGTGCATTTTGATGACATGGGCGAGAAGAGCGCCGCCGATGCCGATGCATGGTTGACGCAAAGAGGTTATGTTCTGCGCCTGGTTGGGGGCTACGGTCTGCCAAACGCCATCCGCATGACGATCGGAACCGAAGAAGCCTGTCGTGGCGCTGTCGCCGCCCTGGCCGAGTACCTGAAAGCCTGACATGAGCCAATCTCCAATTTTTGAACGGATTTGCCTGATTGGTATCGGCCTGATCGGCTCATCAATTGCGCTGCGATGCCGCCGTGATGGGTTGGCAAAGACTATAGTTGTCTCCACCCGCCGCAAGGAAACTCTTGACCGGGCTCGTCAGCTCAATCTCGGTGATGTTTATACAGATAGTGTAAGTGATGCCGTTGAAGGTGCCGATTGTGTCATCCTGTGCACGCCGGTTGGTACATTCTCTTCAATCGGCCAGCGCATCGGCGCCCATCTGGCACCGGGATGCATCGTCACCGATGTCGGCTCGGTAAAGCGATCCGTCATCGATCAGCTGAAACCGCATATGCCGGATCATGTCCATCTCGTGCCTGGCCATCCGGTCGCAGGAACAGAATATTCCGGACCTGATGCCGGTTTTTCAACGCTGTTTGATGATCGCTGGCTTCTGTTGACTCCGGAAAGCAATGCAAGCGAGGAAACAATGGCAGCCGTTCAAAAGCTGTCTGAATTCTGGGCGGCACTTGGTTCCCACATTGACGTCATGGACCCGGATCACCACGACCGGGTTCTCGCCGTCACCTCGCATATCCCACACCTGATCGCCTACAATATTGTCGGTACGGCCTCCGACCTTGAAGAAGTGACTCAATCTGAGGTGATCAAATTCTCAGCCTCCGGTTTTCGCGACTTCACCCGCATTGCCGCCTCCGACCCGGTGATGTGGCGTGACGTTTTTCTTCACAATAAAGACGCCGTGCTTGAGATGCTGGGCCGGTTTTCAGAAGACCTGTCACAGTTGCAGCGGGCCGTGCGCAATGGCGATGGCGATTTGCTTTTCGACCATTTCACCAAGACACGGGAGATCCGCCGCGGCATTATTGATGCCGGACAGGAAACCGAACTGCCCAACTTTGGCCGTGACGTCGTTCAAGAAACCGACTGAAGCGCTAGAACAGCGGTGGAATTGGATCTCCGAGCTGAATGAATCCCATACGGGCCTGTCCCCGGTCTAATGTGATGACAATTGAGGGGATTTCTGCGCTGCCGAATTGCGCTGGCTGCCCCATGCCCGCCACGCCTTGCGCAATCAGCGCGACATATTGGGTCAGGCGGGGATCAATCGCCCCGGCCCAATTGGAAACCGATTCCGGTTTTGCCACACCAACCCTGATCTTACCGGTCAACAAGCCGTCGCTGTCCACCTCCAGCGGTCCAGCAAAGGCCAGACGACCACCGTCAGGCAGCGACAGGGCCAGATTGCGAATTTCAAACTTGGCACCATCCCGGATCACGGAACGCAAGGGGCGTCGCCGCTCAACCAAGTCCTGATACCCATCCATCAACGTTCCATCCGCCTCAAATGTGGCTGGCGGAACATTCAGATTTGGTAGTTGGGCAGACAGATCAGACAAGGAAACCGCTCCATCCAAAGAAACAGGTGACTGGTCGCTTGCATCTTGCGGTAGCGGGGTCGGCCGAAAATGCACCGCACCTTTGGCCACACCAAAGTTGAAGCGGCTCAAAGTGCTGGTCAGGTCTGAAAAGGTCAAAGAGGCCAGGTCAAAACCACCGCTGAAATTAGCATCGAGGAACAAACGCATGATCGACCAATTGGCATTGAGTTCCCTTCCGTTTGGCCAGGACTGAAACGGGCCATCCACTTCAGCAATCAGTTCTCCGGGGGCATAGAGCTGGGCGGCAGTGCGCACTTCGCCCGTCTTGATGCGAAACACATCACGCTTGTGGGCGACGTCCAGATCATCGCAATGCACACCGATGCGAAAGGGAAACCCGCGTATTTCTCGGTTTTTGCAATCAATGTTGATGCCACGGTCTTTCACCGACTGCAGAACTTCTGCGATCTTTCCATCGGCAAAGGATGCAAAGACAAACCAGCCACCAAACCAAAGGGCAAACAGCGCAGCCATGAAAAGCCCCAGCCTGCCCATGGGGTGACGGAAAAAGGAACGGTCAGAATTATTGGCCATGAATTTACGGACCCGCTGGAATATTGGGACGGAAGTCCCTTGATAGGCATTGCGTCTTCGACTTAAAACGGTCTTTTGCCACCACATAGCGATATTTACGTGCCTCACAATAGCAATCAGACTCATTTCTGGGTTTTTGGATACGGATCACTGATGTGGAATCCCGGATTTGACTATGAGGAAGTCCAGCGCGCAAAATTATTCGGCCTCCACCGGGCCCCCTGCATTTATTCCTGGGTCCATCGCGGAACCCGGCAGAGGCCCGGCATTGTCCTCGGTCTCGCCCGCGGTGGCGCATGTATCGGCAAGGCTTTCAAAGTGCCCGTGCAGAGCCGCGATAAAACTCTCGACTATTTGCGTGCACGCGAGCTGGTGACCAATGTTTATCTTGAAACCCATCGCCCGATCAATCTGCAGTCTGGCAAGCGGGTGACGGCTGTCACCTATATTGCCGACGTCAAGCATGAACAATTTGCCGGTCGCCTCGATCACACTGCTTTGATTGCGCAGATCAAAGGGGCCGTGGGAAAGTCAGGGCCAAATGAGTCATACATTACCGATACGACCGACCACCTGCGCGAAATGGGGATTCGCGACGGATTGATGGAACGCATATCCGTTGAACTGCAGGATTTGACAGTTTAGGCAATTGCGCCATCACCAGCGCAACGGCGATATGGTGCTGGTACCGCCGATGCCCCTGATGTTCAGAGATATGGCTTCACCAAATTCAAACTCATCCCTTTTCAGCATGGCCGACGTGGCGCTGGAAACCAGAATTTGCGCAGCCGTCGCAGCTTCTGTAATGCGAGCGGCCTTGTTGACAACGGTGCCGATGAAATCATCGCCCGCCCGGATCACGTCACCGGTGTGAATACCGATACGCACCTGCAATCGAGGTGTTGTCTCTTCAGCAGCGATCGACTTTTGAATGGCAATCGCCGCAAGCACTGATTGCCGTGCAGACGTAAAACTGGACATGGTTCCATCACCCAACGACTTCACCACTGTGCCGCCATTCGCCTCCACCAGCGTCTGAACAGATTGCAGATGCTGGCCGATGGTGCGGGCCCAGACCGCATCGCCCAACTGGTCATTCATTGATGTGGAACCCACAATATCAGTGAACATAATTGTCGCTGTATCCTGATCGCCAAATTCGGGCAGATCATGCTTTGCCGCTTCCAGCAGGTCGCGGAATGCAGAGTGCTCAAATTCTGCAATTTCAAAATTCAGGCGCGGTGTTGAAAGATGAGCCGATACGATTTTCCAACTGCCATTTTCCAACGTAAACACGAAGGTGACGCGAAGCGGCCGTGGTTCATCTATATGGTCAAAATGCAGGCTACCGTGCCAGTTCACCCAGTCAAAAGGTCCATTTTCAAAACCCTCTATATGCTCAGTTTGCATTTTAAATGGTGGAATTTCGCTGCTGTGATCTGCGTAAACCGTGCGGACAATTTCACCTGCCCAGAATTCATCAAATCCGGTGCCAATGTAGCGGAGATGTTCCGAACCTGAAAAGAGACCCACAAGGGTTTCGTGGTCTTTCTGCTCTTGTGCATGCAGCCAACGTTTGGCAACCGCAGCCAATTCGGGGGATTGAGAGATCATTGTAGGTCTTGCGGCAAAATAAACACCGTAAGCACCTAACCCAGTCTTATCCAACATGCCACCCTGCCCAGAAGACCTGGTTCTGGCAGGTCGAAATTTGAGGAGTTGTTTTCCACGCAGAGAACAGTGACAGCCTGGCCCTGCTCCGCGCCATTGGGAGAGGGCCAGGCGTCTTCAACACAAACCAGCACGTCGTGCTCATGCCGCTCTGTATCGAACCGAAGGCAGCTTATTTGCCATCAAAACCTTATTTACCGACGGAGAGGCGCCGGGTACCGGATTGGCAGGTTTTCATCGGGAGGAATGGAAACTACCGGTCGTTGGTTTGTAGACAAATGCCTCACTGGTTTAGTCACCTATATCGGGTGAAAGAACCGGATCAGGAGCGCCATCCTCCGCTCCGGCCTTCATGAACCCACGCGGAGTCCAATCACACAAATCCACCCTGCCCCAAGTGGGGCGATCCGGCAGGAAAAAAGCTGGAGCGCCAATTCACCTGCCTCTATGCCAGAAGTACCGCCGGGTTTGCTCAAACGGCTCCGTAGAGTCGATCTGGATCGGCGAGAAACGACTCAATCCCATGCGGACTCGGACATCTGAATTCCCCTTTTTCCCCTTTCTCCAGCAAGATCCGGTGCGGGCTGTTAGAAGTGTTCTGCGGCACCAACCAGCATAGCGTGCAAATGCAGCGTTGAACTCTGCACAAATATAATTAATGAGAACTGCTGGCCGCAATTGGGCCACGGCACGAAGATTACGTTGGCCCAGAATTGCATCGGACAACGGGTACCTGGTGCACCTGCGCAGGGCTCTCAAACCTGTTGATGCTGACGCCGATTGGCTTCAGCAGCGATTGTTGCAGCCACGCCATCTGTCAACAGGGTGTCCAAAATGGCGACGACAGTCTCGCGCCATACCGCACTTTCCAGCAACGGATCTGGAAAAAGGCCCGGCAATGCGGTCAAGGCATTGTAGATGCCTTCAGCGGTTTCTTGTCCGCGCAGAACGTCTGCTATCTGCTCTTGCTTGGGATCACGCAGCACATAGGATTCTGCAGAATCGGTTCGGCCGGTACAATAGCGCATCCACGCGGCAACAGCGAAAGCAAAGGGTCGATAATTTCCTTTTGACGCTAGAGCCTCAACTGCCGGGGACAGCAAACGCTGGGGCAGTTTTTCAGTGCCATCCATCGCAATCTGGTATGTTTCGTGGGCGATGGCCGGGTTGCGAAACCGCTGCAACAGATCATCGGCATAGGTGTCAAAATCCACGCCATCAAGCGGCTGTAGTGTTGCCGCCGCTGCCTGCATGTGATGCTGCACCAGACGGCTAAGATTACGATCTTCCATGACATCGCGGACATAAGTGCAACCGGACAGAAACCCGGCATAGGCCAGCATTGAATGGGCTCCGTTAAGCATGCGCAGTTTCATCTGCTCAAACGGGGCGACCGACGGCACAAACATGACGCCCGCTGCCTGCCAGTCCGGGCGTTCGTCAACAAAACGGTCTTCTATCACCCACTGGGTGAACGCTTCAGTTTCCACCGGCACCTGGTCGTCACAGCCGATCAATTGTTGACAACGGACCAGGGTTTCTTCGCTTGCCGCTGGGGTAATGCGATCAACCATCGACGATGGGAAACTGGCATGTTCGTCTATCCAGTCGGCGAGCATCGGATCTGTGCGGCGGGCAAAGTCCAACACGCCGGCTTTCAGCACCTCGCCATTTTCCGGCAGATTATCGCAGCACAGCACGGTTGGCGCACCGTGGCCTGCCTGCCATCTGAGCCGGAGACTTTCCACAATCAGCCCCAGCACTCCATTCGGCTGTTGCGGTTGGGCCAGATCATGGACAATCGTTTCGTCATCCATATCAACCTGTCCGGTAACCCGGTCAATTCCATAGGCTTTTTCAGTTACCGTCATGGTGATGACGCGAATCGACGGATCGGCCATCGCAGCGATTGCCGCCTGACGATCCTCAACGGCCGCAATCACCCGCTCAATGCTGCCAATGATTCGGACGCTGGACCCATCAGCGCCGTTTTCAATCAGGCTGTACAATCCATTTTGCCGGTTGAGCGCGTCGGCGATAGCCCGACTGCGCAAACTGATGCCGATGATGCGCCAGTCACCACCGGATAGTGCCAGGGCCTCATCGGTGTATACAGCCTGATGGGCGCGGTGAAACGCCCCCGGACCAAGATGGACAATACCGGCCTTATGGTTTGTTGGCTGATAGGCCGGACGCCGGACGCCCGTCGCCAGTTTGTTTAGATCATCGAGGCGCGGCACGGGCTGTCCGGACGTTGGGTGTGACGAATTCACCGTGCAATTCCTGCAACATTATGCGACAATGCCATTTCAACGCCACGCAGTTCCGCCAGCCCCTTGAGACGACCAATTGCGGGATAACCGGGCTGTGCGTTGCGACCCAAATCATCAAGAATGTCCTGGCCATGATCCGGTCTCATGGGAATAACATGATCCTTTCGTCCGGCCTTCTTTCGCCGCGCTTCTTCTTCCAGCACCGCGGCAATCAGATCCACCATGTCTGTGTCACCGCCCAGGTGTTCGGCTTCATAAAACGACCCGCCAATTGCAGGCGTATCCCGTATCACGTTGCGCAGATGAAGAAAGTGAACTCGGTCCCCCAGCCGTCGCATCATGCCGGGCAGGTCGTTGTCTGGCCGCGCACCCAACGAACCGGAACACAGCGTGATGCCATTCGCGGGAATATCTACGGCCGTAACGATTGCGCGGTAATCGGCTTCCGTTGACATTACACGGGGCAGGCCCAGTAATCCAAATGGCGGATCGTCAGGATGACAGCACATGCGCAGACCCAATTCATCGGCAACCGGCACAACTTCAGACAAGAAGTCGATAAAGTGCTGACGCAACTGTTGCGCCGAGATGGCGTCATATTCCGCCAGATGATCACGCACGTCTTCGAGGGTAAAATGTTCGGCTGCGCCAGGCAGGCCGCAGACAATATTCTGGGCCAGGGCCTGCTGCGCCGCTTCATTCATGGCTGATATCCGTGTTTTGGCTGCGGAGACCACCTCCTCAGGAAAGTCCTGTTCAGCACCCTTGCGTTGCAGGATGAAAATATCAAACGCCGCAAAATCGGTGAAATCAAACCGCATGCAGGTGGCACCACTGCCACCGGGTACCAGCCATTTCAGATCGGTTCGTGTCCAGTCCAAAACAGGCATGAAATTATAACAAATCGTTTCAATTCCGGCCTTCGCCAGATGACCAAGACTGACTTTGTAGTTTTCCAGATGGGCACGCCATTGTCCCTTCTGCTTCTTGATATCTTCCGACACCGGCAGGCTTTCAACCACGTCCCACTGCAGGCCAGATAAAGTGCCATCACTGTGATGAGAAATGTCGCGTTGACGCCGCGCAATTTCTTCGGGGCTCCATATGTCGCCGGTCGGCACGTGATGCAGGGCCGTCACGACCCCCTGAACCCCAGCCTGCAGCATCGCAGCCAGCGAAACTTGATCATCAGGTCCAAACCAACGCCATGTCTGTTTCATTAAAAACCCTCCCGAATAACATTGGCTCATGCATACCGATGGAAGGCACTGCACGGCAAGTGCCGCAAATGTTTCAGGTATAAATTTTCTCAGCGTTCAACACAGCCCGCAATGATCAAGATCAGAGCATGCTCCTACTTGTCATTAGTCTTGTTCTTTCTGACCCTTTGCCGTGCCCTTGCCGTGCCCCTTGCATTGCTGGTAGGCACTGCATGCCCCTTCCCCCAACCAAAATGCACGTCCTGCAAAAGCTGGTTTTTTGATGAACTCAAAGTCCGATCAATTCCTCAATCCCAATCGACTGCTTGGCAGCAGCCCAGACCAATGGCGAATTGCCGGACCGCTTTATGAAAGCGTGTGCGATCTGCCAATCATCAGCCCACATGGGCATACCGACCCGGCGTGGTTCGCCGAAAACCAGCCCTTCGACAACGCCTCCGATCTCTTTTTGACTCCCGACCACTATGTTCTGCGCATGCTCTGCAGTCAGGGTATATCTTACGACGCGCTTGGTGTGCCGCGACTGGACGGTTCTGCGGTGGCAGATCCGCGGTCAGCCTGGCGCCTGTTTGCCGAAAATTACCATCTCTTTATCGGCACGCCCTCGCGCTTGTGGATCGATCACTCCCTGAACTGGGCCTTTGATCTGAATGAGCCCCTGTCCGCGGCCAATGCCGATACAGTTTTCGATCAGATAAACGAGCGCCTTGGTGACGAAGACCTTCGGCCCCGGGCAGTGCTCGACAGGGCAAATGTTGAATATATTGCCACAACCGAATTTGCCCTGGACCCCCTCAACCATCACGCAAAACTGGCGCAAGACGGCTTGAACCAGCGCATCACAACCACCTATCGGCCCGATGATGTTACCGATCCGGAACATCCGCATTTCCACGCC
>CAJQPW010000204.1 GCA_905480295.1 uncultured Rhizobiaceae group bacterium | reverse complement strand
GGGTTTTCTTGATGCCGCATTCTCACGTGAGAGGCACATTCTACCTGGTTTGATTGAAGAACTCTGGCAGGCAAGGGATGCAGCCAAACGCGACAGGAATGCGCCGCTATCACAGGCAATCAAGATTATCATGAACTCGTTTTATGGCGTGCTGGGTTCGAGTGGCTGTCGTTTCCACTCTCAGAAACTGGCTTCCAGCATCACCCTGCGCGGGCATGAAATCATCACAAAATCCCGCAACAAGATCGAGGAATTCGGTTACCAGGTAATCTATGGTGACACAGATTCACTTTTTGTGTTGTTGGGACCATCGTTTGACAACGAAAGCTCTCAGCTTACGGGCCAACGCCTGATGAACGACTTGAACACATGGTGGACAAAGACATTAGCCAACAAGTACAACATCGATTGCCTTCTTGAGGTCGAGTTTGAAACTCACTACACACGTTTTTTGATGCCGACCGTGCGCGGCAAACAGACAGGCAGCAAAAAGCGCTATGCAGGGCTGATTAAGGGGAGAAATGGTGAGCCCGAGTTGGTCGTGAAGGGCCTTGAGGCAGCGCGTACCGATTGGACACAATTGGCGCGTGAGTTTCAACGCGAGTTGTTTAGACGTGTGTTCCTCAACTTGCCGTTTAAAGAGTTCGTTCGCGAAACTGCCGAGGCATTACAATGTGGAGATCTCGATGGATCTCTTGTTTATCGCAAACGCCTGCGTCGTCGGCTGGATGATTACAAACGCAATGTACCACCGCATGTGCAGGCAGCCCGAAAGCTCGCACCTCGGGACAATTGGGTTCGCTATGTCATTACGCTGAATGGACCAGAGCCGGTTGATGCACTGAAGTCTGCTCCTGATTATCAGCACTATCTTGACAAGCAACTCGCACCTGCGGCCGATGGCATTCTGCAGTTTCTCGGCACCAGTTTCAACGATCTGGCAGGTGCGCAGATGGAAATGTTCTAAACGGTAAAACGCCGAACATGGGTCATTGTGTGGCCTGTGCGCACAAACAGGGCGCGAGTTGAGTAAGATTACTTCAGGTTTGTTGGCATCGAAGACAAGCAGTTTGAGAGCTGCCGCCATTTTTCACAACCGGAAGGATTTCCAATCACGTCACGCCTAATTTCAATCATGACGGCTGCTGTTGATCCGGCATCAATTACACCTGCGTAGGGCGTGTTGATACCTACGTCATATCCACAGGCACGAAAATGTTCGCTCATTCTTGCGACCCAATCGCTCGGTGTCAGGGCTTCGCTTGTTCCAAGATCAATCTCTGATCGTTCCGCATAATGATCTGGCTCCACGGGCCAAGCTTTTGCAGGATAACTGTGTAGATCAATAATAACTGCTTCAGAAGCCGCCGACCGAAGGCGGCTCCAGTGGGGGTCGTACCACTTTTCTTTGAGAAGAATTCGCTCCCTGTTGGATAAGGTTCGTCGCATGCGGATGCCATCATGCGTGTGTGTGTAGATCATTCCGCGCCCTACATGCGCCATCACCTCTTGTGTATCATCAGCATATCTTTCGACATCGACGACCAGTCTTGAAACTGGTGCAGCAATGATTTGAGCGTTTGGCCAGGCAGCATGAGCCAGCAAGTCAGTGTATAGGTCTGCAGATGTTTGCGCCTCGGCCTCGAGTGCAGCTCTCGGGATTTGAAACTGCTCGACGACGTCCTCTGGTACGAAGGTTGAAGCGTGGGGAACATGAACAACAATTGTCATTTCTGGATGAACCTATTTTTATGATCGTCGATAAGGGTGCCGCTCATTGGTCTAAGCCTGTTTGAAGAGTTTGCGGAGCAGGTCGACCTCCTGTCTGAAACTTTTTGCCATCGAGCTGATGAACATTTTGCCCTCCATCCCAAGTCGGCCCGCTTCTGCTTTTTCTAAATTTCTGGCAAGTTTCAGTAGAGCTTGCTGCGTCCGCCAATCAAGCTTCGATGGCTTTGAAAATGCAGACGTAACGTTGTTGATTGCAGTTTTCTCAAACTCTTCAACATCGAGGTTTTTTAATTTCTCTACAACCTGGCGCCTCCATGCATTGTCTTTGGCGGTAATTGCAAAACGAAACTCATCCCCCATTAAAATCTGTTTTTCACGTCGCCAATTTTCATTCTCAAGAAAGTAGTAACCACAAATTTTGGGGTAGAATACAGAATCTGCCCTGGCTAGATTAAGTGATTCATCAAGGTCCGTAACATCAAAATTCTCTTCCCTCCATTCATCGATGAGACCATTGTCGTCGATAATTGAAATGACCTGTCGGAGAGTCAATGGCTGTTTTGACCATCTGGGTTTTGCCACAAAGCGGTCCGAGCCTTCCTGATCCATATATTCATCAACCACTCGATAATATATGCGATTACCTGACTTTCGTGCCCTGATCGAAATAACATCGAGGGTCGTCGTTTCCAGAATCACACGAGCAATCTCGACTTCGTTGGAGCGCAGTGGTGGGAGGTATTCCCCTCCCATGTTGTGGGGGTGAATACGTCCCCATAGTATTCTCTCTTCGTTGCTCAGTACTGGATCAACAGACAACTCAGGTTCACTGGAATTGTATGCACTGCACTGAGCGGATAATCGGCGATGCTCCCCGGTTATATGGCTGCCAAAGTAGCTACTGAGGCTCTGTGGTCCCCAGTAAGTTGTCGGTTGGAAATCTAAATCAAACAGATCAGACATCAGGTTTTCCTCGAAATCTTGTTGCGAGCGTTAGTCTTGGTAATGCTGCTCGTCGTCCCATTTTTTGAAACGCTAAAAAGCGCTACAGCTCATCGAGAATCTGCTGATAGTTTCTGGGGTACTTTTTACGAAGCGCAATCAGCCCAAGGCCGCTGGGGTAACCCAGCTCCCCTTTCAGATCGCGCTCAACATACCATTTTAGTCGCTCGAGATCTGATGAGGTTATGTTTTCAAGTTCACCATTTGTGATCTCATCGCCCTGTTCTTCAGGGCGAGGGATAGGTTCAGATACATAACTGTCGTAATGCCTGTCCTGAAGGAAATTTCTCGTCAGAGATTTTCGGATCAGGCTATCTTCAGTCTCATACCAGGTTATGAGTTCCTGCCTAAAGACTGACTTTGGTGCCGGGTTGAGTTCAGAATGAAATAGAGTTTCGTTTTTCTGAGCCATGGTGTGGCCTCCGCTTTAGTGCTTGAGCCACAGTGGCAGGGCGCACAATTTGGTACTTAAATGCCCGATCCGTTGATGGTGGATCCGCCCAATAAAAAACCGCCACAGCAAAGCTTAAGCGGTTGGCTTCGGTGCTTTAGCTGCATTTTTTAATCGCCCGCAAGTTACGTTTTAAATCGGCGATGACCATCAGATAAACTTTTTTACCTTTTTTGCAATAGTGAGCAATTCACTTGGTCGAACACCAATTCGC
>CAJQPW010000203.1 GCA_905480295.1 uncultured Rhizobiaceae group bacterium | reverse complement strand
AACTATCGATATGCGGACAAAACAGTCTTTCTACTTTATTTCCCGAGCGTCCGATGAAGGGGGTATTGCAGACGTATGTTGCGAAGCCAAGCATCCTCAATTCGTGAACCGCGTTATTCCACCCTGCCTGACCATCGCCGGCTTTGAGGACAATTCCCTCGGACCGTGGGATTTTCAAAAAGACTTGAGAAATTGCGAAAGTGCAGAGATGGCGAGATCCATGTCTTTCGGTGACGCATATTCTTCGGGTTTGTGACTCACTCCATCCCGACAGCGGACAAATAACATGGCGATTGGGCACAAGTCCGCAAATGCAGAAGCGTCGTGGGTCGCGCCTGAGGGCAGTTTTAGGCCACTTGCTCCAACCTTTTGGGCAGCCTCTGTCAGCCGATTAGACATGTTGATGTCGCAGGGTTGAGCCATTTGTGAATAGGTCTTTGTCGCTTCGATCTTGAGGTTGCGTTTAGCCGCCATCGCCTGAGCGAAGTCGTGAATTGCTTGGCCAGCATTGAGCCGGGTTTCGTCGGAAGGGGAACGAAATTCCGCCGACAGTTTGACCATTTGTGGTACTGCATTGACGACATTTGGCTCTACGCTCAGTGCGCCAACCGTAGCGCGCAAATCGGTTGTGGTCTGTCCTAATCGGTCGACCTCCGAGACGATTGCAGCCGCTCCGACGAGTGCATCCCGTCGCCCCGCCATCGGTAAGGTACCGGCATGACCTGTTTCACCAGTGACAACGATTTGGTGCCGTTCGATACCACAGATGGCGGTGACAATACCAATGGCTTCGTCTTCTTCTTCAAGTAGTGGTCCCTGTTCGATATGTGCTTCCAGAAACCCGAGCACGTCGGCTTGGTCACGACTGAGCTCAGCGATCTGATCGGGATCAAGCCCGAAAGACACCATGGCGTCACGCAGAGTGCCCCCCTGACTGTCACGCATGTCCAGAACAGAAGGATCAAATGTACCTGCAACAGCGCGCGATCCGGTCAGAGCCGTTGGAAAGCGCACACCCTCTTCATCAGCAAATGCAAGTATTTCGATGGTACAGGGCAAGTTTGCGCCTTCATCCTGGAGTTTCTCCAGAGCCAGAATGGGAAGGACCACGCCCATTATTCCGTCGTAAGCGCCTCCCTGCCGTACCGAATCCTGGTGCGATCCCACCAGGAGGCATTTACTTCCGGGCGGACCCTCGCGCCGTCCCACAAGCGTTCCTGCGGCATCAAGGGACACGGCAAGGCCTGCGCCTTCCATGGCCGCGCGCAGGACGTCGAGCGCCGCGCGATGTTCTGGCGTATATGGCAATCGCGTGACACCGGGACCAGATTCAGAGCAATCGGCAAGTTTCTCCAGCAGTGAGACGGCACGGTGACCCCAATCAGTCAAGTGCGCGCTCCTTGTCAGCGGCTACCGGTACTTTTGCCGTCCAACTCGAGTACTGCCCGGAAGTTGCCAACTGATACAGATCTTCCAAAGCTCCTATAGGGTCGCTCGAATGGTGGTCAATCCGCAAGGTCAAAGGAGGTCGCTCCGGATGGAGAACTAGAATTGCCGCAGACAATAAGCCGCGATAGTCACCACCCTGTTGGGCTGCCGCACGTAACGTGGAAAGCAGGCGGAGCTCGAATGGACTTTCAACTGAAGTGAAGTGTTCGACCATCTCGTCCAACACGCTGGCGTTGGCCAACATGTTTCCCGACACGATTCCATTTACAAAAGTTCGACTGCCCAATTCCGGCTCGTTTGACGCACCGGTAAAAGCACCGGATTGACCCCCCAGATCAAGCGCGGCCAATTGGCGATATTCACGCCCTCGGTCAGCATCTGTGATCAGATCGACAGCCTCCGCTGCTGGAAACCCTTCACGCATCTTGGCCAAAACATCCTCTCCCCAGAAGGTTGAAGGAGCAGCACCCTGACTGGCAGACATTCCGGCCGCCAGATCACCACGCAGAACCCAACCGCCAACGCAGAGACTGCCGGTTGCAGCGGCACCACCAATGGCACCGGTAGTGGGATCACGAGCAAGTATCGAAAAAGTCATCTGTTTCCTTTGGCATACAAATTCTATTTATCATGATAAATTGACCATTGCAATTTATCATGATAAATATGAGTTCAGAACATTAACAGGGAGATCTAAGATGACAATATTATCCTGGACCCGCAGGGGCCTCCTGGCCGCTGTTGGAGCGGTTCTGATTGCAGGCGGAATGTTTGCAAGTGCGACCGCCCAAACTCCACCTGGAGTGCTGATCGTTGGTCAGATCGCAGAACCGAAATCACTCGACCCGGCGGCGGTAACCGCGGTGAACGACTTCCGCATTTTGGTAAATGTTTACGAGGGCCTGACCCGATACAAGTCGGGCACGTTGGAAGTCGAGCCAGCACTCGCAACGAGTTGGTCAATTAGTGACGACGGTACTGAATACACTTTAAAGCTGCGCAGTGGCGTCAATTTTCACGATGGCACACCTTTTAACGCTGAGGCAGTAAAATTCAATTTCGACCGGATGCTTAATGAGAAACACCCTTATCACGACACTGGGCCGTTTCCACTTTCGTTCTTCTTCAGCGCGGTCAAGTCGACCGATGTCGTCGATGATATGACAGTCAAGTTCACGCTTAACGCGCCCTATGCACCATTTCTGTCCAATCTTGCTTATCCTACGGGATTGATTGTCTCGCCAGCTGCTGTTGCTGCCAGCGGTAAGGAATTCGGACGCAACCCCGTTGGTACTGGCCCCTTCAAATTTGGTGAGTGGCGATCAAACGAGGCTGTAGTCGTAGAGCGCAATGACGGGTATTGGGGCGAAGCCGCGGGAAGTCAGGCCGTCGTCTTCCGCCCGATCACTGACGCAAATACCCGCGTAGCCGAAATGTTGGCAGGTGGTATTGACCTGATGGTCGAAGTGCCTCCCACATCGCTTGGCCAGTTTTCCGGTGACGGATTTTCAATCGCAGAACAGGCTGGCCCACATGTATGGTTCCTTATCCTGAACGCTAAGGAAGGCCCATTTGCTGACAAGCGCGTACGTCAGGCAGCAAACTATGCGATCAACAAGGAAGCGATCGTGAATGACGTATTGGAGGGCACTGCAACAGTTGCTGCGGGTCCCACGCCTCCAGCATTTGCATGGGCATACAACGAAAGCCTTGACCCTTATCCGTACGATCCCGAAAAGGCGAAGGCGTTGATTGCCGAAGCTGGGGCCAGCGGAGCGGAACTGAAGTTTTACGTCACTGAAGGTGGTTCCGGCATGCTTGATCCGGTGCCAATGGGCACAGCCATTCAAGCTGATTTGGAAGCCGTTGGCTTTGATGTGAAGATCGAAACCTACGAATGGAATACATTCCTTGGTGAAGTGAATCCGGGTCTTGAAGGAAAGGCGGACATGGCCGAAATGGCCTGGATGACCAACGACCCCGATACGCTCCCTTATCTCGCGCTTCGCTCTGAAGCCTGGCCTGACAAGGGTGGATTCAACTCGGGATATTATGCGAATGCTGAAGTGGACAAACTTCTCGAAGCCGCGCGCACCGCGACTGATCAAAATGAGCGTGCAAAGCTGTATCGCGAGATGCAGACCATCGTTCAGGAAGATGCCCCTTGGGTCTTTGTAGCCAACTGGAAACAGAACGCGGTAACAAACGATCGCGTGAAAAACTTTGGCTTGGAACCGTCGTTCCTATTGCATCTGCAAGGCGTGGTGAAAGACTAATGCAAGACGCCTCGGGCCGGTATTTCACCGACCCGGGGTCTACCTGAGAGGGCAGAATGGGCGGATATATAGTCAAACGTCTCGTTTCAGCCGTTCCCGTCCTCCTGGGTATCACGATTATTGTGTTTCTGATCATGTCGCTGATCCCGGGTGACCCGGCCACCGCGATTCTTGGTTCTTACGCAACCCCTGAAAATGTAGAAAAACTAAACCGCGACCTTGGTCTTGATAAGCCAATGGTGCAGCGATACTTCATCTGGCTCGGCAATATGCTGACGGGGGATTTTGGCCGATCATTTTCTCTCAACCGGCCAGTTCTTGACGAAGTGTCTGAGCGGTTCAATGCGACGTTGGTCCTGGCGGGCACAGCATTTGTCCTGTGTTCTTTGCTCGGTATTCTGGCGGGCGTGATTTCAGCCGCCCGTCAATACGGCCTTGCCGACAAGGCCATCACCTTTGTCGTGCTGATCGGCATCTCGGTGCCGTCGTTTTTCCTCGGCATGATGATGATCCTCCTGTTCGCGGTGAACCTGCGCTGGTTGCCTGTCAGTGGCATGTACGCGATCTATGGAGGCGGCGATCTTCCCGATCTGATTAATCACCTGATCATGCCGGCACTGGCACTTGCCGCCGTGGCCACCGGCGTCATTGCGCGGCTTTCACGTTCAGCCATGCTGGAAGTTCTGCGGCAGGACTTCATTCGCACGGCGCGTGCAAAAGGTGTCCCGGAGCGCCGAGTCATCATGGGTCATGCCCTGCGTGCGGCAATGGTCTCGATTATTCCGATCCTGGGTATTCAGGCAGGATTTGTCCTATCTGGTGCGGTCTATATTGAAATCGTGTTTCAATGGCCAGGCGTGGGCAGAATGCTGGTCGACGCAATCCTCAAGCGCGATCTGTTGCTCGTGCAGGGGGGCGTGGTCTTTGTCGCTGCCTGCTATGTGCTTTTCAATATATCCGTCGATGTCGCTCAAAGTCTGCTTGATCCGAGGATCAAGACGTGAGCACCTTTTTCAAGCTTTTATTCCGCAACAGACTGGCGGCGATGGGTGCCGTGGTGCTTTCAGTCATACTGATCCTTGTACTGATCACACCGCTTCTGCCACTGCAGAACCCCGATATTACTGCCACGGCAGATCGCTTCCAGAAACCTTTTGCCGATGGGCATCTGCTGGGAACAGATCATTTGGGCCGCGACCTGCTTAGCCGCCTGCTTCATGGCACTCGCCTGTCCCTGGCGGTAGGCATATCTGCCGCGCTCATTGCCGCCACGATCGGATCGGCGATCGGTATTATTGCCGGTTATTTCGGCGGCCGCACCGACAATATCATCATGCGCGGCGTCGATATGCTAATGGCATTTCCCTATATCCTGCTGGCCTTGGCCATTGTGGCCGCGCTTGGCCCCGGTTTGATGAACGCGCTGATTGCTGTTGCCGCGGTCAACGTCCCTTTCTTTGCAAGAAACATTCGCGGCATCACGGTGGGACTTGCTGGCCGCGAGTTCATCGACGCGGCTCGATTGGCAGGAATGGGACATACGAGGATAATACTCACCGAGCTTCTGCCAAATGTCCTGCCTGTTATAATAATTGCCATGTCGACGACAATTGGCTGGATGATCCTGGAAACCGCCGGACTCTCATTCCTCGGACTCGGATCACAGCCACCCCAGGCCGATCTGGGTTCAATGCTGGGTGAAGCCCGATCAGCCATGATTTCCCACCCGCATACGTCGGTCGTGCCAGGGATCATGATCTTCCTGATCGTGATGTCGATCAACTTACTTGGGGACGGAATTCGCGACGCTCTCGACCCGCGGCTGCGTTCGGGCGCTCTTTCAAGACCTCGCGCAACCACTCTCGTTGAGCGAACTGGTGATGTACCGGAAGCAACGGATGACCTGCTCGCAATCCAGGATCTGGAAACACAGTTCCATGTGAACAAACGCATCTACCGGGCTGTTGGTGGTGTGTCACTTTCGGTAAAGCCGGGCGAGTGCCTTGGCGTAATAGGGGAGTCAGGATCGGGCAAATCCGTAACTGCTCTTTCCGTCATGGGGCTTGTCGCATCACCACCCGGTGTGATCACCGCCGGAGCGGTTAGGTTTCGAGGCGAAGACTTGATCGATGCGCCTTATGAATCTTTGCGTCAGAAACGGGGCGACCGCGTCGCCTATATCTTTCAGGATCCACTGTCGACGCTTCACCCGCTCTATCGCGTCGGTCAGCAACTGGCCGAAGCCATCCAGTCGCATCACAAAATCAGTAAAGCCGAGGCCCGCGAACGCGCCATCCAGCTTCTTGAGGACGTGCGCATTCCAAACGCCGAAAGCCGTGTCGACAACTTTCCGCACGAAATGTCAGGCGGCATGCGCCAGCGTGTTGGAATTGCCATGGCGCTGGCCAATGAACCGAACGTGATCATAGCCGACGAGCCGACCACAGCGCTTGACGTCACCGTACAAGCGCAGATCCTGTCACTTCTCGACGACCTCAGGCGAGACCGAGGGCTGGCCATTGTATTCATCACCCACGACTTCGGCGTGGTCGCGCAGCTTTGCGACCGGGTCGCGGTGGTGTATGCGGGCCGCGTCGTCGAAGAAGGACCAACCGGAGCCGTATTGGATGCACCCGCGCACCCCTATACCAAACGCTTGATTGCCTGCGTACCTGAATTGGGTGGCGGTCGGCGAATGCTGTCGGCCATTCCAGGTTTGCCTCCAGTCGTTGATGACTTGCCTCCCGGTTGCGCATTTGCCCCGCGCTGTGACAAGGCACAGGAAAAATGTCGACATATTGATATCTCGCTTGCAGGTACGGGGGACCGTTCTGTTCGCTGCCTTTATCCAGAGGAGCTTGTTTGATGCCGGCACTCAAGGTCGACAATATTTCCAAGACCTTCCCTCTGAAAAGATCATTGTTCGGCCCAGCGCTGCCTGGCGTGCGCGCCGTCCAGCCCGTGAGTTTCGAGATCGCCACGGGAGAGACACTTGGCTTAGTCGGAGAGTCTGGCTGCGGTAAGTCTACCCTGGCCCGCATGCTGGTGGGGCTGCTGGAGCCCACAGAAGGCATGATCGAGATCGAGGGTCGCGCATTGGATAATGCCAATCCCGCAGAATTCGGCAAACTCATCCAGTATGTATTTCAAGACCCTCAGAGTTCGCTTAATCCGCGAAAGACAATCCGCCAGGTCATGGAAGCGCCGCTAAAGCTGTTGCACGACATGTCAAAACCGGACCGCAGCAAGCGCGTCTCCGAAATATTCGAATCGGTCAACCTGCGGGAGGAATTCCTGGATCGATATCCGCATGAGTTTTCGGGCGGCCAGGCCCAAAGAATTGGTATAGCGCGCGCGCTGGCTGCCAACCCACGCATAATGATTCTGGATGAGCCGGTATCAGCACTCGATGTCTCAGTTCAGGCACAGGTGTTGAACCTGCTGGCCGAGCTTAAAGCAAAATTCAGCCTGACATATCTGTTTATAACACATGATCTCGCGGTGGTTGAAGCGGTCAGCGATCGTATCATAGTTCTGTACTTTGGCTCTGTTGTGGAGGTCGGCAGGGCCGAGAAAATCTTTGGCAACCCTCGCCATCCTTACACAAAACTGTTAGCCGAAAGCGCACCCGTCGTGGGACGTCCGCTGACCGCGCCGGAGCAGAAGGAGACCGAACTACCCGACCCGCTTGATCCGCCGCCGGGATGTCCGTTTGCCGGACGCTGCCCGCGTTCCACCGATCTGTGCCGGGTCGAAGAACCGCTGTTGAAACCCATGGGAGAAGACCAACTTGCCGCCTGCCATCACCCACTCGAAGCCTGAAGCAAAACTCAGTCGCCCCGTGCAGGTCGCTGAGTCGATCAAGGATTGGGTGGTTGAACAGGGCCTGCAATCCGGCGACCGCCTGCCTGGCGAAGTAGAGTTGATCGCGCGTTTCGCAATGTCTAAAGGCACGATACGCGAGGCCATGCGCATTCTTGAGGCACAGGGGCTCATCAAAACCCGTACCGGTCCGGGAGGAGGCAGCTTTGTGCACGAGGTGAGTCGACAGCGCGCGAAGGCTTTGCTTGGGAATTATTTCTATTTCAAAAATCTGACCATCGGTGACATCTATCAGCTCAGACTGACGCTGGAACCAGAGTTGGCTGCTTCATTGGCGGGAAAACTGCCCGAAGACGTCCTGCTGCAATTAGAGGAAAATATTTCCCAGTACTCTGAACCTTCTACTACTCTAGAAGAGGAACGGTTGCAGCATGTGGCGTTCCTTCGATTTCACGCAATTCTGGCTGAGCAGGCGAAAAACCCTCTCTTGGGGTTCGTCATCGACTTCATGGTCAATCTGTTAACCGACCTGACTGTTTATCGCCGCCTCTACTCGCCGCCAAATATCGAGCTATGGAGGGAAGGCCGCGATCACCAGCAAAGGCTCGTACAGGCGCTTCGCAACGGCGACTGTGAACTGGCCCGATCGATTATGTCGGATCACATGGAAACAGCGTGGAAGTTGATGCGCCAGCAAGAAGTTGAGATGGAGAGCCGCTTCATCTCGGAATAAGCGCGGTGCAGCAGTGACGTGTTGAGGCAAATAGTCATCAGCAAAAAGGTGTCATAAACCTCTTGCCCAGCGAGGTCTGCTTTGCGCCAAATCAGGCCATTGGTTTGCAAGGCAAATTGGTCGGCTTTGGGCTCACTGCAGCCACCCGAGCGTTTTGATGAATGACTGATTTGCCGTCATAAGCGGACCTCTGCTGAATACAGGGCAATGGCCGAGATGCGGACAAAGCACCTTGGTGTATCAGGCCTCGTCGTTCATAAAGCGACACGGGGTTCAGCGTCGCAATGTGCTAGAAACGGCCTTCCGCGAAATCTGGTCAACGTCACCTAGCTCAAATTGGATCTTCAAATTCTTGAACATGAGCAGACACAATTTTGTTTGCAGGAGGATGATGGCTTTGTTAGTCCATTAGGCGTGGGAGGCAACTGGAGAAGGGACTTTGAAGAAGCAAGCTCTAACAATTCATGAATATTCAAGTATCCCGAAGGCACACAAATGCAGATTTTGACGCCACCATACGGGAATAAAACGACAATTGTTGACCGTGTCGTTAGTGTTTTTTCCAGCTTTGCAATGCTTCTGATCCTGGTCGGCGTCTCGATAACGTTGTACGAAATTGTGATGCGTTATGTTTTCGAAAGCGCAACGTCTTGGGTCTACAAAACTACCATTTGGCTCGCGGCCGTCACCTACCTGGTCTCCGGCATACTCGCGATGCAGCGGCGTGAGCACATTCGGGTGACTGTCATCTACGATGCAGTCTCTCCCACGCTACGCTTGATCTTTGACTACTTGGCTCTCTACGTTCTCATCGTTTATGCGACACTCATGTTGGTTGGCAGTGCCGATCAGGTTTGGGTGGTTTTTTCGCATGCCGTCAAAACAGGCGCTATTTCGAGCCTCCCGTTTGGACCAACGATCAAACCTCTCGTGCTCTTGGCAACTGTAGCAGTCG
The DNA here is from genome assembly GCA_905480295.1 of uncultured Rhizobiaceae group bacterium. Taxonomy (GTDB): domain Bacteria; phylum Pseudomonadota; class Alphaproteobacteria; order Rhizobiales; family Rhizobiaceae; genus Pseudahrensia. The sequence continues at coordinate 3,922 of CAJQPW010000203.1, read as the reverse complement.
CGATAGTTGCGATTAACAATCATCTAGTCGATCACCTAAACGTTGGTCGATCCAACAACTCCAAATGGCCGGACAATAGTACTGAATGACCTGGAAACTGGCATTCACGCTGATCGTTATCATTGGCGGTGTACTGACAGGATTGGCACCACTATTCCTGTTCACGGATTTTCGCGCCGAGTTGGGTGTTGGCACGATGCTTCTCGGTATGTTTGTCGGCATAATGATTTTGTTGAGCGCAGGCGTGCCTATTGGGTTTGCATCCGGTATATTGGGAGCCGTGGTCATATGGTTGAACTTCGGTCTGCCAGGACTGGGCCTGGTGATGATCAGGGTTTCCGACTTGACCAGCACTTCTTCATTAGTCGCAATCCCGTTTTTCATATTAATGGCTTCCTTATTGGAACGGTCCGGAATTGCGCGAGATGTCTTCGACGCGTTGAGCCACTTGCTGAGCCGTGCTCGTGGAGGTGTTGCCGTTGCAACCGCCTTTCTGGCAGTCATCCTAGCTTCGATGTCAGGTATCATTGGAGGCGAGATCGTATTGCTAGGATTGGTGGCGCTGCCTCAATTGCTGCGCTTGGGTTACGACAAACACCTTGCCATAGGTACGATCTGTGCGGGAGGTTCGTTGGGGGCGATAATACCTCCATCAATCGTCATAATTATCTATGGCCTGATTGCCCAGACATCGATTGTCAAGCTGTTCACGGCATTGATTGTTCCCGGCCTCATGCTGGCTGGGTCTTATGTGGCGTACATCATTATCAGAACTCAGCTAAACCCGACGCTTGCACCACTTCCGGCAAATTCCACAGAGGATGGACCAGAGATTAACAGGGAACTATGGGGCGACTTGCTGATCTTGCTGTCACCATTTGCCATGGGGACCGTCGGCGTAGCAGTAGCGAACAAACTCGGCGCAGAGGCGGTTGAACAGGCCGCCGCTTTCGTGTTTTCCAGCGCATTTGCAATGCTCGGAATAATCGTTTGGCTCAGCGCACGCCAATCCAATCCGGTCGCCAGGGGATTGCTTCCGCTGCTGTTGATCATCGATCTGGTACTTGGCTCGATTTATGGCGGCGTGACAACCATTTCTGAAGCAGCTGCAATGGGCGTTGTCGCGTCATTGATTGTCATATTCCTGCGTCGTGAACTGGAAGTTGTCACCATCATGGGTGCCCTTGAGCAGATGTTCCGTTCTGTCGGTGCTATTTTGTGGGTAACCTTTGGTGCAACCGTTCTGGCCGGTGCGTTTACGCTATCCGGCGGTGCCCAAATTGTATCCACCGCAATTCTCGACCTGAACGCACCACCGGTTGCAATCGTCCTGGTGATGTTGCTGGTCTTTTTCATACTGGGATTGTTTATGGACTGGATTGGAATCATTCTCATGACAATGCCAGTGTTCCTGCCAATCGTGCATCAACTCGGTTATGACCCGATTTGGTTCGGGGTCTTGTTTTGCGTTAGTATGCAGATAGCTTTTTTGACACCACCTTTCGGTTCAGCGGCCTTTTATCTCAAAAGTGTGGCTCCGCCAGATATCGATTTGGTAACAATTTATCGTTCCTTCGGTCCGTTCATCCTTTTGCAAATCGCCATATTGACAGTGTTGGTTGCCTTCCCAGAAATTTCTCTGTTTTTGGTTCGTTGAGAAAAATTGGAGTGGCGAATTGTTCTCGCACGGGCAGGTAGGCGGACCGCAATCAACCAGCCTCGACGCCCCTCTGTAACTTGTGCAATTATTGAAGAGATAAGAATTCAATCAGGGTCCCGTCATGTCTGGCAAAACCGATCGCAGGCTGGCCGCAATTCTTGCAGCCGATATTGTAGGTTACTCGCGCCTGGTCGCTGAAGACGAGGACGGGACAATCCGCGCCTACCGTGATCTGCGGAATACTGTTATCGCCCCCGTAGTTGAGCAATACCGTGGCCGGCTAGCAAACACCGCCGGTGACAGTTTGCTCTTGGAGTTCCAAAGCGTAGTCGAAGCTGTGAAGTGCGCTCATGACATTCAAAACAGTGTCGCAAACTACAATGCGGTGTCCGAAAACAACACGAGGATAACCTTTCGGATCGGCGTCAATGTCGGCGACGTCATTTCGGAAGGTGATGATATCTTGGGTGACGGCGTTAATATCGCCGCTCGGCTGGAGGCGCTGGCTGACCCCGGTGGCATCCTTGTCAGCAAGGCAGTTGCCGATTACGCCAAGGGCAAGGCGGGAGTAGATTTTCAGCCACTCGGTATGAAACAGCTGAAGAACATGGAAACCCCAGTTGAAGTGTACCGCGTCGGTACGGGGTCCGCAGTGACGAAGAAAAGGCGAAACCCCTTGATTTTGGCGACTGTGGCCCTTTTCGTCCTGCTGGCTGCCGGCATAGTTGCGTGGATCACACAGTTCGAACCGGCACAGGCAGATACACCGCGAATTGCTGTTCTGGCTCTCGATGATCTAAGCGCCGGTGACGATAAGGGATGGCTAGGTGACGGGATTGCAGAGGGGGTGATCACGGAACTGGCGAGGTATCGTGAGTTTCTGGTAATTGCAAGAAACTCCAGTTTCAGTTTCCGGGACAAGCCGACCGATATAACCGACATCGCGGCTCAACTGAACGCAGACTATATCGTCGAAGGTAGCAAGCAGAAGTCCGGCGAGAGGCTTCGTGTCACTGTTCAGCTGATTAATGGGCACGATGGAACACACATCTGGGCTGACGAATTTGACGCGGATATTGGCGAGCTTTTTGATGTCCAATCCAAGATTGTACGAAGTATAGTGATACAGATCGGGAGTGAATTGACGTCGCAACCTCCACCCACTGGCGGAAAGGCGAAGGTGAGCGCGCTGCATTTCTATCTGCAGGGCAGGGAAGAGCAAGGAAAGCGAAATCCCGAGGCCCGCCGGAAGTCGGTTGAGCTTTTTGAAAAGGCAATTGAAGCAGATCCCGACGCACCATTCGGATACGCAGGTATGGCTACGGCCATATATTTCGACCTTTTTCTGAAGTGGGTATATCCCGATGTGCCTCGTGACGAGTTGCTTCGCAGGGGCGTTGAATATGCTGAACGAGCGTTGGAAGCTGATCCAACTTTCTATTATTCGCACATAGCGCGCGGCGATCTTCATGTGTCAGCCGGAGAGCACGAAGACGCTGTCATCCGATACAAGAAGGCTGCTGAACTCAATCCTAGCAGCAGCGAAGCGCTGGCGGTTTCAAGTGACTCGTTGATCTACCTCAATCGCGCAGACGAAGCGGTGCAGGCGCTGGAACGGGCCATGGACATCAATCCTATAGCTCCGGGGTGGTATTACAACAACCTGTCGCGTGCGTACTGGGCAGCTGGGCGTTGTTCCGAAGGGCTTAAGACCATGAAGCAAAGGTCCACGCTGCGAGCATGGGACTACCGAGCCCTCATCGTCAATCTGGCGTGCCTGGGTAAAGAGGAAGAAGCGCGCAAGGCCGGAGAGAAGCTGCTTGAAATGGACCCCGACTTCACGGTGAGCGGACACGGTGACAGAAGCCGTGACACCATAAACAATCCCGAATATCTCAAACGCTGGCTGGATGCCCTAAGGGTGGCTGGATTGCCGGAAAGCTGAGGTGCGAACATCTCAGGAAAGTCACCAGCAGAAAAGACGGACGGGGTCCAAATGGCTTAGAAGCCTCTTTGTCAGTATTTGTGTGAACTGTAATCAACGGTCGCTAAGGGTCAACTGCGGCCACAGCTTGCATCAACCGCCAGCTCGTTTGCGACACCACCGCTAGTTCCGGTGAGGGCTCACAGCGGACATTAGCTATCTGATGGTGCCTTGCAGTGCCATGTCCGCTTCTACTGATCGCAGGTTAGTTGACGTATATGAACCGGAGTCCCCTGTGTGAGCGGTGTGTGGCCCTCTTCAAAAAACCTCTGTAAAAA
>CAJQPW010000202.1 GCA_905480295.1 uncultured Rhizobiaceae group bacterium | reverse complement strand
CTGGTTAATCAAGGCAAGGAGCGTCTCGATAGACTCGGGTTCTTTGATAGCGTTCGAGTCACGACCCGTCAGGGATCTGCCCCGGACCGCGTTGTCGTAGTCGTTCAGGTGAAAGACAAGGCAACAGGCGAATTTTCTATCGGTGGTGGATATTCGACCAATGGTGGTGCTTTGGCTGAAATCAGCCTGTCTGAGAAAAACTTCCTGGGGCGTGGTCAGTTCGTGAGTATTTCTGCGGGCATTGGCGACGGTACGAGTAAATACCGGCTCTCTTTTACCGAGCCGTATTTCCTCGGTCATCGCGTCTCTGCTGGATTTGACTTGTCTACGTCGTCGTCTGAATCAGATAGCAGCTCTGGAACCTTCTATGATACAGAATCATTTTTGGGCCGCATTCGGGCCTCTGCTCCCCTGTCTGACTACGTACGTATCAGAATAAACTATGCGCTAAAGTACGAAGAAATTTCGACCGACGTGTCTTTCGCGAATCTGAGCCCGTCGACGATCGATTTGATCAACCGCAGCCCCTATTATACATCGTCCGTTGGTTATAGCCTGACCTTTTCAACGATTGATAACTTCACCACACCGCGCGAAGGCATTTATGCTATGGTTTCGCAGAAATTCGCTGGTTTGGGGGGGGATGCCCAATATATTCGGACGACCGGCAAACTGTCCGCATTTTACCTTGTTTCTGAAGACGCCGACATCGTCGTTATGGGATCGGTTGGGGCCGGTAATATCACTGGTTTGGGCAGTGATACCTTGCGTATTACCGACCACTTTTATCAGGGTGGTGAAACAATCCGGGGGTTTGAATCTCGTGGACTGGGTCCGCGTGACGCTAATACTGGCGAAAGCCTTGGCGGGAAAACCTATTACAACGCGACTGCTGAGGTCCGCTTCCCAATGTTATTCCTGCCGCGCTCTTATGGTATAAGCGCTGCGCTGTTTGCCGACGCTGGAACGCTTTATGATAGTGACTATAGCGGAGCAGTAGCGATCAATGACTCAGACTCAATCAGAGGGTCTGTTGGTGCATCGCTGATATGGGATTCTCCTTTTGGACCGCTGCGGGCTGATTTCTCTCATGTGCTTGCCAAACAGTCGTTTGATAACACGGAATTCTTCCGCTTCGGTGTCAGCAGCAATTTCTGATTCATCACCGCATGTGAACTCAAAAGCCGTCACCTCAGTGGCGGCTTTTTTATAAATTGGCAGGTAAAAATTGGCGCAGACCATCTCGTTCTTTCAGCCGGTAGTTGGTTTGGTCGTATCCGACATTGCTCAGATTGCCAGTTGCGAATTGCGTGAGGGCGATGATGCAGGGGTCGAAATTACTACCGCAGCACCGGTTGAAGCGGCGGGGGTGGGCAGTCTTACTTTCATCGACAACCCAAAATATCTTGACGCATTGAGAACGACAAAGGCTTCCGCTGTCATCTGCGCAAAGCGCAATGTCGAGCATGTTCCTGCTGGAGTTGTTGCCCTCATCAGCGAGCAACCTTATCAATCCTTTGCCCTTGCGATGGGGATGATGTTTCCATCAGCGGCCCGCCCACAACCCGTTGTTGCTTCAGGGATAGCACCTGGCGCCTATGTTGATGACACGGCTGAGTTGGAAGACGATGTTACGGTCGAACATGGTGCGGTCGTGGGACCGAATGCCAAGGTGGGCAAAGACAGTCTTATCGGCCCCGGGGCGATCGTCGGTGCGGGGGTTCAGGTTGGTCGAAACACGTCCATCTGTGCCGGTGCTACAGTATTGCATGCCATTGTCGGCGACCACGTGATTATTCACAGCGGTGTGCGCATCGGCAGCGACGGTTTCGGTTTTGCCATGGGACCCGGCGGCCATCGAAAAATTCCACAGATTGGCCGTGTGGTGATTCAGGATCACGTGGAAATTGGAGCCAATACCTGCGTCGACCGAGGGTCAAACCGTGATACAGTGGTGGGTGAGGGTACAAAAATTGATGATCTGGTGATGATCGGCCACAACGTTGTGATTGGCAGGCATTGCGTGATCGTCGGGCAGACCGGAATTGCCGGAAGCAGCGAACTCGGAGACTATGTTGTTCTGGGTGGCAAGACGGCGGTCAACGGGCATGTCAAAATTGGCTCTGGTGCACAAATTGCCGGTCTCAGTGGTGTTTCCACAGATGTACCGCCCGGCGTTCAACTGGGTGGCGTGCCAGCGCGTAACATCAGGCACTGGATGCGGGATATAGCCAGATTGCGGCGTGAGGCTGCACAGATGGATAAGAAGAAGGGAAGTTGAGGCAGATGACCAATGAACAGGCGGAGCTCTCCACGCTCGATATCAAACAATTGCTTGAACTCCTACCGCACCGCTATCCGTTTCTGCTGGTCGACAGGATTGTCGAAATAGACGGTGACCGTTCCGCTCGGGGCATCAAGAATGTCACCTATAATGAACCCCAATTTACCGGACACTTCCCCCATGCGCCGATCATGCCCGGCGTATTGCTGATTGAGGGAATGGCGCAGACTGCCGGCGCAGTCGTTGCCCATGAAAACTATACCGGCGAGCCCAAGACGACCTATTTCATGACGATTGACAAGGCCAAGTTTCGCAAGATCGTTACTCCTGGTGATACCGTCGAGTATGTGATCGTCAAGAAGGCCCAGAAACGCAATATCTTTAAATTCTCCTGCGTCGCAGAGGTGGCTGGTCAAAAGGTGGCCGAAGCTGAAATTGGCGCAATGATGATGGCACGGGACGATCAATAAATTGGACAATCAAATACATCCATCAGCCGTGGTCGAACCCGGCTGCACCCTTGGGGCCGGTGTTCGCATCGGTCCGTTTTGTCATGTTGGACCTGAAGTCGTGCTTGGTGACGGCGTTGAACTGCTGGCCCAGGTCTCCGTACAGGGCATTACAACCATCGGCGACAATTGCCGCATTTTTCCGTTTGCGTCGATCGGCAACGAACCCCAGGACCTGAAATTTCAGGGCGAGCGGGTGACGTTGGACATTGGCAAAAACTGTATCATTCGGGAAGGCGTGACCATGAATCCCGGGACAAAGGCGGGAGTCTCGACCACGAAGGTTGGAGACAATTGCGCATTTTTGGCCAATTCTCATGTCGCTCATGACTGTACCATTGGCAACAATGTGATTTGCTCCAACAATGCGATGATTGCCGGTCATTGCGAAATTGGTGATTTTGTCATTTTTGGTGGCGGGGCCGCAATTCATCAGTTCAGCCGGGTAGGGCATCATGCCTTTATTGGTGGGCTGGCGGGTGTAGAAGGTGACCTAATTCCATTCGGCATGGCACTGGGCAACCGTGCGAGCCTGGCAGGCCTCAATCTGATCGGTATGAAACGGGCCGGCATTGAGCGCAGCAGCATTCATGCCGTACGCTCGGCCTATAAGGATCTGTTCTCCGGGGAAAAACCCGTTCAGGAAATGGCAGAGTCCCTCCAGCAGTCTGCAACTGATCCTCTGCTGAATGATCTGTTTGATTTCATTACGGCTTCAAAAGACCGTCCCCTGTGCACGCCAACCAATTCGTGACAGGATGCCGCGATTGATGCTGCAGGAGTGACCGGTGTGCATGTAAATTCCGGCCCAGTATTGTCCGGTGATCCGATCGCGATCATTGCGGGAAACGGTCAGCTCCCTGTTGAGATCGCGCAAAGCCTGCAGTCGCAACAAAGGCGCCTGTTCATCGTGGCGATCACGGGTGAAGCCGGTGCCGACGTGGAGCAGTTTCCCCATGCCTGGTGTGAATGGGAGCGCATTGGGCGCATGTTCCGACTGATCAAGGAACAGAATATTGGCAAAATTGTTTTAGCCGGTGGTGTCGTTGGCCGACCGGAGCTCAAGTTCACCAAACTTGACTGGGGTGGTATACGCACCTTGCCGGGATTGCTTGCCGCTCTTCTGGAGGGTGACAACGCCATTTTGAGCGGCGTTATTGCGGCCATTGAGAAACAGGGTTTTGAAGTGTGCAACATTGCTGAGATTCTTCCTCAATTGACGGTTCAATCAGGACCGAACACTTCAGCGCGCCCCAAAAAACCGGATCTGCAGCGTATTCGGGAAGGGGTGGCCGTCACAGCCGCGCTTGGCCGATTTGATATCGGGCAGGGCTGTGTGGTGGTCGGAGGCCGGGCGGTCGCTGTGGAGGGTGCTGAAGGCACCGATGCGATGCTGCAGCGCATTTCCGCGATGCGCGAAGCTGGACGTCTGCCCAAACGTCGCGGTGGCGTGTTGGTAAAATCGGTGAAGCCGGGGCAGGATGAACGGGCAGACCTGCCAGCCATTGGGCCCGATACGATTGTAGGTGTCAGTGAAGCCGGTCTGGTTGGTATTGGCGTTCAGGCGGGCAAGACGCTTATGATAAACAAGACTGAGACGTTGCGGCTCGCCAAGCAGCACAATGTTTTCGTTTTTGGCTATGATCAGCCAGTTGCAGATTCAGATGACCCAAGCGCGTAGTCTTTCCGTCTATCTGGTCCTGGGTGAAGAATCCGGGGATGCACTGGCCGTAGATATGGTCGAAGCCCTGCGGTCCCGGTGCGAAAACCGCGGTCTTGACCTTGAGTTGAAAGGCCTGGCGGGAAGCCGGCTGCAGGCTGCCGGCATGCAATCGCTGTTTGATATCGACGATATTGCTGTAATGGGCCTGTCCGCCGTTCTTGGGCGTTTGCCAACCATTGTCCGCCGCGTTTACCAGACCGTATCTGATATCGTGAAAAGCAAGCCGGATGTCATCGTACTCATCGACAGCCCGGACTTCACCCACGCGGTTGCGAAACGGGTACGCAAAAAATTGCCGCATGTGCCGATCATCAACTATGTCTGCCCCAGCGTTTGGGCGTGGCGCTCTGGTCGTGCCAAATCCATGTGTGCCTATGTGGACCATGTCCTGGCGCTGTTGCCGTTCGAGCCGCAGGTTCTTGAACAGCTTGGTGGACCACCGGCAACCTATGTCGGGCATCCTCTTGCCCGGCAGGTCGCAGCATTGGGCAAACAGGAAGAAACACTCTCCAAAAACCAGACCTTGCTGGTACTTCCCGGATCGCGTCGGGGCGAAATGAAAAAGATGCTCGACGTCTATGGCAAAACCCTGGAAGCATTGAAGGACAGGGGAGTTGAATTCAACGCGGTCATTCCCGCCGTTCCCAAATTGAAAGAGGATTTGCTGGAACAGACCCGCAACTGGCCTGTTGTTCCGCAAATCGTTGACAGTGCCGACAACGCGCAGACTTTTGCAACGGCCCGTGCCGCCCTTGCCACTTCAGGAACTGTGGCGCTCGAACTGGCCCTGCACCGGGTGCCGATGGTGATGGGCTATCGCATTGACCCGGTTGCGCGTCTGTTTGCCAGCCTTATCACCACATGGACCGCGATCTTGCCCAACCTCATTGTTGATCGGGTACTCGTGCCGGAAGAGCATAATGAAATGGTCATTCCCGAACGCATGGCGCGTTATCTGGAACGGTTGATGATGGACAGTCCCGAACGGCGGGTACAACTGGTGGGGTTTGACCAGGTCATCCGCAGGATGGAGACCAAACAGCCTTCAGGGGAACGCGCGGCCGATGTCGTGTTCGACCACGTTAAACCCGTTACAAATCCTTGAAAAATCCCGCGCACACGTGGTGCGCGGGAATGATGCCTAACGATCAGCGACTTTGACGAAGTCTCTCATGGTCTCGCCGGTGTACAACTGGCGGGGGCGCCCAATTTTCTGCCTTGGGTCTTCGATCATTTCTTTCCATTGCGCGATCCAGCCGACCGTTCTTGCCAGGGAGAAGAGAACCGTAAACATATCGGTTGGGAAACCCAGTGCTTTCAGCGTGATGCCAGAATAGAAATCGATATTGGGATACAGGCCGCGTTCCTTGAAATAGGGATCTTCGATCGCAATTTTTTCAAGTGCCATCGCCACGTCGAGGATCGGATCGTCCTTGATGCCCAATACACCCAGAACTTCATGGGTGGTCTTTTGCATGATCTTGGCGCGCGGGTCGTAGTTCTTGTAAACCCGATGACCAAAACCCATCAGGCGGAACGGATCGTCCTTGTCCTTGGCCCGGGCGACGAATTCCGGGATGCGATCCGGTGTGCCGATTTCGTTCAGCATGGTCAGCGCAGCCTCGTTGGCGCCGCCATGGGCGGGGCCCCATAGACATGCGATGCCAGCAGCAATACAGGCAAATGGATTAGCACCCGATGAGCCGGCAAGGCGCACGGTGGACGTTGATGCATTTTGTTCGTGGTCGGCATGCAGGATGAAGATGCGATCCATTGCCCGAGCCAGAATTGGGTCCACATGGTAATCATCTGCGGGAACAGCAAAACACATGTGCAGGAAGTTGGAGGCGTAGTCCAAATCATTGCGGGGATAGACGAAGGGCTGACCGACGGAATATTTGTAGGCCATCGCAGCGATCGTCGGCATTTTTGCGATCATGCGCAGTGAAGCGATGTCACGCTGTCTTTCATCGGTGATATCGGTGGAATCGTGGTAAAATGCTGAAAGAGCACCAACCACACCAACCATGATTGCCATGGGATGGGCATCGCGACGGAAACCGGAAAACAGTTTCGTCATCTGGTCGTGGATCATCGTGTGATTGGTCACGCGGAAGGTAAAATCAGCCAGCTGTTCAACCGTTGGCAGTTCTTCGTAGAGCAACAGGTAGCAGGTTTCCAAAAACGAACCGTGCTCGGCCAGTTGGTCGATGGGGTAACCGCGGTGCAGCAATACACCGGCGTCGCCGTCAATATAGGTGATGGCGCTTTCACACGATGCTGTAGAGGTAAAACCGGGGTCGAAGGTGAAGCAATCAGTGTTTTTGTAAAGCGTTGTTATATCGATGACATCTGGGCCAATAGAGCCTGTGCGTATGGGGAAGTCGAAATTGTTGTTCCCTATTTGAAGTGTTGCACTTTTTTCAGCCATGATATCCCTTTCAAAAATTTACCCACGCCCGAATTCTATCAAATTCAGGAAGTCCAGAATTGCAATCTGGTATGGAGCGTCTTGGTTCCGGGCGGCATATGGCCCGGGCCTTCCAATGGAGACGCGTCAGAAGTGTCTATTAACTAGAGGATTTGTGCTTCTGGAACAAGACAAAGACGCTTGATCAAGCGATTGTGCCTTGGTCAATTGGTCGTAGATACAATCACAATCAGGCCAATTGGTCGCGCAATCGGTCCAAACACTCCTGCCGCGACAACACCGCCATGACATCAAACACACCGGGCGAGGTCGTCCGTCCTGTGAGAGCCGCGCGGATGGGTTGGGCGACTTTTCCCAATTTCAGCCCTTCGGCATCGGTAAACCGGCGAACCTCGGCCTCAATCGCCTCCAGAGACCAGTCTTCCAGCTTTTCCAACACCGGTATCAGGCGTGAAAGCGTGTTGCGACCTGCCTGATCATCATTATCGAGAATAGCCTGTGCCTTTTCTTCCATCGCCAGTGGACGGGTATCAAACAGAAAGCGCGAGCCATCGATGAGCGCGAGAAGGGTTTTGGCGCGTTCCTTCAAACCGGGCATGACCTGAAGCAGTTGTTGCTCAATTTCATCCGTCCAAAGATTCTGGTACCAATCACCCGACTCAATTTCGGGCAATATGGATTTGATCTGCTGAACCAGCCGTTCATCGTCTGCGGCCCGGATGTAATGGCCGTTCATGTTTTCCAGCTTGGCAAAATCGAACCGGGATGGTGATTTGCCAATCGCCCCAAGCGAAAAGATATCGCTCAACTGCTCGGTGGTGAAAAATTCTTCATCCCCATGGGCCCAACCCAGTCGAACCAGGTAATTGCGCATCGCTTCCGGCAAATAGCCCATTGCACGATAGGCTTCGGCACCGGTTGCACCGTGACGCTTGGACAATTTCGCGCCGTCAGGGCCATAAATCAGCGGGATATGCGCCATTTCCGGCACATCCCAATCCAGGGCTTCGTAAATGATTTTTTGCTTTGCGGCATTGGTGAGGTGATCATCGCCACGGATAATGGTCGTTACACCCATGTCGTGATCATCGACCACAACGGCCAGCATATAGGTTGGGGTTCCATCAGACCGCAGCAACACGAGGTCATCCAGGTCCTTGTTGGGGAAACGAACGTCTCCCTGAACCTTGTCTGATACGAGAGTTTCGCCATCGAGCGGTGTTTTGATCCGGATAACCGGGTCTACGCCCTCAGGGGCTTCGGAGGGATCACGGTCGCGCCAGCGACCGTCATAACGGGGGGGACGCTTTTCCGCCCGGGCCAATTCCCGCATTTCATCCAGTTCCTGCGGCGTTGCATAGCAGCGATAGGCCTTGCCCGTGGCCAGCAGGATATCGACAACCTCGCGATGGCGGTCGACCCGGGCAAATTGTGAAATCGGATCACCGTCCCAGTCCAGTCCAAGCCAGCTCAGTCCGTCCAGCAAGGCATTCACTGCTTCATCAGAGGATCGTGCCCGGTCGGTATCTTCGATGCGAAGCAGCATTTTTCCACCATTGGCTTTGGCGTAAAGCCAATTGAAAAGGGCGGTACGCGCGCCACCAATATGCAGGTAACCGGTAGGGGAAGGGGCAAAGCGGGTGATCACGGGGGCAGACATGCTGTCGGTCTCTGACTTGTCGAATGAAAGAAATGATTGCCCGTTTAGCACAGGGCTGTAATCATACAACCCAAGCCGCAACAAAGTCTGCGATACCCGGCCGCCCACCACAGACTGAGAGACGACCGACTGCCGCCGCAGCATCTCTGGTCACGGCTGTATCCTCCAGTTTCAGCCCGTCGGCCACCGATGCCCCAGTGTGACAAACGGCAAGAGACGGGGAAATTCAGGTGGCGATGGAGCCGGATGCCGAAGAAATTTCAGCACAGACCGAGGCGAAAGGCCGTGCCACGCTTGGTGCCATCGCTCACCGGCTTTCTGCGATAAAATTCCTCCAGTTGCGGCTGTCCCTGCTTGCAGAGCGGTTGGGCGACCTGACGGTTGTCGCGATAAAGCGGGAGGTGGAAACCGGGGCAGGCTTTCTTTGGGGAACGGTCGCGTTTGGAGGTGGATGCGCAGCCTATTTTCAACTCCCACGGGAGCCGTGGCCTGCAGCCTTTCCGCTGTTGTGTCTTGCGTTGTTTGCCGGGTTTTGCAAATCGGGGAGGGCGCAGTTTCCAAGGGCCTGTCTGGCCG
>CAJQPW010000201.1 GCA_905480295.1 uncultured Rhizobiaceae group bacterium | reverse complement strand
GATCGCCGGTCTGCTGTTTGTCCTGCCCGGTGCCCTGGTCATGCTCTTGCTGGCAATGATCTACGCATTGGTCGGCCAGGTGCCCCTGGTTGACGGGTTGTTTCTGGGCATCAAGGCCGCGGTGATTGTCATCGTGATCGAAGCGCTTGTTCGGGTATCCAGAAAAGCGTTGAAGCGGGTGGATTATTGGGTCATCGCGGCATTGGCCTTTATCGGGATATTTTTCCTCGCCCTGCCCTACCCCTTGATTGTTCTGGCAGCGGCGATCTACGGCTATCTGCGCAGCGATACCAGTGATCCGTCATCAGGCGTGCCACAACAGAAACAGCCCTTTTCGACAACGGTAAAGACAATCGCTCTTTGGTTGTTTATCTGGTTTGCACCGCTGGTCGCCCTGCGGCTTGCAGCACCGGACTCTCTTCTCAACCCCATCGGTGCGTTCTTTTCCAAACTCGCTGTTGTCACCTTCGGAGGCGCCTATGCCGTTCTGGCCTACATGGGGCAGGATGTGGTGCAGAATTCCGGCTGGCTGACGGCGGGCGAAATGATGGATGGCCTGGGGCTTGCCGAAACGACTCCGGGACCGCTGATCCTGGTAACCCAGTTCGTTGGGTTCATGGCTGCCTACAAGGCCGATGGTCTGCTGTTTGGCGTCAGTGCCGCAGTTGTGACATTGTGGGCGACATTCGTCCCCTGCTTCCTGTGGATCTTCGCCGGCGCACCCTATATCGACTGGATTTCCACCCGTCCGCGCCTGAAAGGCGCCTTGAATGCCATCACCGCAGCCGTTGTTGGCGTCATCCTCAACCTGTCGATTTGGTTTGCAATCCACGTATTCTTCGACACCGTCGAAACCCGCAGTTTTGGCATCATCACGACATCGGTTCCCGAATGGGCAAGCCTGGACTGGCGCGTGGTGGTGTTGACCGTGGCGGCGGCACTGTGCCTGTTTCGGCTGCATTGGGGCATACCAAAAATGCTGCTGGCAATGGCCCTGGCCGCCCTTGCGTTGAACCAGTTTTGATACCGTTTGGCCGCTACTGGCTCACACCCAGTTCGGCCAGACGCTCAAAGCAGTTTTCTTCTGCCGCATCCATTTCCCGCAGCGTTTCTTCAAGATCACGGCGTTTCTGTTCCAGTTTTTGCCGTTTCTCTCCGATCCGTGCGATCATCAGCTGGATCTGTCCCTCTTCCCCCGATGGCGCCTTGTAGACCTCAATGATTTCTCTGATTTCGGCAATTGAAAATCCCAACCGCTTGCCGCGCAGGATCTGCTTCAGCAAAATACGATCAGATGGCCGGAACAAACGCGTGCGACCACGTCGGACCGGCTTGATCAGACCTTCGTCCTCATAAAACCGAATCGTGCGCGTTGACACGTCAAATTCTCGCGTCAATTCAGTGATCGTATAATATTCTCTCATTTGATTTCCGCCGGGAAAATGTCCCACAGAAGGGTTAGATAAATGATTTACGTAAAAGTCAATCGCAACCGCGCCTTTAAAGAAGCTGGATGTCAGCTTAAATCCCTGATTCTGCTTCTGGGTTTCAGCTCCGCGCTGGCGGTTTCCGGAACGTCCCCGAGCCATGGCGAACCGTTTCAGCATCGGTTTGGAGAATTGCGGGAATATCACAAACACTGGCTGGCGGTTTGTCCCAACAAACATGATCCGCAGTCAAAATCATCGTATCAAACAACCTGCTGGGCTTCGACATATCTGGGTAAATCGGGCGATTACCTGCTGGGCACGCTCTCGGTATCGCGTAACCGGGTGACCGGCGCTCACGGGATCACCTTTGTCACCGACGCCTATACCCGGCTGGATCGAACCGCTCCGGTTTCACTGCGGTTTTCAGATGGTGCAAAAATGCAGTTCAGCTTTGGAACCCAGATCGTAAACACCAGAAGCATCAACCAGTTCGCGATCGCGGACTCAGAAGTTGAAAAAATGCTTTCCGCCATGAAACGCACCAATGGCATGACACTGATCCTGCCGACTGACAGCGGCAAAGAAAAATTTCGCTATTCCATGATCGGGCTGCGTGCAGCGCTCAAATTCACAAGCAAATACGCCAGGCCCAGGTCTTAGAGCTAAATTCCGAACCACCACGAAGCCAGTCCAAGAAACGCAAAGAAGCCGACAACGTCGGTAACCGTTGTGACAAAGACGCTGGAGGAAATGGCCGGGTCCGCATCCAGCTTGTCGAGGGCAATCGGGATCAGAATTCCGGCTGCCGCCGCGCAGATCATATTGACCACCATGGCGATTCCAATCACCAATCCGAGCCCGGATTCGCCGAACCAGATGGTAGCGACAATACCGATGACAAAGGCAAATGCCACACCGTTCAAAAGGCCCACCAACAGTTCCTTTTTGATGATGCGCCGGGTGTTGTAGGAATCCAGATCACGGGTTGCCAGCGCACGCACGGCAACGGTCATAGTCTGGGTTCCGGCATTGCCGCCCATCGATGCCACAATCGGCATCAACACGGCCAGGGCCACCATTTTTTCCAACGTCACGCCAAACAGACCGATGACCAGCGAGGCAAGAATCGCGGTGCCCAGATTTACCGCCAGCCATCCAATGCGTGATTTTGAAATCGCAATCACATCATCCGACAATTCCTCATCGCCAACACCCGCCAGCCGCATGATGTCTTCAGAAGCTTCCTCCTGAATCACGTCAACGACGTCATCGATGGTCAACACGCCGACAAGCCGTTCATTTTCATCCACAACCGGCGCCGACAACAGGTTGTATTGCTCAAACAGTTGAGCCGCTTCCTCCTGATCCATTTCGGCATGAACCGGGTGGGCATTCACATCGTGGATATCCCCAACCACCACTTCCCGCCTGGCCCGCAGCAACCGGTCCAGCGCCAGCGTTCCCGCCAGCTTGAACCGATGATCAATGGTGAATATCTCCGTAAACCGGTCCGGCAGATCTTCCCCTGCCCGGATATAATCAATGGCCTGACCAACCGTCCAAAAGGGTGGAACGGCAATGAACTCCGTCTGCATCCGCCGTCCGGCAGATTCCTCGGGATAGTCCAGTGATCTTCTGAGACGCAACCGCTCCTGAAACGGAATCTGGGAAAGAATATCTTCCCGGTCCTCGTTTTCCAGGTCTTCAAGAATGAAGACGGCGTCGTCTGAATCCAGTTCACGAACCGCCTTGGCGACCTGTTCGTTAGATATGCCATCAACAATGCCGAGACGAATGGCCTCGTCCACCTCCGTCAGGGCAGCAAAATCGAAGTCTTCTCCGGCAAGTTCCACCAATCTGGCACGGTTGTCGTCGCCGATGGCTTCCAGAATATCTCCGACCTCAGACTCATGAAGGTCGCGCAGGGTGGCACGCAGGGCATCGCCGTCACTGTTGGCAATCGATTCCTCAACCGACTCAACAACAGTCTCCAGCAGCGCACCATCGTCGCTGTAGATCGAATTAAAACCGGTTTCGCCGATTTCATCGGAATCGGTTGGCTCGGTTTCAGGTTTATTGTCACTCATCATTTCACGTTCTCAAAGCCCGCAATGGCGCACTATTCCGCCTAACGGCGTCCCGGCATCATGCGGTCAAACAAGCCAACAAGGAAGGCCGTACTCAAACCAAAATTGAGCAGACCAGTCACCGCCGCCATCGCCCCGAAGATGCGAAATCCACCGCCAACCGTAACGTCGCCATACCCAACCGTGGTATAGGTTACGAGTGAAAAATATATGGCATCGGAAATATTGGGCAGAACCTTAAGCGCCATGAATGCCCCGGCCCAGATCCAGACCTGAATCGTGTGCGCAAACAGCACCACCGCAAAGGCGAAAATCATCAGCCGAAGCAACTGATAGGTCGACCGCAACCGGCGCGATTGCCCCGCCATCTTTCGCAAGACGCGAATGGCTCCGATCAGCAGCAACAGATGGATCAACGAACATCCGACCAGGACGACGCTACCCCAAAAAATTTGCATCAAGATCGCCATCGCAATTCACCTGTTTATGATCGACAACCCAACCTATTGTACCCATTGGGTGTTGCCAGAGCAGAATAGCACCTATCAACAACGATGTTGAAAAAAGAACATTCGCCCATCACCAAAATCGTATGTTGTGTTCCGACGACGAACCATGCAGGGTTAGCACTTGCAAGGGTGCGGAAACACCGTTGGTCGGAGGGATGTCCGGCCCCATAAGACGGTCTGTCATGCAAATAAAGTTTTTGCCTTCGGGCATTTGGGAGCGACATTCATGAAAAAGACATGGTTACTTCTGGCAGGCAGCCTGCTGCTTACCGCCTGTCAAGATTCGGAGTCCGAAAACACGGCCACCGCGCCCGTGGTTCGGGGATTGAAAACTGTTCTGGTCGAAGATCAGGAACGGACGACGGTCCGCCGCTTCCCAAGCGTGCTGCAGCCCGCCGAGGTGACCACAGTTTCATTCGAGATTGCCGGCAAGATGGGGGCGATGGACCTCAAGGTCGGGCAAGTCGTAAAAAAGGGAGACGTGCTGGCCTCAGTCGATCCCCGTTCGCTGGAAATTCAGGTTGAATCGGCAGAGGCAGCGGTGACACAGGCCCAGGCATCGGCAACCAACGCGGCAGCATCATTGGAACGACTGACCACGCTTCTGGAAAAGAAGGTGACCACCCGGGCCAAGGTTGACGACGCGCAAGCCCAGGCAACAGCCAGTGCCGCTGCGCTGGCACAGGCTGTAAAACAGTTGGAAAATGCCAAGGAAAATTTACTGAAAACCAATCTGACATCGCCGATAGACGGCATCGTCAATTCCGTCACTGTGGAACCCTTTTCCAATGTCAGCCCCGGTGCTCCGGTTGCAACGCTCTACCGCACCGATGGCTTCGAGATCTCGTTTTCCGTCAGTTATGAAGTGATTCAGCAGCTTGCCGTCGGCAAAAGAGTATCGGTGCGTCTCGCCGACAACCCGACGATCGTGTTGGCAGGGGCAGTGACAGAGCTGGGGTCGAGGGCGGATACGGTTTCATCCTTTCCGCTGGTCATATCCCTGAGCGAAGGCAACCCTGCCCTGAAGGCCGGCATGGCAGTGGAAGTGTCCATCGAGTTCCCGGTTGCCAACGGAAGCGGATTTCTTCTGCCCCTCACCATCCTGCCCCTGGTCGGGCAAATCGATGAAAACGCCGGACCCAATAGACCGGCCAACACCACGGTATATGTCTATGACGAGGCCAGCCAGACGGTGAAAAAGACTGACGTGACCATTGGCGGGGTGAGAGAAAACCAGATCATTATCGTCGATGGATTAAAGCCCGGAGACCGGGTGGCATCAGCCGGGGTCTCATTCTTGCGCGACGGGCAGAAAGTCAAACTTCTGCCGGATGAGAAGTAGGAATTCTCAAGATGGATTTCCTCACTCGCTTTGGCATCAACAAATCGCGCCTGACCGTCTTGGTAATGATTGCCCTGATTTTGCAGGGACTGATCACCTATACAGCCCTGTCAAAACGCGAAGACCCGGCAATTACAGTGCGCACCGCAGTGGTTTCAGCCCAGTTTCCGGGAATGTCGCCTGAACGTATTGAAGACCTGATCGCAGTGCCGATTGAACGCAAGGCGCGCGAAATTGCCGAAATCGACGACATCAACACGCTGATCAGCACTGGCAGCACTGTTATTAAACTCGCTGTCCATGATTCCGTGCCCAAGAATAAGGTCGACGAAGTCCAGCAGGATGTCCGCAACAAGATGGCAGACATTGCCAACAGCCTGCCAAAAGGCACGCGTGGGCCGTTTGTCAACACGTCCTATGGCAATGTGGCGATCGTATCTGTTTCGATTACCGGCGAAGGCTATAGCTACGCCGAACTGAGCGATGAGGCGGAAGAACTTCAGGAACATCTCTACACCCTTGACGGTGTCGGTCGCGTTTCATTGTTCGGGGAACAGGACGAAAGAATCTACCTGGAAATCGACACGCGCAAACTCGCTGCTGTTGGTGTGGAAATTCAACAGGTCCTGAGCGACCTTCAATCACAGAACGTGATCCTGCCTGCCGGCGAACTGGATGCGGGCGGCACCAGCCTCGTGCTGGAAGCCAATGGTGACCTGAAAGACGTCGAAAGCGTTCGCAAAGTTTTGACGAAGATCAGCGGTCTCAGCGGATTCGTCAGGCTTGAAGACCTGCTGCATGTACGCCGCGGTTATGTCGAACCGAAACGCAAACCCGTCTATTTCAAAGGCCAACCCGCGGTTGTGGTCGCTGTGGAGATGAGCGAGGGGGAAGACATCCAGGTCATTGGCCGAGAGGTCAAGGAAGCGGTGATCGCCCACGAAAATACCCAGCCCATCGGGATATCGTATAATTTCTCAACCTATCAGGAAGAGAAAGTCACCGACGCAATCAACAGTGCCCTGTCCAACGTCGCACAGACTTTTGTCGTCGTCTTGCTGGTCATGCTGGTTTTTCTGGGATTTCGCTCCGCTCTTATCATCGCGTGTATCGTTCCGTTTACGGTGATGTTTGCCTTGATGGGCATGCAATATCTTGGAATCGAATTGCAACAGGTTTCCATTGCAGCCGTGATCATATCGCTCGGTCTGTTGGTGGATAACGGGCTTGTTGTGGTTGAAGACATACAGGGACGGGTCGCGCGGGGCATCCCCCCTGCTGAGGCTGCAAAACAGGCCGGTTCCCAATTCACGGTTCCCCTTGCCGTGGCCTCCATAACAACCGTTTCAGCCTTTCTGCCGCTGCTGATATTGGAGGGGGCGTCCGGTGAATACGGGTTCTCGCTGGGTGCAGTTGTTGGCGTGATGCTGGTGGGATCATGGATCACAGCGCTTTATATCCTACCTGCGCTGACGGTCTGGTTCGCCAGCAAGAAACCGGCGGTAGCCGTCGATCCGAAGCCCAACCTGATCGCCCGAATTTACGGCACCATGATTGATTACGCACTCAGCGTGTCCCTGATCATCATTCCGCTGTGTTACATCATCGTCGTTCTTGCAGGCGGGCTGTTTTCCGGTGTCAAAAAAGAGATGTTTCCGCTCAGTGCCCGCAACCAGTTCCTGATTTACCAGGACATGCCGCGCGGTACATCCCTGGCAGCCACCGATCGCGAGGCCCACGCCGTGCAGGAGTGGTTGTCAGATAAAGAGGCCAACCCGGAAGTCAAAGACGTCACGGTCTATGTTGGCGATGGTGGACCGCGGTTTTACCTGGCACTCAGCCCCGCTGATGCGAGCCCGTCCAGTGCATTCATTCTCGTAAACACGGACACATTTGACGGCGCGGTTACCGCCGCAGAGCGCGCTCAAAAGCACCTGCTGGAACAACACCCCGCCGCCCGGTTCAAGGTCAAGCGTCTGGCCATGGGCGGGTCCGAATCCGGCATTGTGGAAATCGATATTTCCGGCCCGGACGCCGACAAATTGCTGGATCTTGCCAGTCAGGTGGAGGTCGGCTTTGCCGATGCCCCGGGATTGGTGCAAAACGAAAATGACTGGGGCAACAAGTCCCTGAAAATCGTCGTCAATGTTGCCCAGGACAAGGCACGGGAACTGGGTGTCACATCCAAGAGCATTTCAGACGTAATGAACGCCTATTTTTCCGGCACCGAGATATCTGAATTCCGGGAGGGCACCAGTTCCATCCCGATTGTGGTTCGGGCCGCCGAAAACTATCGCGACAGTCTGGAAGATTTGTCTAACCTGTCGGTTTCCGCGGCGGGCCAGCTGATCTCCCTTGACCGTGTGGCCACCCTGTCTCCCAAGCTTGAATATTCGCAGATACGCCGGGAAAACCAACGGCGCCTGATCAAGGTCTCAGCGAAAAGCAGTACCTTGAGTGCTGGCGAGCTTCTCGCGTTCAACCAGGCCACGCTTGACAGCATCGAGATTCCGGAAGGATTCAGTGTTGAAATCGGTGGGGAAACAGCTGAAAGCGCCGAGACAAATGAAAAACTGGGGAGCGGCGTTCCCATCGCCCTGATCGTGATGCTGTTCGCGCTGATGTTCCAGTTCAATTCCGCGCGTCGGGTGACACTCACCTTCATGACCATTCCGCTGATCATTATCGGCGCTCCGGTATCTCTGATGCTCACCGGACAACCGCTTTCGTTTTTCGCGATTTTGGGCATGATTTCGCTGGCTGGTATCATCATCAACAACGCGATCGTATTGATCGACCAGATTGATATTGAACGCGAGACGCTGGAATTGCGCGAGGCGGTTATTGTTGCTTCGCAAAAGCGCCTGTCACCGATCTTGCTCACATCTTTGACAACGGTATTCGGACTGCTGCCCATGGCGATGGCCGGTGGTGCTTTGTTCGAGCCGATGGCCGCCCTGATGATCGGTGGCCTTTCGGTGGCATCGATCCTGACGCTGTTCTTCGTCCCCTGCGGCTATTACCTGCTGTTTCGCGGGATTAAGCGTTCAGCCTGACCGGGATTACAACAGGCCAGCCGACCCGGAAAGCTTCGCCGAGGGCCGTTTGAGATCACAGCCGGTCAATTTGCACTGCTGAATGCACAGAGCCGGTGGAACATGACAATCCCAGACCTAAATTGGGCTTGCTTCACCGGCGACCAGCAGGTAGTGACAGCGCTGGAAGGCGAACGCAGCGGCTGTGACGGGAACGTCCTTCGCGTCAATTGAGTGCAGCGCAATGAACGCCCGTGATGCAACAATGATTTGCGCCCTGAAAAATGTCGGGCGGCAAGCAATTAGGTGAGGAAATGTAATGGACTGGATTACACCGGAATGGGTAAATTCTTGGGGTGGTGCGATTGCGCTGTTGGTGAGCTTTGCTCTCGGCGCGGCGGCGTTCGCGATTCCGATCTGGAAGTTTATCAACAAGACTCCGTTTCATCTTGCAGCCGTTGGCGCCATGGCGCTCGGCGTCGTATTGATGTCGTCCTACAAATGGGCAGACATTGCCGTTCAGTCCGATGCCTATGAGGCCCGCATTTCAAATCTGATGCAGGAATCAGACACCAGCACCAAAGCAATTGCCGAGGTGTCGGGTGCCCGCGACGCAGCGCAAAGCGCTCTCGCCGGTTCCAGGATTGAAGTCGGCAAACTGGTCGACGAGCTGGAAGCCCAGCGTGCAGAAACCAGCAATCGGGATGAGTCAATTGTCTCCCTGAATGGCGAAATTGAAACCTTGCGTGGCCAGGGTGACACCCTGCGCAGCGAGGCTGTGACCCTGCAGCAGACCATCACCGACCTGACCGCCGATATTGCCTCGAAGGTAACAGAAATCGCTTCATTGAACACGGAAGTTGCCGAACGTGACGAAACAGTAGAAGCGCTTCAAGGTGATGGCGCCAAGAAAGACGCGGCAATTGCTGCTCTTGAAGGCGAAAACGCGTCCAAGGATGAGACCATTGCGGAAATCACCGCTGCCGGCATTCCCAAGGATGCTGAAATCAAAGAATTGCGCAGCCAGGTTCTGGCCAAGGATGTGGCGATGGCAACCATGCGCACCCAGGCATCGGCTACACAGGGCGTAATCAAGTCTCTGGAAGCTGAAAAAGAACTTCACAACGGTGCCCTGGCAAAAGCTCAGCAGTACACCAACGCGGCACTGCGCCAGATTCAAACGCTCGAAAACGAGCGCGACGGTGTGCAGAACCAGCTGGCGACAAAGACGCAACAACAGGCCACCCTGTTGAACCGGATCGAAAGTCTTGAAGAGCTTAATGCCGAGTTGCAGAAGAAGCTGAACCAGGAATAGCCAGCAGCGACAAGCTGAAGGCAGGAAATCTAAGGGCCACCCCAACGTACAGTTTTACTGCACGTTGGGGTGGTTTTTTTATTCGCGCTGCAGGAAATTCGCCGATCCTGAACCGAAGCCATGCGGGCGAGGCGCTCCGTCACCATCAGGCAACTGAACGCCAAAACAGGCGATATTCTTCAGGAAAATGGTGCGGCCGAGATGCATTGAATTGATATTTCATACCATCCCATTCTGTACATAGGAAGCTGATATTAATAACTATTTTGTTTGCAAACTATCTCAAGCCATCTTGTAATGTCCCACCGTATCCCCCATTTAGTGGGGGATATTTTGGGGGATAGGATCCATGGGTAAGTTAACAGCAGCAGCCGTAAAAAACGCAACACCGGGAAAGCATGAAGACGGTGCAGGCCTTCGTCTGATCAAGCGCGATGGCGGAAGCGGCCAATGGGTGCTGCGCGTCACAGTCCATGGCCGTCGTCGCGAAATGGGCATCGGCGGCATTCAATCGGTGTCATTGAAAGAGGCGCGAGAGTTGGCCGCGCAATACAGGGCAATGGCTGCCAAGGACATCGACCCCATAAAACAGCGAGAGCACGAACGGCGTGAAGCTGCTCGCAACCTGCATATGCTGGCCGATGTATCACTGGACGCCTTTGAGAGCCGTAAGGCTGAGCTGAAGGGTGACGGTAAGGCAGGGAGATGGTTCAGTCCGCTCGAACTGCATGTACTCCCCAAGCTTGGACGTGTGCCGATTGCTGACATTGACCAGCGTGACATTCGGGATGTCCTGGCCCCGATCTGGCATTCAAAGGCAGCGACTGCGAAGAAGGCCGCTGATCGCCTGAATGTTGTAATGAACCACGCGGCGGCTCTTGGTCTTGATGTCGACCTACAGGCTGTTGCGAAAGCGAAGGCGTTGCTTGGTCGTCAACGGCATACTGTGAAGTCGATACCCAGCCTGACATGGCAGGAAGTGCCGGGTTTCTATTCGACGCTGGATGAACCTACCGTCACGCACCTGGCTCTTCGGCTGTTGATCCTGACGGGGCTTCGCTCCCGACCCATTCGGTTTCTTCGGCTAGACGAAATTGAAGGTGATATCTGGACGGTTCCGGCCGAAAACATGAAGGCACGCCTCGGTGCGGCTCAGGACTTCCGTGTGCCCCTTTCAAAAGAGGCCCTAGCCATCATCGACTTGGCCCGCCCGTTTGAACGGGATGGCTTTCTGTTCCCGTCAGTCAGGAAGGGTGTGATCAGCGACGCGACCATGGCTCGGCTGATGGAGCGCAGGGGCATGGAAGCGCGTCCACACGGCTTTCGTTCCAGCCTGAGGACTTGGCTGGCAGAAACCACAGACGCCCCACACGAGGTCGCTGAAGCCATGCTGGCACATATGACGGACAACAAGGTCGTCCGCA
>CAJQPW010000200.1 GCA_905480295.1 uncultured Rhizobiaceae group bacterium | reverse complement strand
CGGAACTTGATGCCCTTCATGTCGGCAACGGAATTGACTTCTTTCTTGAAGTACAGGCCCTGTGGCGGCCATGGAACCGCATACAGCAGAACCAGGTTCTGACCAGCGAGCAGTTTTTCAATCGAAGGTTTAGCGGCTTTCCAGAGTTTGGCGGAATCATCAAAAGATGTGGCCAGGAACGGAATGGAATCAAAACCGAACAGGGCGTTTTCGTTTTGGTGACCGGAGAGCAGGCGCTCACCGATGGGGGCCTGACCTGTTTGGATGGCACGTTTGATTTCGCCACCTTTAAACAACGAGCCGGACGGATGGGTTACGATTTCAAGCGCGCCACCAGTTCCGGTTGTTACGCATTTGGCAAATTCAGCCCCCACTGCGGAATGAAAGTTAGTGGCAGAATAGGCCATTGGCATATCCCACTTTTCCGCCACAGCCGCCGTGGCGGTCACAGCGGTGAGGGCAGTCGCTGCCATCAATGTTTTAAATAGTTTCATTTTTAGTCTCCCATTTTCTGAACTTGTTTAATTCAAGAATTGAACCGTAGTGGCGAATAGGCAGAAAGATCAACATTGGGTTTTTTCCCGTCGATCAACTGGGCCAGCCAACGGCCGGTTTTCGGGCCTGCAGACAGGCCGATATGCTGGTGGCCGAAGCCCATCCAGACATTTGGGTGGCGCTCACTGGCACCAATCAGGGGCAGGGAATCGGTGGTGGACGGGCGAAACCCCATCCATTCATCGATCCTGTCATATTTCAGTTCCGGCAGCAGGGCGGCGGTCTGTCGCTTTAACAATTCCAGCGGACCGCGGCTGCGTTCCTCACTCAATCCACCAAATTCAACAATGCCGGCGCACCGCAGGCGTCCCGCCATTGGTGTCATGACATATTTGCCACTCGCCACCATTACCGGAACTTTCGGCTGAACCGAAGGGTTGACGAATTCGACATGATAGCCGCGCTCAGCCTCCATCGGAACATCAATGCCCAATTTGGCTGCCAGCGGGTTGGACCATACACCAGTGGCAAGCACGATGTCGTCGGCAGCCACCACGCCCTGATCGGTGATGACGCCGGTTGCTTTACCATCCTCGACCTGAACATCGGTGGCCTGTGCCAATTTGAACGCGCCACCCTGTTCCTCGACATGTTTTGCCAAAGCAATCACGTAGGCGCCCGGATCATTGATGTGTCCATGGTTGGGACAGCGCACGCCAAATCCGAAACGACCAGCCATGGCCGGGTCAAATTCTGCAAACCGCTCAGCGTCCATTTCTTCAAATTCATAGCCGTGCTGACGACGCAGGCCCCAGCCATAAGCGTCCCCTTCGTAGGCAGCGCGGTCAGCATAGCCAAACACATAATCGCCTACCGAAATATGTGACTCAGCAGGCGTGCCCTTTGCCGTCGCCACGTGCTGATCGGCCGTATCCTGCAGCAGCAGCGCCAGTCCATCGGCGATGCGGCTGACATCGTCGGTATTGCCATGGCGCAAATAGCGAAGCAGGAATGGGATCAACCGGGGGAAATTGGACCACCGCATAAACAAAGGTCCATCTTTGCTGAAAAGCATTTTGGGCGCTTTGAAAATCAGGCCAGGTACTGTGACCGGAACAATCGAACAGGCAGCAAGGACCCCGGCATTGCCGTAGGAAGTGCCGCCAGCAGGACCCTTGGCGTCGATCAACGTCACCTGATGTCCACTGCGCTGTAGCCAAATTGCTGTAGAAACACCGACTATGCCGGCACCAATGATGGCGACATGCTTTTGATGCTCTTGACGCTTTTCAGATTCTGGCCTGGTGGTGCTTTTGTTCATTCCAAATTGCCCCCTCCCAGGGCCAGTCTGTTTCAATTTTCCTTAACATCGATAATTTGTCAATAAATTATTGATATTATGTCACTGATATAATTCATCCAGATTGCACGCTGCTCCGAATTGCAAATTGGTGCAAGCGTTGCATATCCACTGCCATTCCAAGACCGGGTGTATCGGGCACGACAACTGCTCCATCCTCGATGGGAAACGGCTGTTCAAGCAGATCATTCACCAGATAATAAGTTGCTTGATAAAATTCGCATCCCAATGAGATGTTCGGTGTGCAGGCGATCATATGAACACCAGCCAAATGCGCGAGACCGGACTCAAACATATCGCCGCCATAGGCAGGCAGACCGGCGTCTTCAGCAAGCCCGGCGACTTCCATGCCCCGTCGCATACCGCCAGACTTCATAATTTTCACCGAAACACCGTCGCAGATTTCCTCGTTAAGGGCCCGCCGCATATCTTCCGGGCCAAATACACTTTCATCTGCCAGCAGTGGCGCCCGTGTCAGCTTTCGCAGGGCCGCCATCGCCGGATATTCATGCTGAGCGACCGGCTGTTCAATGAAAGATGGTTGCAACCGGTCAATTTCTGGAACCTGTTGCATCGCTTCATCGACACCAAGTCCCTGATTATAGTCGACACGAACAGTCAGCTCCGGCACATCTGTCTTCAGATATTCCAGCCGCATCATATCAAAGGCATGGTCGCGAAATCCGGTTTTCAATTTCACAAATTTTATGCCGTCGTCCACCAGCCGCTGGACCAGAGCCTTGTCGGCATCGAAGTCGGGATTGGCGAGAGATACAGAAAGCGGGATCCTGTCGCGGTGCCGATCGCCCAGCAGAGCCCAGACCGGCTGACTGAGGAGGTTGCCAGCGAGGTCTAGCCAGGCGGATTCCAGCGCTGACTTTGCTTCAGTGCAATGAACCACCGCCTTTTGAGCCAGCTTCATCACGGATATAAAGTCGCCGATGCGCGTGCCTATCACGTGGGGACGCAGATAACGATCAAGAGCGGCGTAGCTGGCTTCAGGTGTTCCGGTGAAGACCGACCATGGCGAGGCTTCACCATAGCCAAAAGTTCCGCTTTCGCCGGTCAGCCGCACGATCACGATTTCGATTGCGTCGGCCACCGTGCCAATGCCGTGGTCCCTGCGCGAGTTCACCGGGAGCGCGAGATGCCACACGTCGAGTGCAACAATTTTTTCGTCCAGTTCTGAAACGGATAAATGCATCAAGCGACCCATTCGCTGACGGGTGCCGCGGCTTCGTGCAGAGGCTGCGATATCACATCAACCAGCGTGGGGCCGTCATGGGCCAGGGCTTCGGTCAGCGCGGCCGCCAATTCAGAAGGTTCACGCACCGTCCAGGAACGAACGCCGAATGCGCTGGCGACGGCGGCGTGATCGGTTCGGTTGAAATCGACATTGTAGTAGCGTTTTCCAAAGCCGGAATCCTGACCGGCTTTGATCCAGCCATAGGTTGCGTTTGAAAACACGATTGAAGTGATTGGCATGTTGTGACGCACGATGGTTTCAAACTCCCCACAGCAGAAGCCGAAAGAGCCGTCACCCATAACCGCAACGGTCTTAGCCTCAGGACGGCCAACATGGGCGCCCATCGAAGCGGCCAGAGCGTAGCCCAGCGCACCATGCGCCCGGTTGGTGATAAAGTTGCGCCCGGCGGTGGGCCAGCGGTAATGAGCCGAAAAATAGGGGCAGGGCGTGCCCGGGTCGGCAACAATGATCGCGTCCTGCGGCAGCAGGTGTTGCAATGTGGCGATCACCCGCTCCGGCCGGATCGGCGTTTCGCTGCTGTTTGCCAGCGGCTCAAATGCAGCCAGTTTGTTCGTCCATGCGGTGGCTGCGCGTGCCGCGCCATCGAAATCGGGCAGATCGCTGCGCTGCAGAAGGTCCTTGACGAGTGCGGCCAGCGCGAGTTTTGCATCGGCATTTATCGCCACTTCGGTGGCGTAATTTGCGCCGATCACTTCCGGGTCGCTGTCAATGTGGATAATCGGCGTACCGGGTTTGGGGGAGCGCCACCGTTCGGTTGTCACCGACCCTGCACGGCATCCAATGAAAAGCACCAGGTCTGCTTCATCAACGACTGACTTTGTGGCCGGGCTGGCACCGTTGGAGCCAACCACTCCGACCGCCAAAGGGTCGGTTTCCGCAACTGATCCCTGACCGGATACGGTGGTGGAAATGGGCATGTTGAACAACCCGGCCAACGCGCGGAGTTCCGCTTCGGCACCAGATATAACGGGCCCGCCACCGCAGACTGCGACGGCCCGCTTAGCGCCGATAAGCGCTTCGGCTGCTGCAGAAATGGCTGCAGGGTCCGGTGCCATGCGGGGTTCGGCAGGAAAGCTGCCATGGCGTTCGTCGGCCCAGACTTCGTCGGGATTGAGTGTGGCTTTTTGTGTATTGAACGGCAGCGCCAGATGCGCCGCGCCGGGTGTACCGGTTGTCATGGAGCGAAACGCCTTGCGCACCATTGCAGGCAACCGCGAGGCCTCATCAAGCGAGGCGTTCCATTTGGTCAGCGGGCGAAACAGGGCTTCCTGATCCAGTTCGGTCAGCGGGTATTTGCCGCGAGACGTTGTCGCCACGTCGGTCGTGATGGCGAGAATGGGAATCGAGCTTTCATTGGCTTCGACAACCCCGGGCAGAATGTAAGTTGCGCCACCGCCCGACGGGCCTTCGCAGACGCCGGGTTTGCCGGTAACCCGGGCGTAGCCGTCGGCCATATAACCGGCGTGGCGTTCGTCACGGGTCAGAATATGCGTAATGCCGTGGTCCAGCCGGGACAGGCTGTCATAGAAGGGCAGGGTGGTATCGCCGCACAGGCCAAACATGTGGGTGACATTATTGGCCTGCAACATACGCACCAGGGCATCGGCACCTGTCATTTGATTGGAATGGACAGCGGAGGAATCGGAGGCGGAATCGGACATGCAGGATAACTCTTGCGTTGGCGCGAATGATCGCGCACGGATAGAACTGTAAAATTGTATACAGCAAAATATTCAGACCCGTCTACGAAAAATGTTGCAGCCGTCCAAAATTTGTCTCAGATTGACCCGGGTGGGCAGCGGGCCAAACCATCGTGCAAAGGATTCTTGATGGCGGGCAATGTTGATACCCTTTATCGGCAGGTTCGGGCGATGGCCGCGGCCTTCGAGTTCAAACCCGAGCAGCGCATCAACGAAAGCGAATTGTCGAAAACACTCGGCGTCAGTCGCACACCTTTGCGCGAGGCTTTGAACCGTCTGGTGGCGGAAGGCTTGCTGACGTCGCAGGAAGGCCGGGGTTTTTTCTGTCGCTCTCTGGACCCCAAACAGATCGTGCACCTGTATGAATTGCGATTGGCGGTCGAAACCGAAGCTGCAATGCGGGCCGTCGAACGGGCCAGCGACGAGGAAATCGTGGAACTGAACGCCTACATGAAAGCGGTGGCGCCGGACTATAACAGCGACATGTCGGCGCGCGAAATAGTAAGGCTGGACGAAGAATTTCATCTGCGACTGGCTGCGCTGTCGCAAAATATGGAACTGGTGCGCACCCTCGAAAACATCAATGAGCGGGTGCGATATGTCCGCTGGATTTCGATGCGCCAGAAACGTGACATCACCCATGCGGCGCATCAGTCGATTGTCGAAAGCCTGATCGCGCGAAACGGCGTCGAAACGGTGAAGATATTGCGCAACCACATTGAAAAGAGCACTGAGGAGGCGACCGAAACCGTGCGCACAGCCTTTTCTCAACTCTATGTACCCGGTGCCGAATAACCGACCAAATCGAAGCGCCAGAAGAAAGCGCCAGAAGAAAGTGAAGGATGAACATGAAGACCAGGGGTGGAAAACCAATATACGGCGCGGCAATCGGCATCATGATGCTGGAGGCGCAGTTTCCCAGAATACCAGGTGATATGGGCAACGCGACCACCTGGGACTTTCCGGTACATTATAAGCTGGTGCGAGGTGCGACCCCGGACCGGGTGGTTCGACAGGGCGCAGAAGGCCTGCTTGATACATTTATCGCCGCCGCCCATGAACTCGTCGCCGAAGGGGTGGATGGCATAACCACCAATTGCGGTTTTCTTTCGCTGTTTCAACAACAGGTGTCGGAAGCTGTACCGGTACCGGTGGTGATGTCATCCTTGATGCAGGTGGAAACCGTCAACCGTATCCTGCCGGCGGGTAAACGCGCTGGTATTTTGACCATCAACGGTTCCAGCCTGACCCAGGCGCATCTGGACTCGGCCTGGGTGCCCAAGGGGACGCCGATTGGCACGACCGAAGGGGGGCGGGAGTTTACCCGCGCCATTTTGGACAACGAACTGGAACTAGATGTCGCACTGGCGCGCCAGGACAACATCGATGCGGCAATGGCGATGAAAGCCAAATGTGATGATCTGGGCGCAATTGTTCTGGAGTGTACAAATATGGAGCCCTATGCCGCCGATATTTCCCGAGCCACCGGTCTGCCGGTGTTCTCTATCCAGACGTTGATGACCTGGTTCCAGCGCAGTCTGGTGCCGAAATCCTATGCAAATAGCCGCTGATTTTTAAAACGGTTGAATAATATGGGCGCCTCTAAAAATACCCACACCTGAGCCTTTATCGGGTAGAATCACGATAGCGCAACGCAGTGATTAGGGGAATAAGAAATGGGACAGATGGGTTTTTTCGACATCGCCAACCGATATGCGGGTCTGGACGCCAA
>CAJQPW010000199.1 GCA_905480295.1 uncultured Rhizobiaceae group bacterium | reverse complement strand
CGACAAATTGTCACTGGGTTATGGCTTTGCCGCCATTATCGTCGCCTTCCTTGGCCGTCTCAATCCACTGGGCATCGTGGCAGCTGGGCTAATCCTTGCACTGTCTTATATCGGTGGAGAAGCGGCTCAGATTTCACTTGGCGTTTCTGATCGCGCAACCCGTGTATTCCAGGGCCTGCTTCTATTTTTCGTCCTGGCCTGCGACACGCTGATCCACTACCGGGTTACACTGGTCAAACCAGCAATCGCGGGGTCATGATGGACGTCTGGATCAGCATCATTTTATCAGTATGTGCAGCCTCGACGCCGCTCCTGATCGCCGCGACCGGGGAACTGGTCGTTGAACGATCCGGCGTATTGAACCTCGGTGTTGAGGGCATGATGATCATGGGCGCGGTCGCCGCATTTGCAACGGCTCAGGTGACGGGTAATCCTTATCTGGGGGCTTTGGTGGCGATAATAACCGGTGCCGCCTTTTCGCTGCTGTTTGCTTTTCTCACATTGACCCTGGTCGCCAATCAGGTCGCTACGGGTCTTGCCTTGACGATTCTGGGCCTGGGCCTGTCAGGTATGATCGGTGAAGGATTTGTCGGCCAACCCGGCGTGCGCATGGATGCCATTGATATTCCTGTGCTGACCGATCTTCCCGTGATCGGAAAACTGTTCTTTGGTCAGGACCTGATATTTTATGCATCAATCGCTCTGGTTATCGGCGTGGCATGGTTCCTGTTCAGGACACGTGCCGGATTGATGGTCCGGTCGGTTGGGGACAGCCATTCATCCGCCCATGCATTGGGTATTCACGTCATTCGCATTCGTTACATGACCATCATGTTCGGGGGCGCCTGCGCCGGCCTTGCTGGTGCCCATCTATCTCTGGTCTACGTTCCGCAATGGGTGGAAGGCATGACCGCGGGCAGGGGGTGGATCGCCCTTGCGCTGGTTGTTTTTGCTTCCTGGCGTCCTGGGCGGGTGCTGGTGGGGGCCTACCTGTTTGGTGCTGTGACTATTGGCCAGTTCCATGCACAGGCCATCGGTGTGGCCATACCAGCTCAATTCCTGACATCGCTGCCTTATCTGGCGACAATTGTCGTGTTGGTCTTGATTGCACGAAACCGCAGGCTCACAATGATCAATACACCGGCATCTCTGGGGCAACCCTTTGTGCCAGACCGCTAATTCACCATGTCGGACAAACCGGCAGAATAACTTACGGGACTCGTCCCAAACTTCAGGGAAAATATCATGAAAAAAACTATCTTTGCACTGGCCGCCTCAGCCGCGGTCATGCTGTCCGGACAGGCCTTTGCCAAAACCAAGGCCTGCTTTATCTATATCGGCCCAACAGGCGATTTCGGTTGGACCTATCAACACGATCAGGGCCGTAAGTCGATTGAAGCGGCGCTGGGCGATCAGGTCGAAACGGCCTATCTGGAAAACGTTCCAGAAAGCGCTGAAGCGCAACGACCCATCGAAGCCTTCGCCCGCAGTGGATGTGACATCATTTTCACAACATCGTTCAACTACATGGATCCGACCAACAAAGCGGCGAAAAAGCATCCAAACGTAAAATTTGAACATGCAACGGGATTCAAGCGCGAAAGCCCGAACGTCTCGACCTATTCTTCAAAATTCTACCAGGGTCGCTACGTGCAGGGTCAGATTGCCGCCAAAATGTCAAAGACCGGTGTGGCTGGATATATTGCTTCCTTCCCGATTCCGGAAGTTGTGCGAGGCATCAACTCATTTATTCTCGGTGCCCAGTCGATCAACCCGGATTTCAAGCTGAAAGTCGTATGGGTCTCCACATGGTTTGATCCACCGAAGGAAGCAGATGCTGCCAAGGCGCTGATCGACCAGGGTGTGGATATCGTGACCCAGCATACCGATTCCACGGCTGCCATGCAGGTTGCTGCAGAACGTGGCATCAAGGCATTCGGACAGGCTTCCGATATGATCAAGTTCGGTCCCAAAACCCAGCTGACAGCGATCATCGACGAATGGGGGCCATACTACGTTGAGCGCACCAAGGCCGTCATCGATGGCACCTGGAAACAGCAGGACGTCTGGCATGGTATGGCTGACGGCAATGTTGAGATGGCGCCTTACACCAATATGCCGGACGACGTGGCTGCAATGGCGACCAAAACCGCTGCAGCAATCAAGGACGGATCGCTGGAACCCTTCACCGGCCCGATCACCAAACAGGATGGCTCGCAATGGCTGAAAGCCGGAGAGCGTTCAGATCTTGGCACGCTGTTAGGCATGAATTTCTATGTCAAAGGCGTCGACGATAAGTTGCCGCAATAGGGCATCTGCCATTTTTAAGACAAAGGGGTGTCCGGTGTCGTGCCGGACACCCTTTTTGTTTACCCGTTTGGGGTAGGGGTCGTTATGAGCTTGTTTGTCCTTACAAAACTATTTGCCAGCCTGGTGACTGGCATGCTGGGCATCCCGATTGGCATCTTGCCATCGGTGTTCCTGTTCAGAGATTTATCGAATGGTCTCGACGATGCCGAGCGGACAAAAACCCTGCATGCCCTTACGCTTTGGGGTGGAATGTTGATCGGCTGGCTGGCGGTCAGCGTGGTTAGTTGGATTATCCTCACCAAACTGTTTGGATAGTGCTTGATTTGCAGGCGCGAATGCACCATAGCAGTGTCGCGTGGTGAGGTGGCCGAGTGGTTTAAGGCAGCAGTCTTGAAAACTGCCGTGCGTGGAAGCGTACCGTGGGTTCGAATCCCACCCTCACCGCCAGCAATGTTTATAAATCCCTGATAAATATAAGTAAAAGAGAAGTGTTGGCGTTGTGCCCCACCGTCTGCCCTATCGGCTTACGGGGTCTAGGCTGTTTTCTT
>CAJQPW010000198.1 GCA_905480295.1 uncultured Rhizobiaceae group bacterium | reverse complement strand
GCCGTGTTTGACACCGATCAATTGGCTGATCTGGTGCAACGGGCGCTGAACATTGCGCCGGTGCAGCTGATTTGTTTCTCAACCTGTGATCCGCAACGAATGTCTGAAATCGCCGCCCAGGCGCTGTCGCGACAAATCACGCTGGTGGAGGCTCCCATCTCGGGCACCAGTAAACAGCTTGCGAGCGGGGATGCCACTCTTCTGATTGGCAGTGATCAACCAGTTGCTGATGATCTGACGCCACTCTTTGATGCTCTTTCACGTGCCCATTACCCTGTGGGTGCGCTTGGCAACGGCAATCGGGCGAAACTGGCGATTAATCTGATATTGGGACTTAATCGCGCGGCACTGGCAGAGGGACTGGTGTTTGCAGAAGCTCTGGGACTGGAACCGCACGCGTTTTTGCAACTGGCCCAACAATCAGCTGCTGCGTCGGCGGTGATGAAGACCAAAGGCCCGCTGATGGTGGAAAGGAGTTTCTCACCCCAGGGACGCATATCCCAGTCGAAAAAAGATTTCGGCCTGATCCGCGATGCCGCAGAATCACAAGGTCAGGGCCTTCCATTTGCCGAAACTTATCTCGCCATGATGGAAGATTGTTTTGCCCACGGGGAATCCGGGTATGACAATTCTGCCATCATCAATGCCTTGGCTCGGGCGAAATTGGACAAAAACTAAGCAAGACTGGTCTGCGATCAGCAATGCCAATTGAGTGTCGGCTCGCTGCTGCGGCTTTTAACGATATGGCAGGAAACGACTTTCTGCTTTTCTCCGCAATTTCACCGCCGTCAGATTTTCATCAATTTCGACGTCATCATAAGTCAAAATGGCATCGGCCTTGACTGGCCGGGTCAGTTTCACTTTGCCTGTCAGTCCAAGGGGCAGGGCACCCATCGGTACGGAAACCGCGCTTGGTCGCAGTTGGCCGGCGACGGTATAACCCCCTTCGCCGTCGAGGATATCGCCCGCTTCCATACCGCGCTTGGCAACAGCCACCACGTCGGCGCGGAACTCTTCGGCCGTTCCTGTCGCTTCGCCACGCAATCCGACATTGGCCACTGACAGCCCCAGTTCGAGCCCAATCAGATGCCAGCGTTTGTAGGCGCAGATATACTGCCCGCTGTCATCGGTCGTCACTTTGTACTCTTCAAAGCACTTGCGCTGGTATTCGGTTTCTGCGCGTACGCTGACCCAGACCCCCATGCGAATATCGTAGTCAATTTCGGAACCATCATCATTAAGGCTGTTTAAGACTTCGACCATGCCTTCTCCGTCCAGCACGCCGCCCTGAGCACGCGGCCGCATCAGATTAGGCAGATCATCAATAGAGCCGAGGGGATAGGCCAGTCCCGTATCCGGCGCATCCAATCCGCAGGCATTGGCAATGGCAGCGGACTCGATGGCTGGCTTTGTACCGTCCAGAAACGAATTGAACATTTTCGGATTAAGACGCCCGCGCGCAGCCTGTTCGGTGGTCAGACCCCAATGATCCCAAACGGTATCGGGTGTCGAGAAACGAAATTTTGGGTTCCACTTATGGCCGCGTCCGGCAGCCGCAACTTTGAACCCGCAGGTTCTGGCCCAGTCCACCAGATCACACACCATGGCAGGCTGGTCCCCATAGGCCATGGAATAAATCACTCCGTTTTGTCGGGCCAGGCGGGTTAACTCGGCACCACAAACGGCGTCCGCTTCCACGGTGGCGCTGATCACATGTTTCCCCGCATCAAATGCACGGGTCAGATGATCGATTGCTACCAGCGGGTCTCCGGTACATTCCACAATAATCTCAACGGCAGGATGGGTGATCAGTGCTTCGGAATCATCCCCGACATACGTTGTGCGATCAACGACGGCCTGTTCGAGTGATGACGCTGAAAGTTGATCATTACGCCATCCGGCAAGTTTGAGGTTGGACTTGGCTTGATCGACGGAAAGGTCCGCAATGCCAACAACGTGCACACCGGGTAATCGAATGGCCTGGCCCAGAAACATTGTACCAAATTTGCCAGCGCCGATTACACCGATACGGATCGGTTGCTGATCGGCCTCACGCTGCTGCAATTGCTTATACAGGCTCATGTCTGTTTCCTTGTTCAAGAACAATCATGGCGAGAAGGGGCAATAAATAATTGCCCCGGTCGCCCGATCAGAAGTTTGAGTTCATTTTTAATTGACGATGAACTGGGTAATTGTGGTGCCGTCTGCACTAAATGAACACTGGAAGGTTTCCATCCCGCTCCGCAATTGGGCAGACCCATTGACGGCGTGGCTGCCATCAGTTCGCTGGCCCTGATATTTGGTTTCCAGAATGGATTTGCGAACGTGAAAAATATGCGCTGCACGATCGCTGCAGTCGGAGCGCATGGATCCTGCATCGCCTTCAGACTGGCTTTCTGCAGCGTTGGAGGCCGCTGCATCAATGCCGATGCCCAGTGTATAATTTGCGGTTTCCTTACGGCGCGCAGCGTTGCGCATCATATAGACCTGCACGGTATAGTTGCCGGGCTCCGGCAGGACGGTTTCGAACGAATTGCCGTTAATTGATCCGATGTAGAGGGCCTGATCTCCGGGCCCCTTGCCCGGTTCAAATACGTTGAAGTATGTGGCGTTGTTTTGTGATTTGAGTTCCACCCACATTTTCTGCCCGGTGGCCGCGCCGAGCTGATAATTGACATATTGGTAGCCCTTTATCTGGTCTTCGATCTTGGTGGAGCTGGCTCCGGCATCAAATCGCACCTGTACATTGCGTTCATCGGAAGCCCATGCAGCGGAGGTAAAAGACCATGCTGAGACAGCAAGAAATGCCCAAAATTTTCTGTTCACGGTATCGTTTGTTCCAAGTTTTTGACAGCAATCAGTGTGGCATAAGACATCGATGTCATTCAACTCATTCACCCGCAGGGCGCAATCATCCTCAGGGTCGGCCGATTGAAATTTCTGGTCCAGAAAGAGAACACGCCGACGTCCCAGCGGGCACCTCCAATTGATGTAGCCCTCCAGTTTGTATTACCGTTGCGGAGTCATGACTTCTTCTGATCCCATCAATGAACCAGTTGTCATCATCGGCGCTGGACCCGCAGGCCTTGCTTGTGCTGCCGCGCTGAGAGCAAAAGGTATTGCGTCGGTGGTGTTTGAGAAGGAAAACCACATCGCGTCGGTTTGGCGGCATCACTACGACCGATTGCATTTGCATACCCATCGCCTGTTTTCCGGTCTGCCGGGACTGGCGATGCCGGGATCCTATCCAAAATACCCGTCACGCTTACAGGTGATCGAGTACCTGGAATCCTATGCAAAGTTTCATGATATCGAGCCTCGTCTCGATTGTGAGGTGACTTCAGTTACCCACGCGGATGGCTGGCGGGTCGATACGGCAAAGGGAACCATTCATGCTTCCCATGTGGTTGTTGCAACGGGAATTGCATCTAACCCAAACCGACCCTCCTGGCCGGGTATGGAGCAGTTTGGCGGCGAGATACTACATTCCAGCGCCTACAAGAACCCAGACGGGTTCCACAACAAGCGGGTACTTGTGGTTGGGTTTGGAAATTCTGGTGGTGAAATAGCCATCGATCTGGCGGATCAGGGCGTCCAGACGTCACTGTCAGTTCGCGGTGCCGTCAACGTAGTGCCACGCGACATTCTGGGCCTTCCGATACTGGCCATTACAATCGCGCAGAAATACATCCCTTACAAAATAGCGGATCTGTTGAACGGGCCGATCCTGCGTTTGGTGGTGGGTGATATTGAAAAGCTCGGACTGCGCAAAGCGTCCAAAGGGCCGATGGCGCAGGTTGTTGAAGATGGCAAAATTCCTTTGCTGGACATTGGGACACTGGACCGGATACGACGCGGACTGGTGTCGATAAAACCGGGAATTCGGCAGATTGGTGAAAAGAACGTGATGTTCGAAGACGGCAGTGAAGACACCTTTGACGCGATAGTGTTGGCAACTGGGTTCAACCCGGATCTGCGGCATTTGGTGCCTAATGAGGCCCGGTTTCTCGATGCAGATGGGGTGCCGACATTCAGCGGACCGCAAAGTGGCGGAAAGGGGCTGTATTTCTGCAGCTTTGTTGCATCGCCCACGGGGCAACTTCGGCAAATCGGCATCGAAGCAAAACAAATCGCCAAAGCAATCGCTGTTGAGCGGAACGCGCCTTAGAAAGCCGGGAACGTCCGCAAGAGTTCATTTGTCTGAGACGGGGTAGGTGGTCGCTAACAATTCAGCCCCTCCCGAATGCGCATCAATTTCTCTGCACACTCTGGTGAGCGTTGTGCGGGCGTCAGACGACCATTCTCCGATGGCCACAGGTCTGCTGCGTTGTGGACGCCTGACTGTTTGCCTTTCGCCCAGTCGGTTCAGCGCCACTAAATTTCGACTTGCCTGCAAACGGACTTTAGCTATTCCGCAGCCTGCAGAGCTGCCTGAGCGCAGAAACACGCCGCTGCAACCCGCCGGTCGGCCCGCGAGTTTGCCAGATCAAGCCGTTGCCCAATCTGCACGATTTCAACTGTTTCTCCCCGTGCTTCCAGGCAGTCGTGCAACCCTTTGAGGCTCCAGACATTGTCCGGGTGAACCGTGGCACGGCTCAACTGACCGCCGAGGCCGAGGTCCTCCCGGAACACAGCTTCGGCCTCCTCCAACTGCCGTTGTTCAAGCAGCAGGGCACCCAATGCGTGGCGCGACGGCTGCATCCATCCCCATGGTTCGTCGTAGGGAAGGTTGTCTTCCAGCACAACGGACCGGCGGAGAGCGGCAAATGCTCCTTCATAATCTTCCTGCCTGTATAGAATCTCACCGCGCAGCATTTCGGCGGCGATTTCCAAAAGGTCGTTCACTTTGTTGTTGTGTAGAATTCGGGATTTTGGCACGCGTGACGCCGCCTCCTGAAACGCCTTTTCTTCCGCTTCCGCTTCCGCGACATTTCCAAGCGCTGCATGGGCTACGCCACGGGCATAATGCACATTGGCTGTCATGGTGCAGTACAGCGTTTGGTCCTCTGGCAGTTCGAGTTCCGTGGCTTCGCGCCATTTGCCAAACCGCACAAGAATGTGGGGCTCAAAGCTAAGGTAGGATTCGAAATAGTCGGCCATCGGTGGGCTTTCCAGCCGCAACATGTCTTCTGGCACCGTCTCCGCCGCTCCACGCATCGCTGCCATGGCGGGCTCGAACTGCCCAAGAAACAGAGCGCCGTAGATTACAAAATGGTAGTTGTGCAACCGGTAGCCAGAATAGATGTTGAAGGGGCCACTTTCGCGCCAATATTTCAGATCGGCCACAACCGCTTCTTCATTCCAGTGTACGACATCGCGATAGTATCCGCACAAGACATCGATATGGGTTGGCATATGCACCAGATGTCCTGCATCAGGAACCAGCGTGCGCAGGGCATCTCCGGCCTTCAACGCCTTCTCCGGGAAAGGCGACATTTCCATTAAGTGTACGTACAGATGCAGAATGCCAGGGTGCTGCATGGCCGCCGGATCATTGTCCATGGCTTCTTCCAGCACTGCCTGTGCCTCTTCAGTAGAAGCATTGTCCGCCGGTTTTCCGGATTTCAGATTCCACATTTTCCACGGCGTTCTGTTCAGCAACGCTTCGGCGAATACAGTGCGCACTTCCAGACTATCCCGGTTCGCATTAAAGGCGTTGCGCATGGCGTCGGCAAAGTCATCATTCCAGGGCGCCATGTCGTCAATCGGATCGAGCTGCGGGTAGCGGGCGGGCAGGGCCCTAATCAGTGCGGCTTCCCACTGCGTGACGCTGTCCACCAGATTGAGCGCGGCTTGCGCGGAATCAAATCCGGTTTGCAGAGCCAGTTCGCGGTTTTTCTGATCGAATAAATACCATGGCATGTTGTAGTTTGGCCCGGCTGCATAGCCAACGCCCCAATGGGCCATTGCACAGGATGGATCAGCATCGATGGCCTTTTGAAAACAGACCACGGCTTCTTCGTGATT
Organism: uncultured Rhizobiaceae group bacterium; assembly: GCA_905480295.1. Taxonomy (GTDB): domain Bacteria; phylum Pseudomonadota; class Alphaproteobacteria; order Rhizobiales; family Rhizobiaceae; genus Pseudahrensia. The sequence continues at coordinate 4,647 of CAJQPW010000198.1, read as the reverse complement.
ATAGCCAAAGGTCCACAACAGCCCTCTGTTAAACCAGGTTTGAGCCTGTTCAGATTGGGTTGTTACCGGGTATTCATGCCCGCCAAGATCGTAATAGTCGCCCATGTCGTTGCGTCCCTGTTGTGCAGTTGTTTGCCCAAATTATACTTCAAATCGACGAGGTTGGGAAATTTGGGCAGGGTTTTTATGGTGACTGAAGCGATTAAGAACCCTGACCGCGTTTGACGATTGAAAGAAATCTGCTCCCAAAAAAACTTCCTACCTTGAGGCCTATCCCATTCAAAATGCGTGACAATAGAAAGCAGCGCGGGCAAACTTGAAGGGTGGAATGCCGGGGGCAGCTGGCGACGCAGTCAAAGGTGCTTGTATGAAAACCCTTTCTACCCAGGTTGCAATCATTGGCGGCGGCCCAGCAGGTCTGATGCTGTCCCACATTCTGGATCGGCACAAAATTGCCAACGTGGTTCTGGAACGGCGATCAAAGGCCTATGTGTTGTCCCGTATCCGCGCAGGCTTGCTCGAGCCGGGTTCCGTCAAGATGTTGCGGGATTATGACCTTGCCGAGCGCATGGACGCGTTCGGAAAGGCCAAAAATGGAACCGGGATAGTCTGGCAGAACAAGCCCGATCACTTCATCGATTCGATGAAATGGACCGGGCAGCAAATGATGGCCTGGGGACAGACAGCGATCACTGAAGATCTATACGCCGCCCGCGAGCGAGACGGTGCACAGCTGATCAACGAGGCCGAAAACGTTGTTCTGCATGATGTGGCCGGCGACGCGCCGTGGGTTACGTTTAAACAAGGGGAGGCTGATTATCGGTTGGACTGCAACATCATTGCGGGCTGTGACGGCTATCACGGACCCAGCAGACGGTCGATTCCGGACAACATCCTGAAAACGTTCGAACTCGTATATCCCTTTGGCTGGCTTGGCATCATGGCTGAAGTGCCGCCCTTGCCGGATTTCACCTATGCCTATCACGAAAGAGGATTTGCCCTGGCGGCCCAGCGCAGCGCGATGTTGAGCCGTTATTACGTTCAGTGCGATGCCAGCGATCGTGTCGAAGATTGGTCAGATGATCGGTTTTGGGAAGAGTTGCTGGCCCGTTTTCCATCCGACATGGCGGCGAACATTACCACGGGGCCTTCAATTGAGAAATCAATTGCACCGTTGAGAAGCTTTGTCGCCGAACCGATGCGATATGGGAACCTGTTCCTGGCAGGCGATGCCGCGCACATTGTTCCACCAACTGGCGCCAAAGGCCTGAATCTGGCCTTCGGCGATATTCATTATCTTTCCCGTGCGCTGGATTGGCATTTCAATAGGAAGGATGACAGGTATCTGGAACGGTTTTCGGAGATGGCGTTGCGCCGCGTCTGGAGTGCCGTGAATGTGTCCTGGCGACTGACCAAGCTGCTCCACATATTTCCAGACGAAGACCCGTTTGACGATAAGATCCGCCAAAACGATTACGATCAGCTGGTCACTTCAGATGCAACCGCAAGCGCCCTGGCCACCGCCTATGTGGGCGCACCATTTGAAGATTGATCGAAGCCAACTTCATTTCTTGGCAATCAGCACGCAAAAGCGTTCATCAAGCCATTGATTTCGACAATTTATCCCGACGCTTGCATATGAGGCGCATCGGGTTCGTCGAAGCAGATCAGACCGTATCCCGTGTTTGATACGGGAACATGATAAAAGCGGTAAGATTCCTTGGCATCGTCAGACAATGCCCCGCGCATGATCAGCCACATGATCAATTCGATGCCCTCGGACCCAGATTCCCGCAGGTAGTCAGTATGATTCAACTTGGTCAGTTCGGTGGCGTCGTTTTGAAGCTTGTCCATGAAGTTTTTGTCAAATTCTGGGTTCACCAACCCGGCGCGTTCGCCCTGAAGCTGATGCGACATGCCTCCGGTGCCGAACACGGCAACCTTGATGTCCTCGGGGTAAGACTCGATTGCTTTGCGCAAAGCCTTGCCAAGGTTGTAACAACGGTTTCCTGTTGGTTGAGGGTATTTGATGACATTGACGCAAAGTGGAATCACTTTGCAGGGCCATGCGTCCGGTTTGTCAAACATCACCGTCAGCGGCACCGTGCAGCCGTGGTCGACGTCCATCTCATTGGCCAACGCCATGTCAAATTCGTCCAGCACCAGGCTTTCGATCAGGTGCGAGGAAAAGTCTGAATCACCGATCAGTTGCGGCACCTGTCGTGGCCCATATCCTTCATCAGCTGGGTCGTATTCATCGGCTGCACCCAGAACAAACGTATTGATCAACTCGACCGAAAATGCGCTGGCATGATCATTGTAAATCAATATCACAACATCGGGGGCAACGTCCTTGATCCATTCCCGTGCCGGTCCGAATCCTTCAAAAACGGGTTGCCAATAGGGTTCGTTTTGCTTGTTGTGATCGGAGGCCGCTCCCAGGGCCGGAATATGGGATGAGCCAACACCCGCTACGACTTTCGCCATGATTATATCCTCGTTGGCAAATTATTGCTGTTGTTGTTGGTGCCGCCGCTTTCCTTCAGGGACCGATTTCCATCGATGGTCCGTCCGCCTTCAAGCATCATTTTCCGAAAGTCCTCAACATCCATCTGGCTCATGGCTCCGCCTACGTGCTGCATTGTCAGTCGATCAAAAATGGCGAGCTTGAACGTGTAATAAATGTTGCCGCCAACATGCAACATGCCCAGCCAGTCTCTTTCCCGAACGCAGCGGAGTTGCTCATCGCTCATCTTAAATTGGGCGATATAGCCCTCAGGGTCATTGCGAAACGCCTCTCGATTGGCCTCGATATCAAGTGTTTTGCAAAATTTATTCAGGCGATATCCGTCTCTGCATCGTTTGCCGTTGAATACATAAGTGCCAGGGATATCCTCATAATCGTCAACAATTGCCAAGACTTTCGCTCTCCTGTTCCGGACGGACCAGATGATTGTAAGGCCTTACAGGAAAAAGCACAATTTCTCACTTGCAAATGAGTTGTCGATTAGCATGCTGTTTTGAAGATCGTTTGCCATGGTCAGGGTGCTGGCTGTAGCCATAGAGCGATAAACATCAAGGGCTGGTGAAGGCCCGCTGCTGATGAATACATTGGAGGATCAAAATGCGCGTTGCGATTACAGGAGCAGCCTCGGGGATCGGAGCGGCCACCGCGGCCATTCTTAAACGGGAGGGCGCAGAAATTGTTGCCTTTGACATCGCTCCGGTGAGCGAAAATGTTGATCGATGGATAGAAGTCGACATGTCTGACCCGGCATCGATGGCCGCAGCGGTTGACCAGTCCAAAGGCAAATTTGATGCTCTGTTGAATATCGCCGGTCTGCCGCCTCGCAAAGGTATGAGCGAACGTGTGCTGTCTGTGAACTATTTTGGCCTGGTCGGGTTCACAGAAATGATGTTACCGAATCTTAATAACAGTGCATCGATCGTCAATCTGGCATCGCGTGCCGGCGAACGCTGGAAAGAAAATATCGATCAGGTAAAGGCGTTGATGGCGGCTGACCGGGCGCAACTTGAGGCATTCATTGATCAGCACTCTATAGACTCCACTCGAGCTTACAATCTGTCCAAGGAAGCGGTGATTGTCTGGACGATGGCGCAAACGGAGCCCTTGTTGAAGCAGGGATTGCGCATCAACTGTGTCAGTCCTTCGGCAGTGGATACAGGAATTTTACCAGACTTTATTCGTGCGCTTGGTCAACGGGCTGAAATGGCCATAGCCCGGGCAGGGCGTCCGGGAACATCGGCGGAAATTGGGGAGGTTGTAGCTTTTCTCGCTGATCCCAAAAGCGGTTGGATCAAGGGGGCAAATATTAATCCTGACGGCGGCATGTCGGCGATGGCTGTGGCGGATGCCCTTGATCTATAATTGGATTGAGCTTTCGACTGGACAAGTTGGCCTAAAATACTGAAACTGACAGGAAACCTGGAGGAATAAGAATGAAGTTTGTGAAATCGATCGTTGCCGCAAGCCTTGCGTTCTCAGCTTTTGCAGCTGCTCATGCATCCGCCAAGGAACTGTCTCTTGCTTATTTTATGGGGCCAAAACACCCCATGAACAAAGGCATTTTCACCCCGTTTGGAGAACAACTGAAGGCTGCATCCGGTGGATCACTGACGGTTAAGCAATTTGCAGGGGGCGCACTTAATAAGGTTCCGCCCAAACAATATTCAATCTTGCTCGACAATGTTGCAGACATTGTTTTCACCCTGCCGGGTTACACCGCTGATGTGTTTCCCAAGACCAATGTTGTTGGCCTGCCTGGAGTGTGCAGCACAGCAGTGGAATGTACTTAAGGGTTGAACCGCGCCCGTGCCGATCTGGAAAAGGAATTCAACGCTAAGGTTTTGGCGTTGTGGTCAAACGCGCCACCGGTTCTGATTACCAAAAACAAACCAGTGACCAAATTGTCGGATCTGCAGGGTATGAAGATTCGTGTGACCTCGAAAAGCGATGTGCCCTTCGTTGAAGCGCTCGGCGCGTCTGCAGTGGCGCAACCGGTGACGCAGATCAACCAGAACCTGACGAATGGCGTGATCGATGCCATTATGATCGACCCTTCGGCCATACGTTCATTCAAACTGCATGAGCCGGCCAATTATATCACAACCTGGTTTCCGGTTTCG
>CAJQPW010000197.1 GCA_905480295.1 uncultured Rhizobiaceae group bacterium | reverse complement strand
TCGAACATGTTAGAGACCACACACACGTGATTTGGAACAATCCTGATCCGTTCGCCTATCTTCAATTGATTCTCAGGATCAACTTTTAATACACCATGCTCTTCACTAAGCCCGACGATGCTAGTTTCCGGATGACCAAGGACATGACCAAAATCGGGAAACCCCATCAGATCGGACGTGAGAACCTTTGATCCAGCGTCAACGACAGCACGGGCGGGAGTCGGTGTGCTTACGACGGTGGCCAAGACGTAGCCCGCGCAATCGTCCCATGTGCACGTGCCACGCTCTACTAATGAACGGTCATTATAGATATAAGTACCGATGCGATATTCGGTGATGATGCCGTCCGACGTTGCAGACCACATATCCGGCGAACCGCCCGCGGAAACAACTGGGCAAGCCAGTCCTTCTTCATCCAAAAGCTGTTTCGTTTCACGCATGAACTGCGCGACCTCCTTGGCCATTCCAACCGCAGGGTAGATCATCAAACCACCGAAGACTAAACCAGACATTTTCGAGATTTCTTTCGCCAATTCAACGGCGACATTTGGCGTTAAGACACCGCACCGCTTTTCCCCAGTATCACATTCGACCAATACCGTTAGAGGCCTGCTCACCCCCTCAAATGCCTGTCCCAACCCCTGCACAACCTCCGCATTGTCCGCAACGACTGAAAGTGTGGAAATGCGATCCGACAGGTCGCGTAATCTGGCCAATTTTGCAGACCCTAAGATATTGAAGGTGATCAGGATGTCGTCAATACCGACGGCCAGCATGGCTTCTGCTTCGCTTATCTTTTGACAGGTAATCCCGACAGCACCTGCGGCAAGTTGCGCTTTGGAAAAGTGGATTGATTTATGCGTTTTGATGTGCGGGCGCAGGTCGAGACCAACCTTATCGCAATGCGCCTGAAAAGCCACGATATTGCGTAGCGCCACAGCTTCGTTCACCACAAACGCGGGTGTATGGATTGACTCGATGTCGTCAGGCATGGGGGTTCTCCACGCGGGGCCAAATGTCTCTGACTAAATTACGATATGCGTTGGTTTCAGGGTTACTGGGATAAGGTCCATCAACCGCGGCATAAAGAATGTCGCTTGATATGCGAGAAAAAGCATCCTGAAAATGGTTCGTCGATTTAACGACAAGAGTTTTCCTCTGTGATGGGTCAATTCCAAAGTTTGAAAAGATATCCGGGTTGAATACCTGACTTCGAACTGAATTTAAAATGACGTCGATCCCAGCCATCTCTATCCAGACAGCATCGCCCAAGGGAACGATGCTTTGCCCGAAGCTTTGAACCGCGTCGCGCACGGTGCGTTTGACGGTGATATCTGCATCCAAAGGTTCACCGGCAAATTCAGACATCTTGGCACCAAAGCGCAATCGGAACTCCGCACCTTCGCCTGCTGAAAAGCATGTGCGGACCGCAATCGGATCCCAAATAGTTGCAAGGGCTGCATTCTTGATTTGGCGTCGCAACATTTCGCGCAACAAAATAGTCGAGTCGCCCGGAACGCCGCCGCCTGGATTATCCCAAACGTCCGCGATGACGACTGGCAGAGCACTGGACGATTCCGCTTTGTCGAATGCATTACACGCAGTTAAGAATTCGGGACGTGTTTTGCCGCGCATCGAAAAAAGCTCTGCCCCTAAATCTGCTGCCAGCTTGTCACCTGCAACTTGATCATCGTTCGTTATCACTACAATCCGTGATCCAAGGTCAGGGACATCGCCGGCCATAAAGCCATGAATAACGGAGATGGACAGAATGGACCCAGACCCTTCAAGCGCCTTGATCTTGTCAACGAAGCCACGCATTGGCTCGCGGCTTGTGGGGAGGACTTCGATCATTTTGCAATCAAATGTGCTGATAACAGGTGCGATCTCTTTCATTGAGCTGCGCTGCACAAGATCCACAAGGTTTTCAGCAACTTCAACAAAATCGGTGTGTGGAAATTCTTTGAAGACCGTGATGATATCGGCATTTGCGTATCGGCGTTCAGATAGATGGCTGTGTGGATCAAACGTTGCGCCGATGATTGCTGTCGTACCGACAATCTCACGAACAGCTCTCAACAATTCGCCCTCGCAGTCGAGACATCCCTGCGACACCATCGCACCATGCAAGCCAAGCAAGACAATATCAACCGGCATAGCTGCCCTAAGTTCTGTTAGAAGCTGGTCGCGCAAAAACTCCCAAGTGTGCTGGTTTATAACCCCGCCCGGCTCAGCCCAGGATGCGGTGCCTTCAACAATCTGCCAGTTGAATTCAGCCGCGCGGACGCGGGCGGCAGGATAAACAGCACTACACAATGTTGGGGTTTTGGGGTGTTGACCAGGAGGCGCATAAAAACTCTCCTTGAAGTCCCGAATATCGGTTCTGAGCGGAGAAAACGTATTCGTTTCTGTCGCGATGGAGCCTAAAAATACGCGCTTGGTTTCTTGCATCACGTAACCTCTTTTCCGATTTTGACCCTAGGAATAGAACCAAGCAGCTTGCGGGTGTAATCGTGCTCAGGGGCTTCAAATATCTGGTGCTTTTCACCAATTTCGACGATTTTCCCCTCAAACATCACAGCCACGCGGTCGCTGATATGGCGTACAACGCCCAGATCGTGACTGATGAATAGCATCGACACACCACTGTCGCGTTGCAGTTTTTTGATTAGGTTCAGCACTTGCGCCTGAATGGATACATCAAGCGCCGAAACTGCTTCATCGGCGATCACCAGCTTCGGCTTCAAGATCATAACCCGCGCAATTCCAATGCGTTGGCGTTGGCCACCCGAGAATTCATGTGGATGCCGAGCCATAACTTTCGGATCCATCCCAACGGTTTCAAGCATTGCCGCAATCTTTGTGCGCGCCTCATCCCATGTCTTACATAATCCGTGAATAAACAACGGCTCACCCAAGGTCTGTTCGATTTTGAGACGAGGGTTAAGCGAGGCAAATGGGTCTTGAAAAATCATCTGGATCTCTCGGCGCAACGGACGAAACTCTGCAGATGTCATCGACAGGAAATTGCGACCCTCAAACTGTGCTTCGCCTGATGTTGCCTTTTCAAGATGGGTCAAAGTACGCCCGACCGTTGATTTTCCGCAGCCAGACTCGCCCACCAAGCTAAGGACTTCACGTGGCGCAATATCGAAGGAGACCCCATCGACAGCCTTAATGACTTTCTTTTTACCGAACAGCCCCACACCCTTGGTTCGGAAGTGGGTCTTGAGGTTTGCAATGCGCAACAATGGTTCACTCATAAAGTGACCTTTCCGGGGAAGTGGCATTGCACAGCGTGGCCCGGCTTAAACTGTGAGGTGTCTGGTACAGTCAAAGAACAAAGATCAGTCGCCAAAGCGCAGCGCGGATGAAAAGCGCACCCCGTCAGCTCTTCTTCTAATGCCGGCACGCGGCCGGGTATCGCCTCTAACCATTCGACATCACGGTCGACAAATGGGATCGAGTTCAGCAAACCGCGTGTGTAGGGGTGGGCCAGTTCTGCAAACAAATCAGCGGTTGAGGCGGCTTCGGCCACGCGGCCCCGATACATCACTGCGACTTTGTCACAGGTCTCGGCAATCACGCCCAAATCATGACTAATTAGCACAATGGCAGTGCCCATGCGTTTCTGCAGGTCCGCCATCAGATCAAGCACCTCTTTTTGCACTGTAACGTCTAGGGCAGTTGTCGGCTCATCCGCGATCAACAGCTTAGGGTCGCATGACAGTGCCATTGCG
>CAJQPW010000196.1 GCA_905480295.1 uncultured Rhizobiaceae group bacterium | reverse complement strand
CAGCGAAATTTGGCAGTGAGTACCAGATATAAAAGTTTGACAGGAAACTGTCTTTAACCGGGGGCGATGCCCCTATAGCGAGCCCGATTGGGCAATTCAAACCAGTTGATTGTTAGATGTTCATCATCGATGACAATCGGTTTTTAAAGAAGAAGTGTTGAATGAGACAAGGTCAACCGCAAAACAGGCAGCGTTCGCGCGGCCGCGGCAATAACAATAACAACCGCAATAATAACAATCGCAACCAGCTCAATCGGTCTATGGAATCGAATGGGCCTGACGTGCGTATCCGGGGCACAGCGGCGCACATCGCCGAAAAATACGTGCAACTCGCCAATGACGCGCAAACAGCCGGTGATACGGTCAGCGCGCAGAGCTATTGGCAGTTTGCTGAACATTATAACCGTCTGGTTGCTGCCGCACAGGCAGCGCAGCAACAGGCGCGTGAAGAGCAGAACGCGGCGCGCGAAGCCCGCGGAGAAGCGGAGTCAGACGGCGAAGATAATGCCGGTGAAAACCGGGGCAGGGGTCGCAACCGGGGCCGCAACCGGCAACGCGATGATGAGGCTTCAAATTCACAGGAAGCTGCAAAACCGGCACAGGCATCCAATGGCGAAGGCCCTCAACCGACTGTAGCTGAAACTCCCACAGAAGATGCTGCGAGTGAGAAAACTTCAGAAGCTGCTGCCCCGGCGGAAGGGGATGAAGCCGCGCCCAAGCCGAAGAAGCCAAAGCGGGCCCGTAAGCCCAAGGAAGAGGTTGCAGTGCTGGCCTCCGACGATGCGGGTGGCCTTCCGTCCTTTGTCACAGGCTCCGACTGAAATTAGAGAAATCACAACGCAGGCAAATATTTGGCTGCGTTGGTTGCTTGGTCCTGCAATCGGGACGCAAAATGCTTTGCCTTGGATGCCGAACGCATAATTTCGCCCAATGGGGACGGATGTCCCCTTAAAACTGCAAAAAACACACCTACATAGTCATCATAGGGTTCGCCGAAATGGGGACCTGTTTCTTTGTTAGCCAGTTTCGCTTCGGGATGCTGGCACCGAAAGGGATGACCAAAATGAATGTAGACAATTATACCGAACGCATGCGCGGGTTTCTGCAATCAGCGCAATCAAAAGCCCTCGCTGACGGGCATCAACAATTTACTGCTGAACATATTCTCAAGGTCCTGCTAGATGATGAGCAGGGGCTTGCTGCTTCTCTGATCGATCGCGCCGGGGGGGATTCCAAAGCTGCATTGCTGGCAACTGAAGCCAATCTGGCCAAGCTTCCCAAAGTCAGCGGCGGTAATGGGGTCTATATGTCCCAACCGCTCGCCAAGGTGTTTGAGCAGGCGGAGAAGATTGCCAAAAAGGCTGGCGATTCCTTCGTTACCGTCGAACGGTTTCTTCTGGCTTTGGCCATGGAAAAGGCTGCAGCAACCTCCGATATCCTGAAAAAGGCCGGTGTGACTGCCGCATCATTAAACGAAGCGATAGAAACCATCCGCAAAGGCCGCACTGCTGATACCGCATCGGCGGAAGAAGGATATGACGCCCTTAAAAAATATGCCCGTGATCTGACTTTGGATGCCCGCGAGGGGCGTCTGGACCCCGTCATTGGCAGGGATGAAGAAATCCGCCGCTCGGTGCAGATCCTGTCCCGCCGCACGAAGAACAATCCGGTTTTGATCGGTGAACCCGGTGTGGGTAAAACCGCCATTGCCGAAGGTCTCGCACTGCGCATCATCAATGGTGATGTGCCTGAAAGCCTTCGGGATAAACAATTGTTGTCGCTGGACATGGGTGCCTTGATTGCCGGGGCAAAATACCGTGGTGAATTCGAAGAACGGCTGAAGGCTGTTCTTTCCGAGGTCACGGCCGCTGCGGGCAATATCATTCTTTTCATTGATGAGATGCATACGCTGGTGGGTGCAGGCAAATCCGATGGCGCGATGGATGCATCCAATCTGCTGAAACCGGCACTGGCGCGAGGTGAACTCCACTGTGTGGGTGCAACCACGCTGGATGAATACCGCAAACACGTGGAAAAGGACGCGGCCCTGGCCCGTCGCTTTCAGCCGTTGTTTATTGCGGAACCCACGGTGGAAGACACCATTTCGATCCTTCGCGGGATCAAAGAAAAATATGAACTTCATCACGGTGTTCGGATCGCTGATAGCGCACTTGTTTCGGCCGCTTCCCTGTCAAACCGATATATTACTGATCGATTTTTGCCCGATAAGGCGATCGACCTGATGGATGAAGCGGGTTCGCGCCTGCGGATGCAGGTCGATTCAAAACCTGAAGAGCTCGACGAGTTGGACCGGCGCATTATCCAATTGAAAATCGAACGGGAAGCTTTGAAAAAGGAAACCGATAAGGCTTCCCAGGATCGACTTGAAAAACTCGATACTGATCTTTCCGATCTGGAAGAACGGGCTCAGTCCCTGTCTGCCAAATGGCTGGCAGAAAAAGATCGCCTGACCGGCACCCGTGAATTGAAGGAACAGCTTGATCAGGCCCGTTCCGAGTTGGAAATTGCCCAGCGTGATGGTGATCTGGCAAAGGCTGGAGAGCTTTCCTACGGCGTGATTCCTGATCTGATCAGGAAAATCGAAGAGGACGAAGGCGAAGAAGCGGACGCTGTGATGGTGGATGAGGCGGTAACCCCTGCCCATATCGCCCATGTTGTTTCGCGTTGGACCGGGATCCCGGTCGACAAGATGCTGGAAGGCGAACGGGAAAAACTGCTGGCCATGGAAGATGTGCTTGCCGAACGGGTTGTTGGGCAGGGCGAAGCTGTGGCTGCGGTCTCCAAAGCCGTACGACGCAGCCGTGCCGGCCTGCAGGATCCCAACCGGCCAATGGGCTCTTTTATATTCCTTGGTCCAACCGGTGTCGGTAAGACCGAGTTGACCAAAGCGTTGGCGGATTATCTGTTTGATGATGACAGCGCGATGGTCCGAATGGACATGTCTGAGTTCATGGAGAAACACTCTGTTTCCCGGTTGATCGGGGCTCCTCCAGGCTATGTTGGCTATGATGAGGGTGGTGTGTTGACCGAAGCGGTTCGGCGTCGGCCCTATCAGGTGGTGCTGTTCGATGAGATCGAAAAGGCCCATCCCGATGTGTTTAACGTGCTGCTGCAGGTGCTGGATGACGGTCGGTTGACCGACGGTCAGGGCCGGACGGTGGATTTCCGAAATACGCTGATCATCATGACCTCCAATCTGGGTGCCGAATTCCTGGTAAACCTCAAGGACGATGAGGATGTTGACACCGTGCGGGATACGGTGATGGACGTGGTGAAAGCTTCGTTCCGCCCCGAATTCCTCAACCGGGTCGATGAAACGATTCTGTTCCACCGGCTGCAGCGTTCCAACATGAGTGCCATCGTCAAGATCCAGTTGCAAAGGCTGGAGCAATTGCTCGATGAGCGCAAAATCAAATTGGAACTGGATGAGGATGCGCTCGGTTGGTTGTCTGACAAGGGCTATGACCCTGCCTATGGCGCTCGCCCGCTGAAACGGGTGATCCAAAGCGCGATCCAGGACCCTCTGGCAGAAATGCTGTTGGCCGGTGAAGTGTTTGACGGAGCCACTGTTGGCATAACGTCAGGCACCGACAGGCTGCAGTTTCGCGTCAAGGGTTCCAAACCGCGTCCAGTCGACGGCACCTTTGAAGTGGACCAGACGCACCGGGACGATGCGGATCAGGATGCGGCCTGAGTTCGGATATAAAGCCGTATAGAACTGAATTGGGCGTCGGGGGAAATCCTCCCGGCGCCCTTCATGTCCTGTTCATGTAGCAAATTTTAACCTCATTTTACGGGTCAACTGAATTGGCCGGTTAGTAGTGAGGTCTGACATGATTTTATCCGCCGCAACATCTATCAAGTCCAACACCAAGCAACCGATTAGCAGCCGGCTCAAGCGGTTCATTGCTCCATTGGTTCTGCTTCCATCCTTGACGATGGCAGTGGCGTTGCCTCTGGCGGTTGTTGCCGTTCACCCCGCGCAGGCCCAAGGCCTGTTCTGGGGGCACAGTGACCGCGACGAACTGGAGTTGTTTGTTGATTCCCGCGGTCGGCGGTTTCTTGTCGATGTCGATACCGGTGAAGTCGTGGGCCGGGCCAACCGGCACGCGCGATTCACAAGGCGTGACAAGATCCGGGCTCAGCGCGAATATCGGCGCAACGCGCGATATGCGCGGGACCAGTTCGAAGAACATGATGACTACCGCCCGCGCCGCAGACGATACACGGATATCCTGACCGGACGCAGAAGTGATCGCCGCGCTGACCGGCGCCTGCAACCGGGTGAAATCCGGCGCGACAAGCAGCCAGATCGCACCAACAAAATCAACAAAGACAATGATAGCAGGCAATTGGCCAGCCTTCCGCTGCAACAGCAGCCCGTCGAACGGGCCGTCCGTCATAGTGGCATGGCAAAACCCAAATACAGCGCTACCCAGATTGCACAATTGCAGGTGGTGCTGGATCGGGAAGGGTTCTCACCCGGCGTGATCGATGGCCGTTGGGGTTCCAACGTGGCGCGGGCCGCGGTGTCCTGGAAACAGGCAAAAAAGAGCAAAGTCGATCTGGGCAATCCGGAAGATCTGAAGCAGTTGATCAAAAGTTCAGGCGGAGAAGTCTTTACCCGTTACACCATCAGGTCTGCTGACGTGACCGGACCCTTTGTTGCGAAAATTCCGGTCGACTATGCCGAGAAAGCGCGACTGAAAGCGATGTCTTATACCTCGGTCGAAGAATTGCTGGCGGAGCGATTTCACATGAGCCAGGCTTTTTTGCAGCAGCTCAACCCTGACGCCGACTTCAACCGCCCCGGAACCGCAATTACGGTGATCGCTCCTGGCAATTCGGTTCGCAGCAAGGTGCATTATCTGGTGGCCGACAAATCCCGCAAACAGGTTCGTGCATTTGACCGCAATGGTGATCTGGTTTCCAGTTATCCCGCCACAATCGGTTCTGCGGCAACGCCATCGCCAAGCGGAACTCATACGATTGAGCGGGTCGCCCACAATCCAGATTATACCTACAACCCGAAAAAGAACTTTCAGCAGGGAAACAACGACCGGATATTGCGCATCGCCCCAGGCCCTAATGGTCCTGTTGGCTCTGTGTGGATTGCGTTGTCGAAGCCCAGTTACGGTATACATGGTACGCCAAATCCGCGCACGATTGGCAAAACCAACTCCCACGGATGTATCCGCCTGACCAACTGGGATGCGCAGGAACTGGCGAAGCTGGTGCGTCCGGGTGTAACCGTCCAATTTGTCGAATAGCGTTCAAGTGATGTCGCGGCATAAATTCGAGATTGCCGGTTAATCTTTCAAGGCGTAGGTCTGAGTTCGTGTAATCGCCAATGCCAGGCCAGCCCGATGAAAAGTCAGCGCCATTATTGCCCACCTGAACGGCGCAAATATGTGCTGATCACGGCAATATTCGCCAGTGCCATGGGTTTCATCGATTTTTCGGTTGTCGCCGTGGCGCTGCCTCAGATTCGCACGTTGCTGGATGCCAATTTCAGTCAGGCTCAGTGGATCTCTAATGCCTATATGCTGTTTCTGTCTGCTCTCATCCTGTTGGGTGGCGCACTGGGGGATCGTTTCGGTCTCAAATTTGTCTTTGGCCTTGGGATCGGTTTTTTCTCCGTTACGTCCCTGGCCTGCGCTTTGGCATGGAACGCGGAAAGCCTGATCATCTTTCGTGCACTTCAGGGGGCGGCAGCGGCGGTGATGATTCCTGGCAGCATGGCCATTATCTCGATCAACACGCCGCGGGCGGAACGGGGTAGGGCGTTGGGACTGTGGGTTGCCGCGTCGTCCATTACCACGTCGCTAGGGCCTCTCATTGGCGGCATCGTTCTGACCTATGGCGGTGAATGGGGTTGGCGGTTGATCTTTGCCATTAATGTACCGCTGGGAGCGCTGACGATCTTTATCCTTTGGCGGTTCGTACCGAAGGATTTGCCTCGTCATGCCGGTGGTCTGATGTCGCTGGACTGGACCGGTGCCCTGTTGTTGACCCTGTCCCTGGGATTGATTGCGGGTGGTCTGACATATCTGGGCGAATTGAACGCTGGTGGCTGGGCCATGACCTTACTGGGTGCCGGTGTCTGCTTGGCGGGGCTGGGTATTTTCTGGGAATGGCGTCATCGCGATCCGATGGTCAATCTGCGCCTGTTTCGCTTTACCGCGTTTGCCGGAAGCAATGGGCTGACGTTTCTGGTGTGGAGCGGCATCGGGGCGATGGTGTTCTTCTTGCCGATGCTGATCATTGTCGGCTGGCAGCTTCCCGCAACCTATGCCGGAGCCATGTTCTTGCCCTTCAGTTTAATGATTGCATTGTTTTCGCCCCTGTCTGGACGAATGGTGGATCGATTCGGTACCCGAATATTTTTGACCCTCGGTCCGATTGTGACCGGATTGGCATTTCTTTTTCTCGCCTGGGCGATTGTCCAGCAGAGCTATTGGTTTGGTGTACTGCCTGCGACCCTGGCGGTGGGTATCGGCCTGGGGCTTACGGCTTCACCGCTTTCTGCAGCCGTCATGAATGCGGTTGATGATGATCAGTCCGGTGCAGCATCGGGAATCAACAATATGATTGCCCGCATGTCCAATCTGTTTGGCATTGCTGGCCTGGGCGCTCTGGTGTCGATGGTTTACGCAGCTGTGATTCGCGGCAGTTCACTTGATCCTTCCGTGCAACAGCTGATGCTGGCCGCCGGTTACGGTGAGCGGCTGACCGGTCCGCTGTATCAGATCGCCACCCAGAATTTGCAGGTCATTGCCATGAATCATGCCACGATTGCCCTGTGCGGTGTGATCGCGCTGATGGCGTTTGCCGGTGGGCTGGTGGGATGGCTGACCCAAACCGGAGTTCAGGAAATATCTGGCGCGGTTGGATCGACCGACGAGGGGCCCTAGTTCAGAGCCGCCAGCGTCTGTTCTTCGCCGCGACCTTTGGCAACCAGATCGTCGATGCGATCCCGTTCCTTGGAAAAATCAGCAAGGACCGCTCCGGACAAGACGCGACCTTTGGGCAATCGGATCTTCATCGGATTCACCTTTCGGCCGTTCACAATCACCTCATAGTGCAAATGGGGTCCGGTCGAATAACCGGTGGATCCGACCTGACCAATAATCTGACCCTGCCGTACCCGGGCACCCGGGCGTATTCCTTTGGCGAACCTGTGTTGGTGGTTGTAAGATGTTTTGTATCCATTGGCGTGGCGGATGATGGTCTGTCGGCCATATCCGGAATTCCACTTCGCGCTCTGTACCACCCCATTGCCCGCGGCAAGAATCGGGGTTCCGCGCGGCGCCGCAAAATCGACACCCTGGTGCATCTTGACGACCCGCGAAATTGGATGGCGCCGCGGTCCGAAAGCCGAACCAAATCGGGCGTTGGGAACGGGTTTGCGCAGCAGGAACTTTTTCGCGCTCTTGCCTCGTTCATCATAATAGTCCACCGAACCATCCTTGGCAGAGCGGAAACGATAATAGGTGCGCTTCACGCCGGCATGGTCAAGTCCGACATATAGAATCTCGGATTCTTCGCTGACTTCTTCCAGTCCCTCTTTAATAGAGAAGAATACTTCCAGCGTGTCCTCGGCCTTAATCACCTTTCGGAAATCAACATCAAACGCCACCGTGCGCACGATTCTTCGTGCCTGCTTGGCATCCATGCCCTGGGACATGGCGGCGCGATAGATGCCGTCATATACATTGGGCAGATTGGAATTGCCGACCCGCGCGATCGCGGGCTCGTTTTCAAGGTCTTCCTGTGGCGTAACCGCCGGGATTGGTGCCGGAGTGGTTGCCCATACAATGCGGTTTTCATCATTATTGGCAATCGACTTCAGATGTTCACCACCCCTGTACACGCTGATCCGCCGTGCCAGTCGCTGATCGCCTCCAGCCGACGGGCCAGCATCAATCCGCTCGAACGCTACCCGCAGTTTTGTTCCATCCGGCAATGCACCAGATCCAAGCTCACCCTTCAGCGCGGCCACCATCTCGCGCAACGGCTGCGCTTCCAGCTGCAGACTGGCAACGGCTTTCTCAAGCGTTTCACCAGCGGGCACATCTATAACATCTTCAGAGAAGGAACGAGCGACGGGCGTGTCGACTTCCTGAATGGGATATTCAGAGACGTTTTCAGCGGTAATTCGAATATCAAGGCCACTGGGAGGAGCAATTTCGTTCTGATCGAGAACAAAACGCGTTGTATCGAGATAGGGCAGGGCACCAACCTGCAATTCCCCGTCAACGAGCGAGCCGCGCACGGTACGCACGATTGCCTCGGCTTCCTGGAAGGAAATTTCCGTCGACTCGTTATACTGCGCGCCACTCAGATCGAAGGGCAGTTGTTGGATGCGCACTTCACTCTCGATATCCGCACCATAAATTGCGTCACTGGAAAACTTTGCCACATCAATTCCTGAAGCCCTGAATACGGACAGGGCGTCAAAACGCGGATAGGAGACCTTACGCTGTACTGCCACGGCCAGGGGGGCTGATATGAATCCGAAGGGCCGTTTGCGGATAACGTTGGAATCGCCAACCTTTGTGACTGTCGGGACCTGAAATATCCGTTCCTTGACCGGTCGCAGCGCCAGCACTGCCAGCGGACGGTCGCCCTTTGAAACCTCGCCAGACTGGGCGTCACCGTTTTGAGCGGTGAGTTTGTCGAGAATGCTTGCGGGCCGCGCGAGCTGCTGGCGGCCATCAAGTGCTGCATATAAAGCGCCGCCCATTAATAAGACAGAAGAAAAGCCGGTCAGAATGGAACCTGACATCCAGCGCATGCTGACCCGACGTTTGTCAGGCGCCCGGCGGCCATTGCCACTGATCAGCGGCGCTTCATTGCCGAGGGATTGCTGAATTGTGGTGTGGGCCAGATTGGTGCCGAGTGCGCTGTGCCGCATATGTACGCCAGTAGACATTGTATGGCGGTTCCCCTTGGTCTTTTCGTTGGCTCACTGTTGCGCCTGTTAAAACGCGATTGTGCACCGAAATGCAATCGAATTGAGGCAAACCCTTGCCTTTGATGTCAACAAGTCCATATAATGGGGCAGAGGTAGGAAATTCGAGGCATTTGTTCCGAAATATCCACCTTTGACAGTGTTTGAAATTTTTTTAAAAAAAACTTCAAAAAACTTCAAATACTGTGTTGACGAGCGGGAAAGCCGAGCCTATAACCCGCCCACCGACGACGCAGCGGTCGCTTCGAGCGATAACCTGCTGCTTAAATCGGTCACCCCGGAAAGGCGTCGCGTAAGCGAAAACCTACCTTGAATTGGTAAGCGATTGGCTTTGGCCTTTGGCATCTGGTTCGAAGAAACACTCTATGCGTTTCTGTTCTTTGATAATTGAATATGAAGAAAGAGAAACGTGGGCGGCGGAGTTCTGCTGAATGCATCGGTATTTCCTTTTACCGGTGGCATTCGATACGAGACTTCGGCGGACACGTTTTTCGAGAATGTTACAAATACCGAGATGACTTCGGTCATCTCAGGTGTGTTTAAAATAATGTTCTCGTCAATTCGTGGTTCCCTCCCAAGGGAACCGCAATTTTTCTTTGTCCATCAGGACAGGAAAAGCGTGACCACATCAGTCCATTGAGTGCCTTTTTAAGGTTCGGACTGATGGATTTAGCCGGAACAAATCTCAGATCAAACCTGAGAGTTTGATCCTGGCTCAGAACGAACGCTGGCGGCAGGCTTAACACATGCAAGTCGAACGCCCTCTT
>CAJQPW010000195.1 GCA_905480295.1 uncultured Rhizobiaceae group bacterium | reverse complement strand
TTCTCAAGTCGACACCTGCCTGGGACGAAATCATGTCCGCAACGTTCGAGTTTCTTGGTCGTGAACGGGAACGCTAGGCGTTGAAGCATTTGAATTGGGGTGGTTGCTATTGGGAGGCTCAACAGGGCTCGATCCAGACCTCGGGCCTTGTGTAGATCGCGCTAAGCCGAACGGCCGACAAGCGGACGAAGCAGGCTTTGTTGCCGGTTGAGAGCGGTCCGTTTGCGACGCGACCGGTTTTCGACTACCCCACGAACGCTCTTTTAACGGCATGCTTATTTGTGAGGGTCTGGCTGCCGGCAAACAATTAGATCAAAAGCTGTAGGTAAGTTGCGTTTGTTGCTTATCGGCAACATGAGACCGCCAATTCCAGTTTGATGCAACCTGCGCCCCATAGTCTGGCGCGAATATGCTATTGTAGTTGAATCTCACTTCGCCTGGAGATTGCCATGTTCGCCGCCAAAACACTCAAGTTCTGTGCTTTCATCCTGTCAGCACTGTTTTCCCTGACCACCTTTGTACATGCCAAGGGGCAAGGGGAAGCGGTCAGTTCAGGCCCCAAATGGGGACCGATTCTGGAGGTCGATACCAAGCTTTCAAACCATCGCTGGTTGAGCGGTATCGACGCGTTCATTCCTTTGGGCCAGGATGAATCGTCTCTCACGTTTCTCGACCTTCGCTTCCAGGCGGACAATGAAGGTTCCATGGAGGGCAATTTCGGTATCGGGCACCGCCGCTTCGTGCGCCCCGACATGATCGCTGGCGCCTATGCCTTCTTCGACCTGCGCCGCACAGAGCATGACAATACCTTCCACCAGGTGATGTTCGGCGTCGAGGCACTGGCCGAATACTGGGAAGCACGGGCCAATGTCTACCTGCCGCTGAGCGACAGGAAGCAGTGGGTCACCGGCTCCGGCCGTCTTCGGATCAACGGCACCACTATAAATATGGCAACCGGTCAGGAAGAGGCGCTTGGCGGATTTGATGCAGAAATCGGTGGGCAGTTGTTCGCCGATGGACAGGACTTCGAGGTTCGCGGTTTTGCCGGTGGATACTATTTTGACGGCGACAACGGATCGGTTGCCGGCCCACAGGCCCGGCTTGAAGCCCGCTGGTATGATACGTTCGGCCCCGGCTCACAGCTGACGCTGGGCGCCGGCATCCGCCATGACGACGTGCGCGATACCGACATATCCGGCTTTCTGCGCCTGCGCGTGCCACTTGGCAACAGTGCGGGTCATTCCGGCTATTCCGGCATTGACCGCATGATGGTCAACCGGGTCATGCGTGACGAGGACATCGTCACCAAGACAAGCACCATCCTGGAGCCGGTGCGTGTCGAGAACTTGCTTGGCTCGACCACAACCATCCAGTTCACCAATGCCAATGGCGCCGGCGGCGAGTCCGGCGCTGAAGGTGACGAGGCCACCTTTGCAGATGGCCTGGCAGCGGTTGCGGGCGTCAACGGCATCGTCGTTGCGCAAAACGGTACCGACATCACCGCCCCCGGCGGCGGCTTCACCATTCCCGACGGTTCATCGATCATCGGTGGCGGACACACGGCAACAGTCTTCGGCGCCTGGTCGGGCGAGTACGAAGATTACACCGCGCCTGGCGACAAGCCGACCTTTATCAGCAATGACAGCGGCGGCCCGCTGTTCATGCTGGGCGAGGACAACTATGTCGGTGGCATTGCGCTGGCAGGCGACTTCTCCGACGGCTTCTACGGCAGCGGCATCACCCGCTGGCATCTCGACGGGAACATGATCACTGGCGCTGCTGACCGCGGAATCGACATTACGACCGACAACCCAGGTGACAGCGTCGGGATCATGACCAACAACATGATCACCGAGGGCGGCAGCATGATGGCGCTTGATCCGCTCGGCCCGGTTCCTGAACCGCCGGTCGGTAACCCGGATGCACCAATGCGGGAACCGCCAATGCCTGACCTCCTCGCCGCGTCCGGCGACGACGACGACGATGATGATGATGACGACGATGATGATGATGACGATGACGACGATCAAGTACAACAGGCTATCGCCATTGCCAATGTGATTGATGACGGTGCATCTCACAGCCAGCAACTGACAATCAGCGGCAACACCATTTACAACATCACCAACGACGCGGTGTTCGTGAGCAACCAGATGAACGGTGCCGGAAGTCGATTGGATCAGACCATTGTTGCCAATAACAATGAGATCAACAACGCTACCGATGGCATTTATGTGCGCAACGTTGCCCACAACATGGGGTATCTGTGGCAGGATCTGACGTTCGACTACAACCACTTTTCTAACATTGACGTTGACGGTGGTGAGGGGGGAGACGCCGTTGACATATTGAACCTGGCCACAAGCGGTGCCACAATCGATCAAGGTGATACAATTCGGATCACCAACAACACATTCCGAAATGTGCACAGTGCCGTCGATTTTGAAACTTTCGCCACCAGTCACGAAGCGTTCGATCCACGTGATCCCGACGCGCCGGTCGGCGAAACCTTGTTTGGGTCTCGTATCATCCAGAACTTGATAATTGCCGACAATGACATGGAAAATCCGTTGGATATTTCCAGCCGGATTGGCGGTGATGCAATTGACATAGAAACGGAAATTAAC
Source organism: uncultured Rhizobiaceae group bacterium (assembly GCA_905480295.1). Classification (GTDB taxonomy): domain Bacteria; phylum Pseudomonadota; class Alphaproteobacteria; order Rhizobiales; family Rhizobiaceae; genus Pseudahrensia. The sequence continues at coordinate 3,265 of CAJQPW010000195.1, read as the reverse complement.
ACGGCAGCAGGCGCCACCCGTTCCAGCATCGATCAATCCGCGCTCATTGCCGGGAACCGGATCGTCAACTTTGACGGCAATGCAATTGAACACAAAAACCTGAACACATCGTCCAACTTCAGCTTCTCGGGCTCTGCGATTGGTCTCCCGCCCAATAATGCCAGCGGGGATTTTACTTTGAATTTGGACATCATCAACAATACCATTGCCGGAACCGGCAGCGACTCAATCAGCTACGAATTGCAAATCGGCAATGGAGATCGCAGCAACGCGGAAAGTCACGCAGTCGTGCACGAGACCATCGAAATAGCGGGGAACACAATAACCGTCGATGAGTCGTCGGATGCTATCGACATACTTCATGAAATTCAGGAAGTGGACCCGTATATCGATCCATCACCAGACCGGGTATATTCCGATATTACTGTTGCTGGGAATACCCTGTTCGGAGAATATGAATTCGACGTTCTCGGGAATCTGACCAATGTATTAGGCAACGCGGCAATCAACATTGACACCGGCCTTGACAGATCCAGTGTTGGCGCGACTTCAGGTGATCCAGTTAGTCATATGCCCGATCTTGTGGCCGATCGAAGAACAATCATGGATAGCAAAATTGCGGTAGTGAATAATACCATTCTGGGTGGATTCGGCGACGGCGTGGCAATTGAGATGATCGTCGGAAGCGGAGCGGGCGATAACGAATTGTCTGAGGGACACGTAGTCACCCTTACGGCCTTGATTGATGGCAACACAATCAGGAACATTGACGACGAGGGCATTACCGTTGAGCAATTGGTGAACGACGATAACAGCCGGGTTACCGGTGATTATACGATTTCCAATAACCTGATCGAAATGGCATTTGAAGAGTTTGTGCCAGTCGGTGGTGGTCCTGTCTTCATTCCGGATGGTCAAGGCATCCGAATTGAAAATTATACCGGAAGCAACGACCAAGGCACTGGCGGAGAGTCAATCCAATCGGCCCGTGTAGTTAATAACACCATCCGTCACACCGCGGGTGACGGTTTCGGTGTGGACAACCATTCCGACGTCGGCCTGGCGCGGCAGACGATCGTGTTTGAAGACAATGTTGTATTTGGCGCCGGGTTCGTGGACCAGGATTCTGATCCAGTGGATGTAGACTTCGACCAGGGCTATAATCTGCAGAACATCTCTGAGGGCGGAACCGCTATCCAACACATCACCATTCGTCGCGACAATGTGTCGAATTCAGGCGCAGATGGTCTCTATGCCGAGAATGTCATGCGCGCAAGAAATACCAATTGCGGTGGGTCTGAGAATTGTGTGCCTTCTCCTGCTGTTTACACAGCAGAACAGACGATTATCGTTGAAGACAGTGTATTTACGCTCAACGTTGATGATGGACTGCAGTTTCGTAACGAGATTGATGACGATGATGGCGGCGCTGCTCTGGGCAATATAGCCTCGGTTGTTCAGGACATCACCATTTCCGGCACGACGGTCACCATGAATGGCCAGGACGGGCTCGACTTCGACAATGCCTTCATAGATGACGGTGCCGAGGTTATGCAGACGGTTGACCTGACAGGGGGCAATACGGTGACCGGCAATGTCTCGCAGGGTGCGGATATCGATAACGATGACGGCAACCAGACAGTCGATCTGACCGGCAGCGACTTCTCCGGAAATGGCGCCGGGCCGTTTGACGCCGACAACGATGGCGGAACGCAGACCGTAACCGGTCCGTAGTCCGGGTGATTGCGGACTACTGTCGCTGAGTGCGGAGAAAGTCTGCGTATTGCAGAAACGCGCTCAGGGCATGCTGCACATAGTCGATGCGCACCTCGGTGGCGCGGCGGTTGAAAGTTCTTGCGTCCCTGTGGTTCGACATGATGCGGGCAATTGCCCTCGGCACGGCGCCGGTATTGGGTCCCTTCGTGAAGCGTGCACTTAGCGAAAACCGCATTGCCCAGCTCATCGAGATACGTAGTTTTCGGTGGTATTCAGAATCGTCACGAAATAGGAATTCGGCGGCCAGAAGTCCCTCCAGCCGCGTTGCCGTCGGCGTCGTCCGCCCGTCCGGGGTGAACCCGCCATGAGCGATTGAACCCGGCTCCCAGACTTGTTCAGACAAGATGAAATCCACCACCCGGCGCGCATGGGCACGCAGAATTTTCCGGTGATCTGCAGTCACGTAAGGCCAGATTTCCTTCGTGGCTATCAAGGCCCAGTGATCGGCCGGCACCTTCTTCTTTCCTTCCCGGATGCGGGCAAGATAAAGCAGGGTATCCAACGCCCCCTTGATCCACCTGGGGTCATTGTCCTGTTTATAAAGCATGACAAGGCCCAGCGCTGCCTCACCGGGATAATACAGTGAAATCCACTTGTCGCTGCGACCGCCTTCGCTTGGGATGTACTTCGAATGGAAACTGCCGTCAGCCTTTTGCATGGCCAGAATGAACCGGGCCAAACCGCGCAGTTCATCCAGCTTCACCTGATCCAGTTGAAGCGTCCGCAACATGGACATTGCCACCAGCGCCAACCCGGCCCCACCCAGCTTGGCAGACTTGGCGTCGGTTGTTCCAGTGATCTTTGGTTCCGTCCAGATCGCCAGCGCGCCGGGGAATTCATCAATCGGGCCAAGACTCTGTTGACGCATATGGGCAACGCCATTGCGGATGACATCCAGCACGATTTCCCGCTTAGTCCGGTTCAAATAATCCGCGAGCGAGTAGAGCGTTCCCGCATGCCGCAGCCAGTTGTAGCGGGGACGCATAGACACGGCGGGGTCCAGGTTGCGACGATAGACGAAGGCACCGTTTGGCTTCACTTGGGTTAGCAGATAGCTGGCGCTTTGATCAGCCGCCCGCCGGAGAGCAGGGATCGAAATGTCAGCTAGTTGACCAGGGAGTTCGTCCGCAGGTGACCGGCTTGGGTGAACCATCGCTGCGCAGAGTAACGATAGCACAACGGCTGTATGTTGCTTAAGGCTCCGCGTCACGGGCCAAGGGCATCGATGACTATCACTAGTGTGCAAATTCCTTGCTCCATCGTGCGGCGGGTTATGGCTCCGCCTCATTGACATTCGATATTAGCAGACCAGTCGCTACCCAATTCCAGCTTACTTGCGCCGGGACCGCAAGGCTGCTCAAGCCCAGCTTGAATTCGCCTTTTTCATGTCTTAAATGCGACCCGCGGACCATGTCCGCCAAGGGCTCAATGCGGCCGTTGACCGATTTACTGCCCGACTGTTTTCGACGTCCGCTCTGACGATTTTCTC
>CAJQPW010000194.1 GCA_905480295.1 uncultured Rhizobiaceae group bacterium | reverse complement strand
AGGGATCTGCGAAGGGCAATGGCAGAGGCGGAACGCGTGGAGGCCGAGGAGGCAGACGCAAAAAATGAAGTTGATTCTTTTGGGGCCACCGGGCGCTGGAAAAGGAACCCAAGCGCATCGTTTGGTTGAAACCCACAGTATCCCGCAATTGTCGACCGGCGACATGTTGCGTGCTGCCATTGCCGCCGGAACCGATACCGGAATTCGCGCCAAAGCAATAATGGATGCTGGCAAATTGGTCTCAGATGATGTGGTCAACACAATCGTAGCGGATCGCATCGATGAGCCGGATGGTGTTAATGGCTTTATTCTTGACGGATATCCACGCACCCTGCCTCAGGCCGACTCTTTGGAAGCCATGTTAGCCGCACGGGACACCAAACTGGATGCGGTGATTGAGTTGCGGGTCGATGACGATGCCATGGTTGAAAGAATCGCCGGACGCTATACCTGCGTCAATTGCGGGACCGGATATCACGATACGCTGAACAAACCTGAAGTCGAAGGCGTCTGCAATAAATGCGGAAACAAAGAGTTTAAACGGCGTCCGGATGACAACGCCGAAGCGATGCGGACCCGACTGCAGGTGTATTACAAGGACACGTCGCCCCTGATCGGCTACTACTATGCCAAGCGTCAGCTTAAGGTGGTGGATGGCATGGGTTCAATTGACACCGTCAGCGAAGAAATTACGTCTGTATTGGGCAATCTCTAGAGGCTGTAATACATTGTAATGAATCGCGTTTAACCTGTTGACGCGACGAGGGTTTAGGACTAATAACGCCCAACAATTCGCGACATTCGTGCGATCGGATTCGGGCATTAAGTCAATGCACGGAGCGGTCGCTTTCGGGTTTCATGGCCCGAATTGTACGTTTTATTGAATGATAACCGCCGTTTACGACCAATTTGGTTGTGTCTGGCATGAGGCAAGGAGATCAGCGTGGCTCGTATCGCTGGCGTTAACATCCCAACTAACAAGCGCACCCTTATTGCGCTTCAGTACATTCACGGCATTGGCCAAAAGAATGCTGCTGAAATCGTCGAAAAAGCAAATATTCCACTGGAACGCCGCGTCAACCAGTTGTCTGACGCTGAAGTGCTCCAGATTCGGGAAATCATCGACCGTGACTACATGGTTGAAGGTGACCTGCGTCGTGAAGTCTCCATGAACATCAAACGCCTGATGGACCTTGGATGCTACCGTGGTCTGCGCCATCGTCGCAGCCTGCCGGTTCGTGGACAACGTACCCATACCAATGCGCGTACGCGCAAAGGACCTGCCAAAGCGATTGCAGGTAAGAAAAAATAATTTGTTCCAGTTCCGGCTCGCGTCGGAATTAGAACGGTCTAGCTGCCGGAAGCTTTGCGCTTAACGGCAGTGTTTGAAATCAAAAAAGGATAGAATATGGCAAAGGATGCCGCACGCGTAAAACGGCGTGAACGCAAAAACATCGCCTCTGGCGTTGCCCACGTGAATTCCACATTTAACAACACCATGATCACCATCACTGACGCCCAGGGCAATGCAATTGCCTGGTCTTCTGCTGGTGCACAGGGTTTTAAAGGCTCAAGAAAATCGACACCCTTTGATGCGCAGGTTGCAGCCGAAGATGCCGGTAAAAAGGCTCAGGAACACGGAATGAAAACGCTCGAAGTTGAGGTTCGTGGACCCGGCTCCGGTCGTGAAAGCGCTTTGCGCGCGCTGCAATCTATCGGTTTTGTAATCACGTCAATTCGCGACGTGACCTCAGTACCCCACAATGGCTGCCGTGCACGCAAACAGCGTCGCGTTTAACGTCATATCCGGCCCCGACCACCATCCTACGGGGCTTAAACGTTTGTTGTTGCGATTGGATGGCGACAATTCATTCGGAAGGATTTTTCCATGATCCATAGAAACTGGCAGGAACTGATCAAGCCCACCAAACTCGAAGTAGAATCGACCGGTACCAAAGGGACTCTGGTTGCTGAGCCGCTTGAACGTGGCTTTGGCCTGACATTGGGTAACGCGCTGCGCCGCATTCTTCTTTCAAGTTTGCAGGGTGCTGCTGTCACCGCTGTACAGATTGACGGCGTGTTGCACGAGTTTTCGTCGATCCCCGGCGTCCGCGAAGACGTTACGGACATTATTTTGAACATCAAAGAACTTGCCATCCGCATGGAAGGCGAGGGGCCAAAGCGCATGGTTGTGCGCAAAGAAGGTGCCGGACAGGTTACCGCTGGTGATATTCAGACCGTTGGCGATATTGAAATTCTGAACCCGGAACTGGTTCTGTGTACTTTGGATGAAGACGCTGAAATCCGCATGGAATTCACCGTTAACACCGGTAAGGGCTATGTTGCTGCAGAACGCAACCGTCCGGAAGATGCGCCAATCGGCCTTATTCCCGTGGACAGCCTGTATTCACCAGTCCGCAAAGTGTCTTACAAGACCGAAAATACCCGTGAAGGGCAGGTTCTGGATTATGACAAGCTTACACTGACTGTAGAGACCGACGGTTCCGTCGGCGCTGACGATGCAGTAGCGTTTGCTGCCCGCATCCTGCAGGATCAGTTGGCCATTTTCGTCAACTTCGAAGAGCCACAAAAAGAAGTTGTTCAGGAACAGGTTACGGAACTGGCGTTCAACCCGGCGCTGCTGAAAAAGGTCGACGAACTGGAACTGTCTGTCCGTTCGGCAAATTGCCTGAAAAACGACAACATCGTTTACATCGGCGATCTGATCCAGAAGACCGAAGGCGAAATGTTGCGTACCCCCAATTTCGGCCGCAAATCGCTGAACGAAATCAAGGAAGTTCTCGCCACGATGGGTCTCCACCTCGGCATGGAAATTCCAGCATGGCCACCAGAAAACATCGAAGATCTGGCCAAGCGTTACGAAGACCAATACTAAATTTATCCAAACCCGGGCTTAAGTCCTAGGCCGGGTTCATCCTGAAGGAGAAGGCAAATGAGACACCGCAAACAAGGGCGTAAGCTCAACCGCACGCAAAGCCACCGCAAGGCCATGTTTATGAACATGTCCGTATCGCTTTTGACCCATGAACAGATCGTAACGACCCTGCCCAAGGCGAAAGAATTGCGTGCTGTGGTCGACAAGCTGATCACACTGGGCAAGCGTGGTGACCTGCATGCACGTCGTCAGGCTCTCTCGCAGCTGCAGAGCAACGAAACAGTACAGAAACTGTTTTCCCCGCTTGCAGAGCGCTACAAAGAGCGCCCCGGTGGCTATACGCGCGTGCTCAAAGCCGGCTTTCGCTACGGCGATAACGCACCCATGGCAGTGATTGAACTGGTTGATCGCGACGAAGACGCCAAAGGCAAAGCAGATCGCGAACGCATGGAAGCTGAAGAAGAAGGCGTGGTTGAAGAAGTCGCTGAAAACGCCGCTGCGTAACAACCATTACTGGTCAAGAATTTCGGGCGGCCCTGCAATTGCTGGGTCGCCCTTTTTTTGTCCAAATCAACACGCTTCCATATCTGTGTGTCCAGTCACACTCCTGGAGAAGTGAACAGGCGTGTGAATTAACGTCCATATTTGACCATTTGAGTTTATAGAATCGCAGCAAACCGCTATGCGGTAGCAAAAAGCAACACACTTGATGGAGTGACCATGCGCCTGAAGCTTTTGAAAATTGCTCTGTTGCTGCCAATGGTTCTGGCCGGAACCCACGCAGCTCTGTCTGATTCAACCACACCTTTGCGCGGTTCGAACGACCTCACGCGCCAGGTTCCCGACAGCCGCGAAAGGATCCTCTATTCCTACGCACCTCTCGTCCGGGACATTTCCCCGTCAGTGGTCAATGTCTATGCAGCCAGACAGGTGAAGCAGCGCCGCTCTCCTTTTTCGGGCGATCCATTCTTTGAACGCTTTTTTGGCCGCGACTTCGGGGGACGCCCGCGTCAACGCATTTCTCGCTCCCTGGGCTCTGGCGTCATTATCGGCAGCGATGGCATCGTCATTACCAACCACCACGTCATTGAAAATGCTGATGAAGTGAAAGTTGCCCTGTCTGACGGACGGGAATTTGAGGCGCAGATCAAACTGATTGATAAAAAATCAGATCTGGCCGTGTTGCAGATCGAGCCAGAAGAAGACCTTCCAAGCGTTGCAATCGGGAATTCGGAAGAATTGCAGGTTGGCGACCTGGTGTTGGCCATCGGCAATCCGTTTGGTGTCGGACAAACCGTCACCAGCGGCATCGTCTCGGCCCTGGCCCGAAGCCAGAATGGGGTCAATGATTTTGGTTTCTTCATTCAGACCGATGCGTCGATCAATCCCGGCAATTCAGGTGGTGCCCTTGTCGATATGCAAGGCCGCCTGATCGGTATCAATACGGCGATTTTCTCCCGTTCCGGGGGATCGAATGGAATCGGCTTTGCCGTGCCCTCCAACATGGTGCGGGTTGTGCTTGAATCGGTGCGTCAGGGCAGTGATACGCTGTTGCGCCCCTGGGTGGGGGCAAGTTTTCAGGCCGTGACGGCTGAGATTGCGGAATCTTTGGGGCTTGCCCGTCCTCAAGGTGCCCTGGTGGCTGGATTGTTCAAGGATGGTCCCGCCATTCAGTCAGGTCTGCGGCTAGGGGACATTATTTTGACAATTGATGGCAAGCCGGTGCCCCATATGGACGCGCTGGGGTATCGTCTGGCCACCGCAGGCATTGGCCGAACCGTCCGCATGTCCGTGTTGTCGCAAGGGCGGCGCAGGACGCTGGAAATCGCACTGGTTGAACCCCCGGAATCACCGCCACGAGACATCCGGCGGCTGGCCGGACGTTCCCCGTTCACCGGTGCAACAGTGGCCAATCTTTCGCCGCGGCTTGGACAGGAATATGAACTGGAAGGGGACAAAACCGGCGTCGTTGTGCTCTCGGTCGACCGGCGCAGCCCCGCTGCACGTTTTGGCTTTCGAGCCAAGGATATTATTGTTTCGGTCAATGATGAAAAGATCGTTGATACCGAAATGCTGGATTCCATCTCCCGTTCACGGTCCGATGGTTGGCGTTACGTGGTCGAGCGGGATGGCAAGCGGTATCAGCAACGTGTGCGCTGAACAGTATATCATTTGGCGGCCTGGTGATGTCTGATCTGTTTGGCAAAGATGATGCGGCAACGACAGCGCAGGGCAGGGACCGTTCCCGCCCCCTGGCGGATCGGTTGCGGCCAACAACGCTGGATGACGTGGTAGGACAGGACCATCTGCTCGGACCGGAGGGCGTGTTGACCCGCATGTTGGCCAGTGCCTCCCTTGGCAGTCTGGTGTTCTGGGGTCCACCGGGTACGGGCAAAACCACCATTGCCCGGCTGTTGGCAGACGCGGGTGATCATCATTTCGAACAGATATCGGCCATTTTTTCAGGCGTGGCCGATTTGAAAAAGGTATTTGAATCTGCCCGTCTTCGGGCCACCAGGGGCGCAAAAACCCTGTTGTTTGTTGACGAAATTCATCGTTTCAACCGGGCACAACAGGATTCCTTTTTGCCGGTCATGGAAGATGGCACCATCACGCTGGTCGGCGCGACAACGGAAAACCCCTCTTTTGAACTCAACGCAGCCCTGTTGTCGCGAGCCCGGGTGCTGACGTTCCACGCCCATGATCACAACAGCCTGTCTGACCTTTTGGAGCGGGCGGAGGCAGCAGAAGGCAGATCCTTGCCCGTTGACGCCACCGCTCGACAGGTGATCATCCGTCTTGCCGACGGTGATGGTCGGGCCCTGCTGACACTGGCCGAGGAAGCCTGGCGTGCGGCAAAAGAAGACGAAATGTTCGACGCTGAAGCCCTGCAGACGGTTTTGCAGCGGCGGGCGCCGATATACGACAAGGGGCAGGATGGTCACTACAATCTGATTTCAGCCCTGCATAAGGCCGTGCGGGGCTCTGACCCCGATGCCGCGCTTTACTATCTCGCGCGCATGTTTGATGCCGGAGAAGATCCCTTGTATCTCGGGCGGCGGCTGGTCCGCATGGCCAGCGAAGATATTGGACTGGCGGACCCCCAGGCGCTTGTAATCGCCAATGCGGCCAAGGACGCCTATGATTACCTGGGATCTCCGGAGGGTGAACTGGCCCTGGCTCAGGCCTGCGTCTATCTGGCCACCGCTCCCAAATCCAACGCGCTTTATACCGCTTTCAAGGGAGCAATGCGTGTCGCCAGGGAGGCAGGTTCGCTGCCGCCGCCGAAACATATTCTCAATGCGCCGACCGGACTGATGAAAGATGAGGGGTATGGCGATGGCTATCAATATGACCACGACCAGCCCGATGCCTTTTCCGGTCAGGGCTATTTTCCAGACAAGCTGCAGCGACACACATTTTACGAACCGGTGGATCGGGGATTTGAACGCGATGTTCGCAAGCGGCTGGAATATTGGGAAAAATTGCGGCGCGATCGGAACGGCTGAATTGGCCGCTCCGATCGTTGCTCCCCTCTAGTTCAGTGGTAATACCACTTTGCCCTTGAGCCCGTAGGATTCGCTGTCGTCGACACCAAGACCATCGTAAAAAGCAGTTCCGGTTACCGACAGCCGCTCGCCATAACGCATGGTCAGGCCGGTTTCGATCCGGGCGTGGACTTCCTCTGAAGACACCAGCGATGCCCCCGTATCGATATCCACCAGGTCTGCGGGATCAAAATTCCACACCCCATGCACGGCCAGGCTCGGTTCAACCACCATGCCACTGTCCGTGGTATGGCTGGTGGAAAAGGTCGGACCAAAGGTCAAACGGCCCAGCGAGATCGTCTGTTTGGGTATCTCATTGTCCTGACTGTCAATATAGGCTTCCTGCGTTTCCTTGAAATACAGGCCCCGAACCATCGGAGAGACGGTCAGTTTGCCAACC
>CAJQPW010000193.1 GCA_905480295.1 uncultured Rhizobiaceae group bacterium | reverse complement strand
ATCAGCAGACCGCGATTGTTCACCATCAGGTTTTGCAGCCGGTTGAAATTTCCACCAAAGGTCCAGTCATTAACCCCCTGACGGTGATTGCCCCCCTGGCCATGAATATAAATCACCACCAGCTTTGTCCTGCGGTTGGCGTCGCCGACGGCAAAATATTTGTAGCGGCCATTTGTCGACCTATAGCGATAAACCGAGCGGGACCACCGCACCGATTGATCTACGTAACGAAAATGGGCTTTCTGGCGTAAAATCTGATCGCGGTCGACCATATCCCGTTCGCGATTATATTCCACGACGCGAAAGGCTGATTTTGCCGATCGTTCCAAAATTCGGGGGTAAGCAAACAGTTCATCCTTGAACGGCGCAAGATGATGATTGCTGGCGAAACCCGTTTCCAGCGTTGCGATAATCAGTGAGAGCGCAATCAGATATTTCATGGATACTACTGCAGTTTTACGGCTGAAGCCGGTGGCGTGATCGAGCGCTTGGCCATCACGCTTTCACGGTGGGAGATGAATGTGGCGGCTGCAACGATAATTGTTCCGCCGAGGATTACAAATGGGTCGACCGCTTCATCGAACATCAAAATGCCGAGCAGGGAAGCCCAGACCAATTGCAGGAACGTGATCGGTTGTGTGACCGAAATCGGAGCTGCGGCCAGCGCTCGCGTCATCGCGTAGTGGCCAAACGTCGCGCAGCAGGCGGTAAGGAACAACCAGAACAATTCGTTCATGGTGGGAGTTTGCCAATCGATCAACGCCATCGGAAACAGGAACAGTGTACAGAAAAAGGTCAGCAGAGCGACGATCGTGCGCGAGTCTGATTCACCCGTCATGCTTTTGGTCATCAGATATGAAATGGCAAACAAAGGGGCGGTCGCCAATTGAGCAAACTGGCCAATGGAAATTTCGTTGAAACCCGGACGCAGGATGATCAGTGCCCCCAACAGACCGGCGAGTACCCCCATTATGCGGCGAAAACGAAGCCGTTCACCCAGAAATATCGCAGCGCCGACGGTGATGAAGATCGGCGTTACATAGCCAATGGCTGTAACCTCTGCGATGGGAATGCGGGCCATCGCGAAGAACCACAAGATCACACCAAACGAATGGGCAAAGCCCCGCAGCGCGCCGTTTTTCACGACTGACATGGGTGGTGGCGACTTGGCCATGCGCCAAAACACCGGCAGCAAAATCAAGAATCCCATGGCATACCGTATGAAAGCGGATTCAGCGGCAGGAAGATTGGAACCAAGGTGGCGGACGATGCCGGTTACCGAGACGAACATCAGCGTCGAAACAATCATCCACAGGATGCCTTGCAGGGGAAGATTGGCAGCGGAGGTCGATTCGGACGCAGTAGTACTCATGCGCACTTATTGGACGCTAATTGCTTACTGGTAAAGCGCTGCGACCTCACGTTGTCGTGGAGACATTTTCGGGGGCAGCGAAGAAGACATGCATCCGCGGTTCAGGTCGCGCCAAAATGGGTTGTTTTGCGCCATCACGCATTTTGCCTCAAACGAACGGCTGTCCACCGTCAGGCAGATGATGTCACCCAATTCGTGGCGTTTGCCATATCGGTCGGTGCAGTAGCATTCCGGCCATTTCGTTTGCCCGACTGTCGTTTCGCCAGCCAGTGTGTAGTGCGGTGCAGTCGTCAGGCCGATCACCAGAGCCAGTATGAAAGTTATATTTTTCATGGGCGGAACTTAGCACAAAATGGCCAAAATGGCCAGTCGGGGCGTTGAATCTTCCAAGGCCTGGGCAGGGGCGTTCCGCGTCGCAGACCCCAGCCGTTTGGCTGAAGCGGGTCATCGTGTGAGCCTGTTGCCCAAAACCCGTTCAAACTGTCACATGCTGGCCTTTGATGGTTCGGGAATTTCCCCGGAATTCGGCAACTGTTTCACCGTCCTGGTTGGTAACCGTAATATCATAAATCGCATTTCGCCCCTGCCGGTGCCGTTCTTCTGCTACCGCTGTCAGGCGGTCGCCGAGGTGAGATGGCGCGACATATGAGATGGAGCAATGCTGGGCGACTGCGAGTTGATTGTAGGTGTTGCAGGCAAACGCAAATGTGCTGTCGGCAAGGGTGAATATACAACCGCCATGGGCAATCTTGTGGCCGTTTATCATGGATTCGGAGATCGTCATCGACAGGCGTGCATACCCACGCTTAATTTCATCGATAACCATGCCCATCTGCTGGCTGGCGCCATCTTTTTCCCACATGGCATGCGCGCAGGCTCGGGCGAGTTCGTCAGGATCAGTCATGAAGATAGAGCAACCAGATATTGTTTTGCCTATTTTTGCATGAGCCTATAGACGTTTCAATTCATTTGCCGACAAGCCAAAGGAATATAAGATGAGCGGACCCCTTAAGGGTATAAAGGTTGTCGATCTTTCAAGGGTGCTTGCCGGCCCCAGCCTGACCCAGATATTCGCGGATATGGGTGCGGAAATTATCAAGGTAGAGCGTCCGGGTCGGGGCGATGACACTCGGGCGTGGGGCCCGCCCTGGTTGAAGGATACACAAGGCAACGATACCCGAGAAGCCGGTTATTACCTGTCTGCCAACCGGGGTAAACATTCTTTGACGGTAGATATCTCCAAACCTGAGGGCGCTGACATCGTTCGTGAGTTGGCGGCACAGGCTGATTTCTTTGTTGAGAATTTCAAGGTGGGTGGTCTCGCCAAAATGGGACTGGATTACGCCAGCCTGAAAAAGATCAATACAAAAATTATCTATCTATCCATAACTGGTTTCGGTCAGAACGGACCGGATGCGGCCTTGCCGGGTTATGATTATCTCATTCAGGCGCGGTCCGGATTGATGAGCATTACCGGGCCGGAAGACGGGGCGCCGGGGGCTGGTCCGGTGCGCGCCGGTGTTGCGACGTCAGACCTGCAGACCGGCCTGATGGGTGCTGTTGGACTATTGGCTGCGCTTCACCATCGGCACCAGACTGGTGAGGGCCAGTATATTGACCTGGCTTTGCTGGATACCCAGATCGCAGGTCTCGCCAACCAGGGGTTCAATCATCTGATGAGCGGACGAATCCCTGTGCGAACCGGATCATGGCATCCGAGCCTTGCGCCTTACCAGCCTTTTGAGACGGCAGATGATGCGATCATCATCGCGGTTGGCAATGACACCC
>CAJQPW010000192.1 GCA_905480295.1 uncultured Rhizobiaceae group bacterium | reverse complement strand
TCACCTCACGCATCATGACACCAAATGATTTTGCAGACGAACTGAACGCTCCCCATGGCGCGGCATTTGGGCCGGAACCAACCATATTCCAATCGGCCTGGTTTCGACCGCATAATGTCAGTGAAGAAGTGAAGAACTTCTTCCTTGTTGGAGCTGGAACACATCCCGGAGCAGGCGTGCCAAGTGTGATCACATCGGCCAAAGTTCTGGATGAAGTCATACCACATGCAAACCAATGGGTGGCCAATAATGCCCAATGACCTGACCACAAAATCTAAGTTGAACCATTCTCAAGCTTGTTTTTCGATCATCAAGAATGGGTCAAAAAGTTTCCATTTTGCCTCGCTGATTTTGCCACGCGACATGCGAATGGCCGCTGCATCACTTTATGCATTCTGCCGCGTATCCGACGATATTATAGATGATCCACGCGCCACACTCTCAGCGGTTCACCGCCTCAAAGATCGAATTGATGCAGCATATGCAGGGCGGCCAAATAATCATATCGCAGACCGAGCTTTTGCCGAGGTTGTGAGAGTATATAACATCCCAAAGAGTGTCCCGTTATCGATGATCGAGGGATTTGAATGGGACCTGAATGGCAAGCAATACCAGAATATCGGACAGGTCATCGATTATTCAGCGAGGGTCGCTGGAACGGTTGGCATCATGATGAGCTTAGTCATGCAGCGCCGTTCTCAAAGGACGCTGGCTCGGGCGTGTGATCTTGGCGTGGCCATGCAGTTGATCAACATCGCCCGAGATGTTGGAGAAGACGCGCATAACGGTCGCGTGTATCTGCCGCAGACCTGGCTCAACGAAGTTGGGCTCGACCAGGCATCATTATTGGAAAACCCGCAATTTTCACCGGCGCTTGGACAGGTGATAGAACGTTTGCTAGATACAGCCGACCGAATTTATCAAAGGGCGCTGACGGGTATGGGTGACCTACCAAGTGGATGCCGTCCAGGCATTCGCGCTGCTGGCATGGTCTATGCCGGAATTGGAACCCAGATTCGCGCCAACGGGTTCAATTCGATTGATCAACGGGCCTACACCAGCCGTAGCAAGAAGGTTTCACTGCTCCTCCAAGCGCTTGTTCCACCAATAACACAAAGTACTTGCGACGAGAGTCCTGCACTCAAAGAGGTTACATACCTCGTGGATGCCGCGGTGGATCACAGTCACGATCCCCGGGGTTCAATTGAACGCTGGGTCGACCTTCATACCAAATTAGCGCTTCGTGACCGCAGTTGATCTCGAAATAACACCCTATCATCAACCATCAGCAGTCTTGTCGAATCTGTTCGGCTGCAAGCATTCCTGATAGGGTCGCCATGGGCACCCCAGCCCCTGGATGGGTGCTGCCGCCAGCAATGTAAAAGCCTGGCAATGCGGTCTTGGATCCCGGACGCTGAAATGATGCCAACCAACCGTGAGAGGCACGACCATAGAGAGCTCCTCCAGAGCCTGGAAAAAGTTCGTTAAAATCTACAGGCTGAGTTGCAGTCGCCTGCCGCTCAGCGCGCTCAAGTTTCAACCCACATTGGTTCATTTTGGCTGATGTAGCGCCCCAGTGTGTTTCCATTTCAAACTTGGTCAAACGTCGAGAATCTCCAAAGGCCGGTGCGTTTATCAGACAGAGCATATGATCCTTCTCGCCAGAAATCAGCTGGCTATTATCATTGCGGTTTTGGGCGCAAACATAAACAGTAGGTTCAATCGGCACCTGACCGTTTTGGAAAATCGCTTCAAATTCCGCTGGATAATCGCCAGAGAAAAACACGTTGTGCCTGTGCAACGGAAAATCAGAAGTCTTGGCTACGACATTCCACGTGATTGCAGAAAGGGCTCGGTGCTTCGGTTTAACTGGTGACGTCGGCGATTTGGCATTGGAAAAATAGTCGGCGTTCAGGCGTGAAATGTCACCGCAATAGACGATGCGTTCACCGCGAACCTCCTCGCCAGAAGTCAACGCAACACCTACGGCAGAACCAGACTCCACAATAATACCAGATACTTCGCTGTCGGGCCGGAAATCCACTCCAAGTGAAGTCGCCCTGTCCCGCATTGCAAGGGCAAGCGCGTGCATGCCTCCGTCAATGTACCAAACCCCCTCCTGCTCTACATGAGCGATGAGCATCAAGGTAGCAGGAGCTTGGAACGGAGATGAACCAACATAGGTCGCATAGCGACCAAACAATTGCTGTAATCTGGGGTCCGGAAAATAGCTGTCGAGCACCTGCCAAAGGGTGTGAAATGGCTTCAGGTTCCAAAGAGTTGGCAATCGGTGCAGGCCAATCCGGTAGGACAATTGCATTGGATTGGGACGCGTCGCCGCCATAAAAGTGTATTGCAGCGTCTCAAAAATCGACCGAGCATCGGCGCAGAATTCTCTATAACCTGTTGCACTCCTTGCTCCAAAGAAGTCACCGATCGCTGCTTCTGTTTGCCCACGGTCGGCATGCAGATCGAATGACCCCTGATTGTCCCAGGCATGGCGAGCAAGTGTGTCCGCCTTGTTCAGACCAACAGAAACGTCAAACGAGTCCCCCGATTCATCGAACAGCTGATCAAAAACCCATTTCATAGTGAAAACGGTAGGCCCTGCATCTATCAAAGCGTCGGCCACCTGCAATTGGCGCATCTTCCCGCCGGGATATGTCTGTTTCTCCAGCAACGTGACCGGCTCGCCTCGGGCTGCAAGCCGGATCGCGGCTGCCAATCCGGCCATGCCCGCACCGACGATAACTGTGTTGTTTGTGCTCAAGATTCTCGACTTCTGTCTCTTACTTTCCCGTCCAATATTCAACGTTTAACTACCAAGTTCAACGGTTGGTTCAACAACATCGTACACCCCTCCTGCTCGGGAGTAAGAGCAAAAACTCAGATAACCGAGGCCTATACGCGGCAAGCTGTCGCACAGCATCTGCAATCAAATTCCAGTCGCTGACGTAGCCCAAATACCTACATTAACAATCTGTTTTTATGCAGCAATCTGCATTGCAACATTCGGTTCCCCATTACTGCAGAATGCCAGATATTACTTCGAGTAAGTATATTATCCGTATGGACAGGCTAATCAGCAGCACCCTAATCTGATTTTCTAGTTGGATGGGAGAGTGAGATTGCGGACTATTTAGGGGATTGTCCGCGCCGTCACAACCTTCTGAAAGCAGGCTTGTTAGCGTTGGAAAGAGTGTTGCATTGGTCAATGATGACGGAAGAAAGATTAAGTCCCGACAGGGAGAGATCCGCAAAGTGTTGCAAGACATTATTCGCGGAGAGGTGCTGCCGCGCGTTTTCGAAACAAGTACCCTATCCATAGAAAACAAGTACCTAAATCGTCGTGTGGTATCGAACGATGTTGCCGTGCGCTTTCAGACTTTCATTCTCGACCAAGATATTCCTGCTTGCCTCGAATTGGTGCAAGAACAGATCGCGTCTGGTTTTTCGCTGCGCGAACTTTGCATGGGGCTTTTTTCAGAAACTGCGCGTGAACTAGGGGAAAGTTGGCTCCGAGACGAGCTGGGTTTCGTCGAAGTGAGTATTGGCCTCGGCTCCCTACACATCATCGTCCACAAGCTGGCGGCTCGCGACTCTGATGCAATTTCCAGCGATGTAAGACACAATATTCTTCTGGCGAGTTTGCCCGAAGAACAACACCAATTGGGTCCGCTCATTGTCAGCAAAATATTCGAAATGGAAGGCTGGCTCGTGACTGGTGGGCCCGATTGCCATACTGGAGAGCACTTGAATATTCTTGCCAGCCAAACCTGGTTCGACGTTATAGGCTTGACTGCTTCGACGGAAAACCTTGCCCTGGCACTGAAAAGTGAAATCGGAGATTTGCGGAAAGTTTCACTTAACCGAGATGTTCTGGTGATGGTTGGGGGCAATGGGTTTGCTAACCATCCCGGCATATCTAAAGACATTGGTGCTGATGGACTAGCCGACGACGCAGATAATGCTATTGCCAAGGCCACCTCTCTGCTCCGAGAATTGGAGATCAGACAACGCGACATCGCTAAATAGGCGGGCCGCATACTGAAAGAGCGCTGAACAAACTACTGCGACAATGTGCATGCTGTCGCAATTTATGTTGCCATGCAAAAACGTTCACGTTTGTAATCTTTTGGGTAACTAATGTCCCGATGATGATAGATTTTGAAAAAGAAAAGCTCCAAGTTGAAGCGCACTCAATAAGTCCCAAGCTAATTTTGAGTAGCTCAACTGAATTTTGGGAAGCAGACGAGTTGCGATTTCCTGCGTTGGAGCCCGGTATTTGGCCCCGGAAAATTTACACAGATCTGTTGATTGAAAGCGCACCTCGCATCTTTGGCTTGGTCAATCCAAATATCGTGGACGGCTCCGAAAGTAGTTTCCCTGGTGCATTTTGCCAAAACGATAATCGGATTACAAAACAGAAAATCCGACGAGGTTGACGTGACCGGCTCTGCTTCCACCACCCTCTATATAGTTGATGATGACTCAAGCGTATTGTTATACCTATGCGCAGTGGTCAAAGATCATGGATTGGATCCAGTTCCGTTTAAATCGGCACAGGAGTTCCTCGATGGCTATGATCCAGAGATTCGCTCAATCCTCCTGCTTGACATAAATATGCCGAAAGTAAATGGGCTCGAGTTACAACTGCATTTGTCAAAGCAAAACTCTAACATTTCCATTGTAATTGTCTCCAGTTACGGCGACGTACCTATTGTCGTTGAAGCAATGCGAAACGGTGCATTCGATTTCATCGAAAAACCGGTTGATGTCAACGCACTGCTAAAGACTTTGGCATTGGCCAAAAAACAAATAAGCCTGGAACTGGGACAGGGCGTTCCTGCTGCTGAAACGTCAAGACGGCTTGCTTTGCTGACTGATCGCGAACGCGAAGTAATGGACCATCTCATACTAGGCAAAACCAACAAACGGATTGCTGACGAACTTAGTATTAGTCGTCGCACGGTCGAAGTTCACCGCGCACGCCTGCAAAACAAAATGGACGCTCGCAATCTGGCGGATCTAATCCAGTTTGCTCGCTGACAACCGCGAAGTTATCCAATGACCGAGGGGTAACTTTCTCGCTTAATGGCGGCCCAGACCGAAGAGACAATTCCTGATTTGTCCAGACCCGCTCTCTCAATCATGCGTTCCGGTTGCATCTGGTCCATGTAGACATCCGGCATCGTGAGCGTTCTTACCGTCAAACCACCGTCCAAATACCCCTGCGATGCGAGATGATGCAGAACTGTTGCGCCGAAGCCGCCAGTTGATCCTTCTTCAACCACTATTAGTACTTCATGGTTGCGAGCTAACTGACCAATCAATTGCGTATCGATTGGTTTGGCGAATCGCGCATCCACTACAGTAGTGGTCAGACCATGCGCATCCAATTCGTCTGCTGCAGCAATGCAATCCTGCAGCCTAGACCCAAGTGAGAGCAGAGCGACAGAGTTTCCTTCCTTCAGCACTCTTCCCTTGCCGATTTCCAAAATCTGTCCCCGTCGAGGCATCTCGACACCGTATCCATTACCGCGTGGATAACGGAATGAAATCGGCCCTTCGTCAAAGGCACTTGCCGTTGCAACCATGTGTTTTAGCTCAGCCTCGTCAGCTGCACACATGATTGTGAAACCTGGCAGACAGGACAAATAGGCAATGTCGAACGAACCTGCGTGGGTTGAACCATCTGCACCAACGTATCCAGCACGATCAATTGGAAACCGCACCGGCAGGTTCTGGATTGATACGTCGTGCACGATTTGATCATATGCCCGTTGCAGAAATGTGGAATAGATGGCGCAGAATGGCTTATAGCCCTCAGCGGCCATTCCTGCCGCGAATGTCACGGCATGTTGCTCAGCAATCCCAACGTCATAAGTGCGGTCCGGGAAGGAATTTTCAAAAATGTCAATGCCGGTACCACCGGGCATGGCTGCAGTTATCCCAACAATGCGTTCATCATGATGCGCCTCTTGAACCAAGGACTGACCAAAGACCTTGGTAAAGGATGGCAGATTACTGATGGATTTCTTCTGCTCGCCTGTGACCACGTTGAACCGGGACACCGCATGCAACTTGTCGCTGGCGCCCTCGGCTGGTGCATAGCCCTTGCCCTTCTCAGTCTTGACGTGAACCAGGATAGGCCCGTGCTTGGTGTTACGAACATTGCGCAAGATTGAGAGCAAAGTTGGCAGATCATGACCGTCAACGGGACCAACATAATAGAATCCCAGCTCTTCGAACATCGTGCCTTCATTCCAGAAGGACCGGGCAAACTCCTCGGTCTTTCGCGCTTTGTCCGCCAAGAACTCAGGCAGCTTACGATTGAGTTGTTTTGCTGCCTCGCGCATAGTTCGGTAGGTCCGTCCTGAGACCAGACGTGCGAGATAATGGCTCATTGCTCCCGTAGGGCGTGCGATGGACATGTCATTATCGTTCAAAATGACAATCTGCCGAGCATCCATCCCTCCACTATTATTCATTGCCTCATAAGCCATGCCAGCAGTGATCGAGCCGTCACCAATGACCGAAACAACATTCCGCTCAATACCTTCCAATCGCGCAGCCTCGACCATGCCCAGTCCAGCGGAAATAGAGGTTGACGAATGAGCGGCTCCAAAAGGGTCATACTCGCTCTCAGCGCGCTTGGTAAATCCAGATAAGCCGTCTTCCTGACGCAAAAAACGCATCATCTGACGTCGCTCAGTGAGAATCTTGTGAGGGTAGCACTGATGGCCAACGTCCCAGATCAATCGGTCATGGGGCGTATCAAATACAGCGTGCAGTGCCACAGTCAGCTCGACGACGCCTAAACCAGCACCAAAATGTCCACCAGTCACTGACACGATATCGATCAGCTCTTGACGCAATTCATCTGCCAATTGTGGTAGTTTGCTGTCATGCAGTTCTCGAACATCATAAGGAGATCGAACCCGGTCCAATAGTGGTGTGGTCTGCAACATCGAAAATTCCTTCCGTCTTGGAATTCAAAATCGCCGAATGTGTCATTTTAATTTGACGACAATTTTGTCTATATTATCTGACATTTCTGATGTTTTACAAGTTCAATGATCAAATTAGTGGAATTATTCACCCTCGCGGCGTTTCAATCCGTAGTCCCCAGCCAGCTTCCAGACATGCTTGGGAATCATGTTTTTGACTTTTCCGGGAAGCGCATGACGCAGATGGACAATGGATTCCACCGCCTTCATTTCAACACGAGCACGGGCAAATTCCTGTCCTCGTGGACCAATTCGCGGCATCAACCAAGCAACTATCGGACGAACAAAATCGGGCATAGATCTTAAAGGTAAGCCTCCCGACGAACGTTTTACATTTTTCAGGAAGCCAGCAACATGCGCTTTTCGCTTGCCTCGGCTGCCAACGACCGACGTGGAGATTTCATCTCCTAATAAGGAGAGTAATTCTTCGCCCCTTTCATTGCGAACTATCAGCCATTGTTCCCCCTCGCCTCCCATATATCCGACTGTCACATCAGAGAGGGCGTTGGTATAATCAACACAGGAGCGGCATGTGAGAGGGAAAAAATCTGGAGGCAGTTTGGAAAGTGGCAGCTTGAGGAATGGAATTTCCTGCGTCCGACCATCGTCAAACCGCATCTCCAAATGATAATCGGCGCGAAACTCCAGATAGCTAACCTGATCGGGCTTTGAGGTCACCAGTGAAAGAAAAGTATGAAAATTTTCAGTTGTGGTGTTATCGGAACACGGGGTGCCAATCACAAAGAGTCGCTCAAGTCCGTATTCTCTTTCCAGCGCACGTAGCGCATACACCTGACAGGGAATGCCAATCACTCCCAGCCGTTTGTGGCCAGCCGCAAGCGCCGGCTCCATTAGTGCAAGCAGTGGTGCATAGCCCATGCGCATGCCCCGACACTGGTGCATGTCAGCGGCCCGCGTTATTATCATCGGCACCGGGCGCCAGCGGTCTTCTGGATCGGGCTTCATAGTCAAAATGGCGTCCACGGCTGCCGTCTCCAGCAGACGTTCAGCAATCCGCGTTGTAATTCCCGTCCACTGTGCGCCCGGCGCAGGCGGATTGAGGCTTGCTTTTACTATACGCCTGAACGGGCCAAAAAAAGCTTCGTCCGCATGCTTGTCGGGATCTCGATCGCGGCCATGAACGCGTTTTTCAGCAACTTCGTAATCAGGTTTAATAAACTGGCATGCGCGACCACATTTTTGCGGCTCCGAACTTCGCGATATACCGCAATCCGTACACAAGCTGCGTGGCTTGGCAGAATCTAGTCCGTCAAAATGTGGAAATTGCGAATTACCGACCAATATAACTTTTACCCAAGCTAGTGCTGTACATGCCAACCAAAAGTGTCATACAAATTGATTGAATGTCAATTTTACTTTACACATTGTCATGTAATTTCAAAAAACCTTGATGGACCAGCCTTGAAGCCAACTGAACACCCAAATGTTGAAGCGCTACGCCAGTTCAGCGTCGACGGACGCCGTCAACTGATTCAGGCTGAACGTCACGCACGCCCGCCTCTACCAGCGTTGGCGCCAGCAATTGTTCAGCACTTGGTATTCCACAACGACCTAGAAGGATTGGTGGATGAAAGAAGGGCTTGTTTAAATATCTGCACCGCGCTGGGACTCATTCCAAAAGGGGAATTGAACGACCAAATTCAGGCAATGAGTGATAACCTTTCTCTGAAATGGGAAAGGCACACCGAATATTCGTCCTATACCTTAATTGGTCAAAACGTTGGCGATGCCAAATCCTTCACGCTCTGGACAGAGCAGGATATCGGTTGGAAGCATGTGCCAGGTCATCTCTTGGTTTCTCTTTTTATTGGAGTTGAAAGTGAAGAGAATCCGATATGGAGCGATTCTGCCCACTTTCGGTTTGAGGAAATGCCACCACTGTGCTCTTCTAAGGTGATGAGTGGGACTACCGTCATTGAGTCTGACATGCGCATTGGACCGCAAGGTCAGACCCGATTTCTGGTTAGAACCCAAAATGAGGAGCCCACCCGAATAGGGCGGCTATTACAGCGGCTGATTGAAATTGAAAGTTATGGCGCGCTTAGTCTTCTGGCCTGGAAAGATGCCAAAGATATTGGTCCAGTCTTAGGCGAAGCTGAAAGTCGCCTTGGGGATATCACTCGCCGTCTGACTGCTATCGGCGATGAAGCTGACGAAGCAATCCTGTCAGACCTTACCGAACTATCTGCATTTCACGAAGCATCAACCGCTCGCACCCATTTCCGACTAAACGCGTCTCTTGCCTATCACGAGATAGTCGTCCGACGTTTATCCGAGTTGCGGGAAGAACGTATCTCAGAAAGCCAGCGTCTTGCTAACTTTATTCAGCGCAGACTCAACCCCGCAGCTCGGACATATAAAGCCATATTGGTCCGCCAGGAAGAAACGGCAGAACGCATCAACCGCGCTGCACAATTGCTTCGCGGTCGCATTGAAGTTGCCATCGGCAAGCAAAATCAGCAATTGTTAAAATCAATGAATGAACGTGCGGAAGCGCAATACAAGCTGCAGCGCACGGTTGAAGGTTTGTCAGTGGTCGCCATCACATACTATGCTCTTGGAATTCTGACCTATCTTGCCGCAGCAATTGCTGGACAGTTTGAATGGCTTAGCGTGAAGGAAACTGTCGGCTTTTCAGTCCCCTTCGTCCTGCTCACAGTGTGGCTTGGCATTCAACGACTAAGGAAATAATACATGTCGTCTACAACCGTTTCCTTTCCGTTTGCTGCCATTGTCGGTCAAGATTCGTTGAAACACGCTTTGATGCTGTCGGCCATCGACCCAAGCCTGGGCGGCGTATTGGCAATGGGGGACAGGGGGACGGGTAAAACCACTGCCGTACGCGCGCTGGCAGCTTTGTTGCCCAAAATGAGTGCTATCACCAATTGCTCCTATAATTGCGATCCCCTGGACAGCCCCAGCCACTGCGAAATTTGTACTGCAAAAAGTATCGACGAGCGCAAGATTGCAAAAATCGATGTGCCAGTCGTCAACCTGCCGCTGGGAGCCACCGAGGATCGGGTCCTGGGCGCTCTTGATATTGAACGCGCACTCATCGACGGCGAAAAAGTCTTTGAGCCTGGCCTGCTCGCAAAGGCCAATCACGGCTATCTCTATATCGACGAAGTCAACCTGCTTGAAGACCATCTGGTTGATGTTCTGCTGGACGTTGCCGCGTCAGGGTGGAATGTCGTAGAGCGCGAGGGCTTGAGCCTCAAGCATCCCGCTCGCTTCGTTCTGATTGGGAGTGGCAATCCGGAAGAAGGCGAATTGCGACCACAATTGCTGGACCGTTTTGGTCTGTCAGTTGAGGTTGAAACCCCCAAGGACATCGCACAACGCATCGAGATCATCAAAAGGCGTGAAGCATTTGAGGCCGATCGACAGGCTTTTGTCAAAAAATGGCAGCGTCAAAACAGCCGACTGCGCAGTAAGATTCTCAAAGCAAGAGATACCCTTCCTACCATCGCTGTTAGCGACGACGTGCTGACCCTGATCGCAGAGATATGTATCGCTTTGGGCACCGATGGTTTGCGTGGTGAACTGACGCTGATCAAGGCCGCACGCGCCGACGCAGCTCTGGCAGGGGCAGCGGAGATTTCACCCAATAATGTTCGGTCCATGGCCTCAATGGCTCTGAATCACCGCATGCGTCGGGATCCGTTAGATGATGCACGGGGATATGTGCGCGTTGAACGGGTACTGGAGAAAGTACTTTCCGAACATGACGGAAACTGAACAATCCACGATATCGGGTGCTGACAATTCGTCGAACCGAATGGCAACCGAGAACTTGATTTGGAACGATGCCTGCCTTGCCGCAGATATTTTCGTCCAGTGCATGGCTGAGGAAAATCCAAGTTCAGCAGGTATATTGGTAAAAGCGCAGTTTGGCCCGGTGCGAGACCTGTGGCTTAGGCATCTGACACAGGCCTTGTCGGCTTCCACTAAGCTCTTCACAGTACCCAATCTGATTTCCACTGACCGTTTGATTGGGGGGCTAGATCTGACCACAACATTAGCGGAGGGACGCAAGTGCTTTCATCAGGGCTTGCTAGCTCAAGCGCATAAAAATGTGGTCATCCTGCCTTCAGCCAACCTGCTTCAAAACGATGTGCTAAATCACGTAATCATGACCATGGATAGCCAAGAGGTCCGGGTAGAACGCGATGGTGCAAGCAATCTCCACGTCGCTCAGTTTGGCGTAATCGCATTTGATGAGAGTAGCGGGACACAAGATGAGGACGCCACAGTTCATCCTGCTTTGATTGACCGTTTGATGCTTCATGTGGATCT
>CAJQPW010000191.1 GCA_905480295.1 uncultured Rhizobiaceae group bacterium | reverse complement strand
GCCCCCTTGGCGAAATTGGTATACGCAGCAGACTTAAAATCTGTAGGCCGGAAGGCCGTGCCGGTTCAAGTCCGGCAGGGGGCACCATCGTTTTTTTCCGTTCACGACCAATAGCGGAAGTCCGGTCTTCAAACACCTCACAACGCTGCGGTGTTTTGAAGCGGTAACAGCGCAGAAAGCATTTTCGTGTCGGGCATCATTGTACTCGCTGTCGCCTATGTCATCAGCCACTTTTACCGGTCCTTTCTGGCGGTGTTGTCGCCACAACTGACCCAGGAACTCAACCTGGGCCCCGCGGTGCTCAGCGATGCGCTGGGTGCCTGGTTTGCGACCTTTGCCATCAGTCAGCTGCTTGTCGGTGTACTACTCGACCGGGTTGGACCACGCTGGACCACGGTCAGCCTGTTTGCGGTGTGTGGAGCCGGGGGCGGTGCACTGTTTGCCATTGCCCAGTCTGGCACCATGGTCTTTGCCGCGATGATCCTGCTCGGTGTGGGTTGTGCGCCAATTCTGATGGCGTCGGTCTATCTGTTCAAACTGCGGTATGATGGACGGCAGTTTGCAACGCTGACGTCCACTTTCATGGCGATTGGATTGCTCGGCAATATTTTGGGCTCCAGCCCGCTTGCCTGGGCGACAGAGGCCTATGGATGGCGCGCCGTCATGGCCGGGTTGGCGGTCATCACCCTGATCCTGGCTCTGTTGATCGCCGTTCTTGTGAAAGACCCGGCAAGATCTGAAACGGTCAGCACCCAGAAAGGGAGCTATCTGGAAATCCTGAAAATGCGCGAACTGTGGTTCATCCTGCCGCTGATTTTTGTCAATTATGGTGTTGTTGGTGGTCTGCGTGGTCTCTGGGCTGGTCCTTATCTCGATATCGTGCACGACATGGGCGTGGCGGAAATAGGCTCGATCATTTTCTTTATGGCTGTTGCGATGGTCGTTGGCAGCTTTGCCTACGGACCGGCTGACCGGGTGTTTAACAGCCGCAAATGGGTCGCCTTCTGCGGGTCGTGCGTCACCTTTGTCTGTCTCGGCTATTGGGCGTTCAATCCAATTTTACCCCCGGTCACGCTGGCCATTTTACTGGTCGCAATAGGATTCTTTTCCCTGTGTTATGCGGTGCTGATGGCGCATGCCACCGCCAACATTCCTCAGCATATGGCGGGCAGGGGGGTGACGCTGGTCAACTTCTTCAACATGGGAGGTGTTGGCGTTCTGCAATGGACATCATCCCAGGTTTATCGCGAGCAGGAAAACCCCGAAATTCCTGTGGCGGGATTTGAAGGCGTGTTGTGGCTCTATTTCATTCTGTTTGTCATTGCGCTGGCAATCTATGCCTTTTCCCGCGACGTGCGCCCTGACGCGACGTCTGACCGCAGCGCAAAGGCAAAAGCGGCATCATAGGCGCAAGGCCTAGACTGGCCGCGGTAACCCCTCGGGCAAATGCACAGAAAGCGTACCAACTTCGATTTCATTGCGGTTGGTGAGTACTGTGTTGGCCATCGCAGACACGGCGGGCTGAAGCGGATCATCGGATGGAAGCAGGTGTTGAATTGTTGCCGCCATCATGACTTCTGCCGCCCGGGTTCCGCCATCATCGCATTTCAACGCGATGCCCAGTCCCAGTTCGGGAATGGCGCCGCAATAGACCCCTTCGGCACCGGTTTTTGCAAACAGACGGCCGTTCCCCAGTTCCATCAATCGGGTGCAAAATCGATTGCTGCCTGCCATGTGAAAGGGTGATTGCATGCAGGCCTGCAACAGTCTTTGGGCTGCCTTTGCCCGTTCAACACCCAGATTATTGCCGCTGGCCATCCTGGCAAAGCCGTGCGCCAGATTGCGCAAAGGTACGGCATAGGTGGGTATGGAACATCCATCAGTACCCCGCAGTTCTTCCTTATGCGCTGCGCCTGTGAGGTCTTCCAGGGCCGCTTTGACCTGCTGCATGACCGGGTGTTCCGGTTTGATGTAGTTTTTGGGATCCAGCCCCATATGGACAGCCGTGCAGATGAAACCGGAATGTTTGCCGGAACAATTGTTACACACCGCACCCGGTGGTTCGGCAAATGTGCGGGCCTGATGGATCAGCACCTGCTCGTGGGTCGACCAATGACCGCCGCACTCCAGATCATTCTCCGTTCGTCCCGCATTTTTCAGCATCTGACGGGCGGTCGCGATGTGTTCATCTTCTCCCGAATGGGAGGAACAGGCGAGCGACAGATGGGCATTTTCAAAACCGTACGCATCCGCCGCACCGGATTCTATCAGCGGCAGGGCCTGGATGGCCTTGACCGCCGAACGGGGAAAAACGGGCAGGGCGGTGTCACCCAGTTCAAGTACAACCGTACCGTCTCCATCAACAACACTGATCGCGCCGCGATGGCGTGATTCCAGGGCAGAACCGCGGGTTACTTCAACAAGAACAGGATTACTCATGGCGCTCAATTCAGACTGGGTATCGAATATGTTATAGGGTGGCTATTCGGTGATCGGCAAGATGAATTGGAGCAATCAATGACAGGAAAGCGCGTGGCTCGTTCTGCCTATACCGTCTGTTACGCTGATCCGATTTCAGTGCGTAAGGGAGACCTGGTCAACCTGTCAGGACGTCAGGATAATTGGGATGGCCATGTCTGGAACTGGGCGCAGAACTCTTCTGGCAAACAGGGCTGGATTCCCGATGATTTGCTGGCACAGGTTACCGAAACACAGGGCAGGGCAGTACGGGACTATTCCGCGGTTGAACTAAGCTGCGCCCCCGGCGAGGTGTTGACGGTGCATGGAGCAACCCATGGCTGGCTGTGGTGTGAAAACAACAAGGGAGAATATGGCTGGGTGCCCGAAAACTGTTTTGCGGAATCGGATTGACAGCAGGGACAGTCTTGTGACGGAGCCCTAACCGGCATGCCCGGCCATTGCCTTGTCGGCCAGTCCTTTCAAATTTGCATCAATGATCTTGCCCATCATCATCTTCATCAGCGTTTGTCCCATCAGCCAACCCAACGGCCCGTATTTGACGCGATAGTCAAAGGTCCATGTGACAACCGAACCTCGGCCCCGTGTGTCGATGCGAATCTCCGAACTGGCATCATGCAGGGGCATTGCGGCCATATCCGAGAGTTGAACGGTATAGCCTTCTTCCGGCCGCCACGCGGTTACTTCTTCCACCAGGGATGTGCCATTTTGAAAATGGTTGCGGCGCTTTGATTCCACGCCCGTTTCTCCTGATGTCAGCGCATCGACTGAAACGATCTGCGGGGCAAATTCGTCGATATGCATGAAGCGTTCAAGAACGGCCCAAACAGCCTCTGCATCTGCACCAATGGTCAGGTTTCGTTCAAAGTGGATCATGGGTCGGTTCCTTGTGGCGAGCGCTTCCGCAGCGCCTGTTTCTGTTGATTTCCAAACCCTTCTAGAAAAGTGCTGCTCTCACCGTTATGACAGTAGTGTGAGAGGAGAAGCAAAAAATGCGTCGCACCGAACGGCTGTTTCAGATAATCCAGATTTTGCGATCTACCCGGTCGCCGATCACAGGACGAGAGCTTGCCGATGAATTGGAAACCTCCCTCAGCACCCTTTACCGCGACATGGCGGAGCTTCATGCGCAGCGTATCCCGATCACCGGAGAGGCTGGGGTGGGTTATGTCCTGGAC
>CAJQPW010000190.1 GCA_905480295.1 uncultured Rhizobiaceae group bacterium | reverse complement strand
CCAACATATCACTCGCATAAGCTTCGATCGATAGCTCGTCGACGTCCGCCTGTGAAAGTCCGGTACCGCGCTGGTCATAGCGGACGAGAGTATGATTGGCTCCAAATGCGGTGATGGTGGCCCTGAAAACCGAGCTTTGCCAGTCTTTTTCAAGATGGGTCAAAAAGTGTCCGGCCCGCATAAGTGGAGGGCCGTTTCCAGATAATGCATAGGCAATTTGCGTACCATCAAATGAAGAAGTGTACCGCACAGTCTGGTTGTCTGGACCGTCAGTTGCGATCTGTTCGGGCTTCCCCAGCGCAGCTTCGGCCACCAGCCGGATTCCTCTCCGCGGAATGGTCTCTATTACTTCCTGACGAGCACCGTCATCACCAACGGCACGTCGAGCAGCAGCAATTCGTGCAT
Organism: uncultured Rhizobiaceae group bacterium; assembly: GCA_905480295.1. Classification (GTDB taxonomy): domain Bacteria; phylum Pseudomonadota; class Alphaproteobacteria; order Rhizobiales; family Rhizobiaceae; genus Pseudahrensia. Next base: position 6,178 of record CAJQPW010000190.1, on the reverse strand, counting down.
CGATTGTCGAATCACTTACTGTGCGTCCATTCCAGATCGTTTCAACCAGTTCATCGCGCGAAACAAGGCGGCCCGGATTGTCCGCAAGCATTGCGATCAGATCAAATACCTGTGGTTCCAGCTTGATTAGTTCACCCGCACACCGAAACTCATGGCTCTCGGGGTCAATTTCACAATCAGCAAAGCGGCGTTTCATGCACCGAGATAAACACACTGAATGACCAGCAATCAAGCCAATCGCAAGGTGTTCGGCCAAAACACAAGGACATCTCAAGGCTTTCCCAAGGTATTCTTCAAGCGCACGAGCTGCAGGCCCGCAATACTGCTGTCATCGAATTAGGAAAGAGAAGGAAAATTCCAATGGCCTACAAGAATGACAACAAAATCTATCGCACTTCAAATGGATCGATTGACTACGCCCATTATGACCGCCGTGCCCGCCGTATTCGGGGAGAGGACTTCTCAGGAATCGTCTCACGTTTGTTTGGCCACTCCGCACGGCGCACGAGCTAATAAAGATCGACTATTTGTTGGGCGATGGCCGTTGACTAGGTGTCGCTGGTGGAAGGTGGCACATGCTTTGAAAGGTAAGTCAGTCCGCTTCTCGGTTAAAGAGCAAAAACCATATGATGTTTGGCAACGAACCCGGCTTCCCAAAACTTATCGAAAACATCAAAAGCTTTGTGGTGCAGGCTTGAACTAACAACCCAAAGTTGCCGTTGGTTGGCCCCGAGTTAGTAGGTAGAGCGGACTTTGCGGATTTTTGTGGGATGCCTAGATCAAATCAGTCTGATGTTGACTTCAAGAAAGCCACTATGTCGGCAATGTCATCGGCCGTAAGACCTTTGATTTCCGGCTTTACTATCCCAGGCACAGTTAGCATTGGGTTTTGTATCACGGCGAAAAGACGATCATCGGACCAAACACCCCCAAAGTTCGAAAGTGCTGCTGAATAGTCAAAATCCTTCGTAGCAGCGACAGGTTGTCCGTAGATGTTGTTGATCGGAGGGCCTGCGAAGTAACTGCTTCCGCCACTGGGACTTGCAGCATCCAGGATGTGACACCTAGTGCAACGCGCGACAGCAAGCTCCTTGCCACGCTTTGGATCGCCCGTCGCTATCAGATCAGCCATTGGTTCGATACTTTTCGACCCACCTCCCGCTTTGCGAAGTAGTTCTGATACTTCGGAGTGATCATGTCTTTCAGAGAGATGAAGCGGCTGAAACCAGCCAGTCTCAAAATCCGAACTTCTTCCACTGCCATATGTGACGGCCTTGGCGTCAGCGCCAGCTTCAAGAAGTGCTTCTGTTATCCTTTTGTTGCCTGCGAGTGCGGCAAAATGCAGTGGTGTTAATTCATTCCGATCTCGGACGTTTGCATCCGCGCCGGCCTTAAGCAGAGCCAGTGCGCTACCTTCTCGATCAAATTTAGCGGCAACATGAAGTGGCATCCCGAGAATGCTGCTTGGCGCATCGAGATTTGCACCGCTAGCGACCAGAACCTGGACAACTTCAGTGTGTCCATTCATTGCCGCCCAATGAAGAGGGGATGCCATTGGGTCAACTTCGTTGGCATCACCACCTGATGACAACAGCCGTTTGATTTCTACCGCATCACCCTTCTTCGCTGCGTCGTTCATAGGGCCGGTGAATGCAGGCGTGGAGATCGCCATGATCAAGATTATCGTGGAGAATATGAGCCTCATTCTAGAGTCCCCCCAATCTAACTCTGCCAGTAATGTGCCGTCTCTTTCTCATAGCATAGCGGAGGAATTGGCCAAAACCTTGCTGGAACGATCACATCCATCCGGCGACTGATAAGATAAAACTCAGCGCCGGCTTTGGGCTCAGATCGCCCATTCGCGTATTTGCACCAATATCCGCTTCTGGCACAAAGTGACATCGATGATGTGTGTCGTACACTGGACAATTGTCAAAGCTAGAAATGGTGAAAGGTCCGCATGTCGGCCATTCACCCGAAGTTATGGCCCGATATATTGAAGGTCGGCTTTGTCGCCCCCCGATTGAATGTCGTTGGCCTGTTCCAGGGACCAGTCTGGGCTGACTGAAGCACAGCCAGCCCCATTGTTTAGACTTCAACACCTTCCGAGATTGAAAGCGCATCTTCTAGATCAACACCCAAGTATCTTACGGTGCTGTCCATCTTGGTGTGACCGAGCAACAACTGCACCGCACGAAGATTGCCTGTTTTCTTGTAAATCTGGGCAACTTTTGTTCTACGCAATGAATGAGTTCCAAAAGCGCTTGGCTCAAGACCAATGCTGTCCACCAGCTCTTTTACTAGCCGAGCATATTGACGGGTTGAGATGTGATCCGACCTGTGAAAGCGGCTTGGCCAAAGAAAACTTGAACCAACCATCGCAGGGTCATCCAGCCAGGCACTTAGTGACTTTCGTGTTCCTTCTGTAATCTCGAATTGAACAGGTTGCTGCGTTTTGGACTGGATAATTGATGTTCGTTCTTTGATGCGCCCTGCAACAAAAACATCTGTCACCTCAAGTTTCACGAGGTCGCAACCACGAAGTTTGCTGTCCACTGCCATGTTGAAAAGTGCAAGGTCACGCAATCGTCCTGCAAGTTCTAACCGAACACGGATCGCCCAAACATGCTTGGGTTGAAGAGGACGTTTCTGGCCCATAATTCGTCCCTTGTTCCAAGCGCGGCGTGCTGGGATGATGGCTGGTAGGTTTGGAGTAGTCATGACAGTTCTCCGACCGACCCTCCACTCCGCACCGTCTGCGTCATGCTGACACTCCCAGAGCTATCACAACAAAAATTTCGTTGAGCAGTTAGCAACCACGCATACAAAAAAGTGAACTACTCGGCTCGGGAGCTTCCGGCCCATACCTGCCGTTCGGACCGGTTCGGAATTGTTCCCAGGATTTCTCCAGAGCAGCCGTTCAGATTGGGATCGAATTTTGAAGATCGGATGACCGAGAAGCGGCGGACAAAACGACTTGGAAGACTAAGTTACAATGTTCGTTGAGCGACATAGTTTTATGTTGGCAACACTGGGAGAATTGTGGCCATTGACGCGACTGGCATTGCTTTGTTCGATCTCACCAATACTGACTTTCGGTTTTAGGTGAACGCAGTCTTGCCCACTTTTGCATTGAGCCCTCACCACCGCAGCATTGCCAACACTACGGTTGGTTGGCGATGGTCAGGCGCAGTTTCAAATTGCGGTCAAGCGCTGCTGATTCAAAGGCAATGCCATTGCTTGCATAATAGCGCTTTATCGATGCTGCAAGTTTGCTCAACTCGCCCGGACTGCCTTTGTTGCGCTTGTCATAGTCCGGACTGATAGTATTCATCTCCAGATATTGCATCGCCAGCCGTGGGCTGGTGCTGTCGTTCAAATCTTTCAGCAATAGATCACGAACGACCTTTTGCTCATGGGCCGACGGATCGGGTGGGGAGACAATATCAAGTGCTTTTGGTTCGTTGACATAGACGGTTTTGCCAACATGTTTGCCACCCGCCCCCTTTTCGGTTGTGACCGGATCTTTGGAGTGCAGAACCCTAAACCCGGCAGGTCTGGAGACATCCAATAAGCGCCCGGTGATTAACCTGTTGCTGGGCCTAAACGCACGCCGGTCAACCGGATTAATTCGGGATGAAAACTGTTCCGACTGCAGTCGGTCAACTGTCAGCACCCTGGCAAATTCCGCATCACCAATTCGCGGAGCACTGAATGACACCAGTTTGATTTGCCGCCATGGCCATTTCGAAAGGGCGGTCGGCATGGCCTTGCCGCGGCCATTGGGGCCGTACGTGTTTCCCATCAGGACGCCCGAGACAAAGGCCTGCGCCAGCGCGCCGCCTAGGCTGTGTCCAGTGACATAAATATTGTCGGGATAGGCCCCCGGTTTGAGTTTTGCCACATGGGAGAGGCAACGGAACAGGTTGGGATAGATTGATTGCATGCTGCGAGCAAAGCCGCGATGGACCTTACCCACCGAACTGATATGACTCACCCCCTGATCAGAACCCAGGCGATCATAGCCAAGATCCGTTATCCAATCTGGATTGCCCTTTGCCCGGCTATCACTCAGCGCCTGAATTGCAGCACGCAGAAGATCACCGCTCCGGCTTCCTCGAAAGGCAATGTGAATATCATAGGCGCCCGAATCTTTTTCCCTCAACAGGACAAACCCCATAATGCTTTGGGATGCTGGCTGATTCTGTTCACCTTTATCTCCCGTACCCCCTTCAAAGGTAAGCAGACTGTTGGAACCCACAATTTTTGAACGTCGTGGTCCCTGCGGCACCCGGGCCAGGGTCGAAGTGGAGGCAGCGGCATTCGTCGGGCGATAACAAACAAACGTATCCTTGATGGTCGCCGTGATCTTTTCGGGTGTACGATATTCGGTCCAACGACCATTGCTGTTGGACAGGCTGCGACGGCGCGGGACAACTTGACTGTAGTCAAAGAGTATCGGATCGTGTGTCAGGTTGTGGGGAAATCCACTGAGTGCTCCAGGACCACGATAGGAGCGAATACCAGCACGATTTGTTACCTGTTCCGAACCCATGCCAACCGCCCAATTGTGCACCTTATTCATGAATTTCTTGCGCTGATCCCCTTCACCACTGAGCTCTTCATAATAAGGATCAAACGGCCAAACGAGGCTCTGATCATAAAGCTGGTAAGCCAGTATCGAAAGATCAAGGTGGTAGACAAGCGGATGATAAGGGAAGATTCCCTGATAGGTGACGTCTGCAACATCGGTGGTTGGTGCAGATGAGGCCGGCGCACCACCCAAGCTGTCGGGTAGGGAAAGGCTGCAGGACGAAACCGCGATGACCATTGCCGAAAGCCAACCAATGGCAACGGCGCTTTTAACTCTTAAATTCAACGTGATTTCCTACCCAACTTCGGCACCGACACCCGATCGATTTCATGCTTGCCATCGCAGCAACCGCAACATTGCTCACTCGGTTTCTTTACCGCAGCACTTTTTAGAGGGTTTGTCATCGTGTCTAGCCCCCCCAATTTCTGGGCCACGCTTCGGGAGCTAATCACTCTGAATGACCAAAATGTAGTACAAAATTGCATCAAGCTGTTCTGGCGTCACCTCGAAAACCGGCATGTCGGGATGTTGACTGTATATTTCGTCAATGAAGCTCTCCTCCAACGCATCAATTGGGTAACGCTGCAGCAAGTTGCGAAATGGCGGAGCCTGACGATGAGAGCTCGCCCCGTCGCCTTTTACGGCGTGACATCGTCCACAGTTGTGGCTGACTAGAGCCATGCCCCGATCAAATAGCGGATCAGAAGTAGAGGTGGTCTGTGCGGCGGCAATTGGAGTCAAAAAGAGAGTGGCCCAATAGGCGGTCGCTGCAAAACAAATCCCAAGTCGAGAAGAAGCAATCCAACCAGCTTTTATAAGATTTAACATGACAAGAGCCTTTTCTGAACGATCTCACACTATCAGGACAACAGCAGGGCAGCGATTTCGCAATGACGTAGATCAAGGGCAGATGGATCGGAGGTAATTCGACACTGTGCAAAAACGCACGGAATCTGGATTTGTGCTGGCCTATGGTTTGATCATCGACAAGCCAACCAGGAACACCAAAATGTTTGCACAGTTCGCCACAATCGTCTCAGCAGCCATTTACGATCTGGCGATCCAGGCATCCACCTTTGTTGAGCAAGTCCAGTACACATTGGCTGTTTGATCTCCCCAAACAGCCCATTCACGAGGAAAGAACCATGTTGATCATCACAATCGCAGCCATCGCAATGACAGCAATGTTCATCCTTCACGTACAGCATACCGCTTCGTTTTAATCTCCAGTCCTAAACCGGCGGCAGTCTCAAAACCCTGCATTGGCTCCCACAATGCGGGGTTTGGTGTCTGTAGGACTGGCAATTGGATAAAAAAACCCGCTTGATCGGTTCATAAAGCTAAGAACGGGATCGCAGATGACCACACAAACAGAAATTGAAGAGCTGATAAAAGTCTACCTCACCGCCTGGAACGCACGTGATTTTGAAGGAATGGCTGCCTTGTTCACGGAACCAGCGACTTATGTGATCCCAGGCGGAACACTCCATATTCCGGATCACCAGACACTGATTGAAAAGCTAAAGCAGCAATTTGCTGGCCTCGAACGCGATGGCTTTGATCATACGGAAATCGAAGAAATTG
>CAJQPW010000189.1 GCA_905480295.1 uncultured Rhizobiaceae group bacterium | reverse complement strand
CCGTCAACCCGGCCGATCTCCTACGCTTGATCAAAAACCGAATAGGCTTGGTGAATAATTCGGGCTAAATGTGCCAATTTGTTATCGTCGGGAATAAACCCTATTCACAGCGAAGCCCGGTCGATTGATTCAAATCAAACCGCCGCAACGCCCCAATGTATAGATGCTTTGAAGCTACATAACTTTGTTTGGGAGCGCAAATTGGCCACGGCAAAAACACAATCAAGAACCAACACTTCTCCGGCATCGTCCAAGCCGACCCATTCGCCAAAACCAGACACCAAATCAGCTGATAAAGTCGATGCAGTTCCAGAAGCCGCAGCAGAATCTTCCAGTCAGCCCCCCTCGGCCCGCCAGTTCTTTGAAAACGGGCAATATCCCTATGACGATAAAATCTCGACGTCAGACTACGAAGATCAAAAGGCCAGTCTGCAGGTGGAATTGCTGAAAGTGCAGGATTGGATAAGGGCCACGAACCAAAAAGTCGTGCTGCTTTTTGAAGGCCGCGATGCTGCGGGCAAGGGCGGAACCATCAAACGCTTTATGGAGCATTTGAACCCGCGTGGCGCCCGCGTGATTGCCCTCGACAAACCCACCGAACGCGAAAGGTCACAATGGTATTTCCAGCGCTATATCAACCACCTGCCCGCCGGTGGGGAAATGGTCCTGTTTGACCGGTCCTGGTATAACCGGGCCGGCGTTGAGCGGGTCATGAATTTCTGCACCCCCAATGAATATCTGGAATTCATGCGCGAAGCTCCAGAACTGGAACGGATGATGGTGCGTTCCAACATCATCCTGTTCAAATACTGGTTCTCGGTCACCCAGGATGAGCAGAAGCAACGCTTTCGCTCACGCGAACTTGCCCCCCTCAAACGCTGGAAACTTTCCCCCATTGATCGCCAGTCGCTGGATAAGTGGGAAGACTATACCGAAGCGAAGGAAGCGATGTTCTTTTATACCGACACCGCCGATGCGCCATGGACGGTGATAAAATCCAACGACAAGAAGCGGGCACGTTTAAATTGCATGCGCCATTTTCTCAGCGCCCTGCCCTATCCCGGCAAAGACCTGCAAACGGTTGGTAAGCCCGACCCCCTGATCGTCGGGTCCAGTCATGATGTGATCGGACGCAGCGAACACATCCTCGGCAAGAGCCTGCATCCGGAACACCGCCGAATCCGTGAACGCTGAACAGTTCAGACCATAAATTCATTTCCACCAAAAGCGAGGCACCATGTCCCATACACCCCACGAACTGGCTGAAGAATTTCCAGACAAGATTGAACTCCTCCACAAACTGAAAATGGATGATCCGCATTTCGTCCGGCTGTCAGGAGAATATCACGACATCAACCGGCAAATTCATCGCGTGGAGACCGGCATCGAGCCCACATCCGAATTGTTTGAGACCCAGTTGCGCAAGCAGCGTCTGAAACTCAAGGACGAGATTGCGGCAATCCTCGCCCGCGCCTAGTATGAGGGCCACCGTTCGAGATTAGGAATGTGGCATGGCCCTGCTTGATACCCCTTTATGCGCCTTTGGCACCCCCGCGGTTCCTTTTGATCTGGCAACACCGGTGGGCGAACGCCACACGCTTGCATCTTCTGCCGGCCCCAATGGCCTGTTGATTGCCTTTATCTGCAATAACTGCCCCTATGTCGTTGCGGTCGCTGAGCGCTTGGCACGAGACGCCAAAACCCTGCAGGGCGAGGGAATCGGCGTGGTCGCGATCATGTCCAATGACAATCAAAACTACGCGGCTGACAGCCCAGAAAACATGAAGCGGTTTGCCGAAAAATACGGCTTTGATTTTGCCTATCTTGTTGACGAAACGCAGGAGATTGGCCGCACCTATGGTGCCGTGTGCACGCCTGACTTCTTTGGCTACAACGCTGATCTTGAACTTCAATACCGCGGCAGGCTGGACGATTGTCGCCCGGGCGCCTCGCCCGAACAGATAAACGCGCGGTCAACCGATCTTCTGGACGCCATGCGGCAGGTTGCGAAAACAGGCCAGGGACCGCGCGAACAGGTCGCATCTGCCGGTTGTTCAATTAAATGGCGATAGGTTAGCGCGGGCGTTAGCGGGGTTTGCCACTCCGCTTTCCCCGATTGCCTGACGCCTTGCCGTGATGTCCCCCCTGTTTTGGACCGCCGATCTTTCCGGCACGTGGCTTGCCTGAACGGGACCCTTTTGCGTGATGGGGTTTGCGCTTCTTTTCTTCGCCGCGGCTGCCCGGACTGGCCGATGATGAATCCAACGCGGCTTCTGCTTCGCTCATTTCCTTGCGTCGCCGTCCCCCGGGGCGTGGACGTTTCTTTTGTGACGGCTTGCCACCGTCCTTGGCCTGACGATCTGACTTCTCGGCATTGTTCTTCTTTTTTGGCCGCCCCTCTGCGTTGAGATTGCCCTTTGACCGGTTGCGACCACGGCGGGGAGGCGGTGGAGGAGCATACTCGTTCTCGCTGCCATCGGAGCCAGCTGTTGGAATCTCAAGGCCTGTCAGGCGCACAATCTGTTTCAGCAATTTGGCTTCATCCGGCGAACAGAAAGCGATGGCCTGACCATCACGACCAGCACGCGCGGTGCGTCCAATGCGGTGCACATAGTTTTCCGGAACCTCAGGAAGGTTGAAGTTGTAAACATGGCTGACGCCAGGAATATCGATGCCACGGGCCGCAACGTCGGTGGCGACAAGAATGCGGACTTCCCCCTGTTTGAAGGCTTTCAGCGCCCGGTCGCGTTGACCCTGGCTCTTGTTGCCGTGGATTGACGCCGCTGCAAGGCCATCGGCAACAAGCTGTTTCATCAGTTTTTCTGCACCATGTTTGGTGCGGGCAAACACCAGCGACAGGTCCCCTTCCCGCTCGTGCAGAAGGGATTTCAGCAGATCCACCTTGCCCTTGGCCTGAACGTAATAAACGCTCTGCGCAACCTTATCAGCCGCTTTGCCTGGCGGGGCGGCCTCCACCCGCACCGGATCATTGAGATAGGCTCTGGAAAGATCAGCGACCGAGTCGGGCATGGTGGCTGAAAACAACAATGTCTGACGCGGTGTACCCAGCAATTTGGCGATCTTGCGCAGGGCGTGGATGAAACCCAGATCAAGCATTTGGTCGGCTTCATCCAGAACCAGGTATTTTGCAGAATCCAGCCGGATAGCGCCCCGATCAACGAGATCCAGCAGCCGCCCGGGCGTCGCCACCAGAATGTCGGTTCCACGAACCAGATGTTTGATCTGCGGATTGATGGACTGCCCACCGACCACCGAGCTCACCCAGATCGGAGTTTTTTTGACATAGTTGCGAAGGTTGTCGGCAATCTGGTTCACCAGCTCTCTTGTCGGCGCAAGAATAAGCGAACGGGCTGTTTGAGGTTTGGGGCGCTCGCCCTCTGCGATCAGTCGGTCGACCAGCGGCAATCCAAATGCGGCGGTCTTGCCGGTGCCGGTCTGGGCAAGCCCCATAACATCATGACCAGCAAGAACCAGCGGGATCGCCTTAACCTGAATGGGTGTCGGCTGGGAAATACCCAGCACCGCCAGAGGCCGTACAACCTTTGCCGACAGACCAAGCGCTGAAAACGCGTTATCTGCGGCGATGCTGGTATCGCGGTCGGGTGATTGATGAGGAGTCGGATCGTTTTCCACTACGAAAGCCTTTACGCCATGCGTGCAGCTTGCGCGGCAACTGAGGAACAGTGCCGCTCTATCGATCCCCGACGTTGCAATGTCAAGTCAGTTGAAGCGGTGCACGCGCCTCAGACGTTGCTGGCCCGCTCCCTGACGTCAGCCTCAAGCCGCATCGCCTCTTTCAGCGCTTTGTCACGACCATACATGTCGCTGTAGAACTGAACCTTGCCATTGGCATCCGGCCAGGCCGTGAAATACGAGACATAGACCGGAACTTCTCTTGGCAATTGCTGCTTCTTGTTGCGACCGCCTGCCAGCCGTGAAGCCACGTTGCTGACATTTGTACCAAGAACCGCAGCGGCCATGGCGCGCGGGTCAGCAAGCCGGACACAGCCATGGCTGAACGCCCGTTTGTCTTTCTTGAACAATTGCTTGGCAGGCGTATCATGCATGTAGATCGAATGCTTGTTCGGGAACATGATCTTCAACTCGCCCAAAGCGTTTTTAGCACCAGGGGGCTGGCGAACGTTGAAGGGGAAATTCGCACCGACGCTCCACCAGTCAACATTGTAGGACGAAATGCGTCGCCCCCGCTCCGTGGTGACTTCATAGCCCAGATTGTCGAGATATCCCGGGTTGTTGCGCAGTTTTGGCAACATTTCATTGACCAGAATCGAACGCGGCACGCCCCAATAGGGATTATATTCCACATATTCGATCTTATCGTGAAAGAAATTGGTCTGGTTGGACGGCTTGCCGACAATTGCCCGCATCGACAGGTGCGTACGTCCTCCGCGCATATAGGTTGCACGATAGGCCGGCTGGTTGATGAACACGTGGGTATCACCCAAACGGTCCGGCAACCAACGCATCCGTTCCATCGCATACAGAACCTTGTTCAGCTTGGCCTTGGGATCGGGCACCGCCATTTTTGCAATGGTTTTACGACCGACAATACCATCAGCGCGCAGGCCGACCGATCTTTGAAAGTCACGCACCATATCGACGACGTCTTCGGAATAAAGACCGTCCTGATGATCAACGGCAAACACATCAAAATGGTCGCTCAGCAATTTGTCGGAGGCGTTGAGACGAATGCTTTCGACGATGTTTTCAAGCTCAAAGTCGGTGTCGCCGGGGCGCACAAACGTCTTCGGTGCAATTTCGACCGTCACGTCATCGTAGGATTCTTTGCGCAACTGAGCGAGTTCAGACCGCATGTGATCAAAAGCGCTGTCCCGGGGATGAACCGAATTCAACACCTCGGCGGGATTGTCCGACTTGGAAATTTGCGCCGCAAAATTCTTATAATTGGCCGCAAGATTTGCGAAATCGTGATATCCGCTGATCCGGTTTGGATCGACCAGGCCATTTTGCGCATCAGCCATATAGCGCAAGGCGGCCGATGTCAGCGAAAATTCAAAGGTCATTGCTGCCCGGAGCAGATCGGTTTCACTTGCTGAATCGCTGACCGTCATCAGCGGCAGCGCATAATCTTCGGTTCTCAATCCGTATGATTCAGCATCCGCAAGCACCCGCAGAGCGGCATGGGCCCGTTCGGTGATCTTGCCCTGTTCATCAATCCAGATGAATTCAGGCTGGCTCTTGTAATGCGCGATCAGCGCTTTGCCGAGACTGCCCCGGGTGCGAAGCTTGATATCCTTTAACAGGCCGTGCCCGGCTGAAAGGCGCATAACAGGCAATGCCGGTTCAGACTTTTCAGTTTCGCCCCCCTGCTCATTCGCCACGGGAGCGGTCGCAACGGTATCGGAAGCACTGTCTTCACTAACACTTCCTGTCGACACCACTGCCACGGCATCGACGACCGGAGGAAGCGCATTGCGTTCGATCACATTGGCAATCGGATCCACGGGGGGAACGAAAGCGTCACCCTGTGCCGGCTGGTTGATCTGTTTGGGGAGCGTTTCAACATCCAGATTGGGTTGCGGCTTCGGTGCGGCGGCTGCTGCAAGAATCTTTTGCTCATGCGCGCTGAAACTGCCTGCCAGTTGCGAAAATGCAATCACCTTCAAACTGGTCGGAATATACGTCTTGTAGGCTGGTGCGCGGACCACGCTCTTATAGGCACCGCCACCGCCATTACGGTATCTCTTGCGCGACAAATACCGTTGTTCGCGCTGCCGTCGCAGATAAATGCGTTGTCGGCGGCGTTTGGCGGCGCCGGGGAAAAGGGATTCAAACAACGACCGGGCTTCAGCCGTTTGTTTGTAAACAATATTGGGTGTCGTACTCAGAACCGTCGACGCTAAAATCACTGCCAGCAGTTTGTGCATATCAGATTACAACCCGGATAGTATCAGTCTTACGCTTGCGACTCACATCGCAAACAGGCTTGAATTCACTGTAGGTTTAGCAACTATCCGTTTCCATGCAATTAAGACGATACCAAGATGGCATCACTTTCTTGCTATCTTGTGGCGTGATTTGCCGCTTCTGTTGCATAGATGCATCGGTTTTGGTCAAAGACCGCGATTGGCCTCGAATTGCCCGTGCTTGCGAAACCGCACCAGATAGTCCGGCAAGATCGATTGCAACGAGGTCGCCGTAATGCCCATCGCCGCGAGATTGCGCCCGTCGGCATTGGCTTCCTCGGATACAATATTGTCGGATTTCAGCATCTCGACCTGACCCGGTGTCAGCGGTGCGCCGGGCAGATATTGGACAAACCCGGCCAGCGAATTGGCAACGGCAAATGGCAGATTCATCAAAATCCGGCGGCGGCTGATGACCTCCAGCATGCGTTCCATACATTGTTTGAAACTGAGCACTTCCGGTCCGCCCAGCTCCCAGGTTGACCCCGCTGCCAGATCGCCTTCCACCGCTTTGACCACGGCCTGGGCAACATCCCCCACATAGACCGGCTGGAAACGGCTCTTCCCGCCCCCGATCAGCGGCAGTGCGGGCGACACGCAGGCCATCGCCGCAAACCGGTTGAAAAAATCATCTTCCGGACCAAACAGCACCGAAGGCCGCAGAATAATCGCGTCCGGCACCGCCCGGCGCACGGCCTGTTCGCCGGTTGCCTTGGTGCGGGCATAGTCGGCGGCGGAATCATCATCGGCACCAATCGCGGAAATCTGCACCAGACGCGCGTTTTCAGCCGCGGCCGCCTCGGCAACCCACCCGGCACCCCGCGCCTGCACACTGTCAAAGGTCTGTTTGCCGGTTTCGGCCAGAATGCCGACCAGATTGACCACACAATCTGCGCCTTCAACCGCCCGTTCCACCGACCAGCGGTAGCGCAAGTTGGCCTGGACACAGTGGATCTGACCAACATTGCCAAGCGGTTGCAGATGACCGGCAAGATCAGGCCGGCGGCAGGCAACCCGGACCCGATAGCCCCTGGCCGCCAGGCCGCGCACCACATAGCGCCCCAGAAATCCAGAACCACCAAACACAGTTACCAGAGGAAAATCGGCTGACATCAATAAGCTCCGCAGCATTGCGTTCAAACATTTGGCATTTAGTTACCCCTATTCGGATTGGGGCGAAAGGCCAGCGGGCCAGATTCGGGCAGAAAACCCTTTGATTTTGCCACCAAACACAGAGAATTTGACCGGAATGCGATTTGCAATTGACAGCCCCACAACATGCCCCTAAACCGCCAGCACGCTCCTGATGCCCAGGTGGCGGAACTGGTAGACGCGCTAGCTTCAGGTGCTAGTTTCTGTATGGAAGTGGAGGTTCGAGTCCTCTCCTGGGCACCATTTATTCCAAACATAGCTACTCATAACTACACGAAACCATTGATTATTCGTAG
>CAJQPW010000188.1 GCA_905480295.1 uncultured Rhizobiaceae group bacterium | reverse complement strand
CGCGATCATGCTCTTTTTTAGAAGACGGTTTTCCAGGGTACCGTCTGCCACACATTCCTTCAGATCACGCGCTTCAGGGTGCAGGCCTTTGAATTCGACGCTGGAATCTTCACGCATTATAACGTCTGACAGACGCTTTTTACGGACCTCCAAAAATTTCTTCGACCATTTACAGCACATGCTTTCAGCGAGGCCTTCACGGCGGCACAATTCAGCTATGCTGTCTTCACCACGCAGTCCATCAGGCACAATGCGGATCCTTTCCTCAGCACTACACTGGCGTCGGGTCTTGCGTTTGATCTTTCGGATCAATTTCCCTGAACCGCTGACGACGCACAAGCTGCGGGCCAGTAGATTCTAAAGGGTGTTGTTGGAATCTGAGCACCGCAGGCAACGGTTTGCGGCATCCAAAAACCGAATTCTCCAAACCGTCTGCCGGAGAATTTAACGAATCATGGCAACCATTTGCGCCACCGGTCGCGAAGGTCTTCAAGCAACGCGGCAGCCAGACAGTAAAATCGACATCTATGCTAATGTTATTTATTTATTGGGTGGATTTACTGCCACGATTTGGCTAATTTGGTCCGGTCGGGGCAGCGACTTTCATCAATATATTGATGTACAGGCGCAAAATTTAAAGAGTAAAAACAGCATCTTAAAAGGATTGCTGCGTCGTTGCAATTAGTAGAGTGGTTTATTCAGTTTATGAAACAAGTTCTTGTAAATCCAGATGTTGTCGTTTCACATCCAAAGAGCGATCAAAACAGTGCAATTGCAATTATAGGAATCGGATGTCGGTTGCCTGGCGGCGTCCATGATGCTGAATCCTATTGGAAATTTCTGTGTTCTAAAAAAAGTGGAATCATCTTGGTTCCAGAAGATAGATGGCATGCTGACAAATTTTATGACAAGCACAAAGAAAAACTTGCCAGTTCTGTTTCAAAATGGGCAGGTTTTGTTGATGACATTAAGTCATTTGATGCCAAAGCATTCGGCATTTCACCCCGGGAAGCTGCAGCCATGGATCCGCAGCAACGGATTTTGCTTGAATCAGCGCGCGATGCTGTAGAGGACGCATCAATTCCGATTGCCAACTTTCACAATTCAAAAACGGGTGTGTTTGTCGGTATTTCGCAGTCAGATTATAAACTCATTCAGGAAATGCGGCTGACAAACAGTGAAATTTTTGCAGGAACCGGATATGCCCTGTGCATCAACGCCAACCGGATTTCTCACCGGTTCGGTTTGACCGGCCCCAGTTACGCTGTTGATACAGCTTGTTCCTCTTCACTGGTTGCCCTTGATCAAGCATGTTTGAACATTAACAGTGGCGCCTGCGATATGGCACTTGCATGCGGTGTCAATATTCTTGCGCATCCTGTTCCTTTTGTTGTGTTTTCAAAAGCTGGAATGTTGTCAGATACCGGCGTTCTCTCCACATTTGATTCGAGCGCAAATGGCTATGTTCGCGGCGAGGGCGTCGGCTCTGTGCTTCTCAAGAAACTCGATGCTGCCCTAGAAGACGGTGATGAGATTTATGCAGTCATCGAAGGCACCAGCGTAAACCAGGACGGATACACTACAACGTTGACGGCACCCAATCAGGGTGCTCAGATTTCGATGTTGGAAAGCCTTTGTGAGAAAACGGGTGTCGAGGCCGATCAGATTGGTTTTGTGGAAGCGCACGGCACGGGAACTCCTGTTGGTGATCCCATTGAGGCAGGTGCAATTGGCGAAGCGATCGGCAAAAAGCGCAGTGGCGGACCGGTCTATGTTGGATCGGTAAAAGCAAATATCGGTCATCTGGAATCAGCCGCCGGTATTAGTGGGTTGATCAAGGCCGCACTGGCCATCAAATATGGCAAGATCCCACCCAATATCAACTATAAAAAGGCCAACCCGAACATTCCGATGGATGTCCTAAACATCCAAGTGCCCACATCGGTGACGGAATTCCCGGCCCAGGACGATCGCCGCTACGCGGTTGTAAACTCCTTTGGGTTTGGCGGAACCAATGCCAGCGCGCTGTTGTCGTCGGCTCCGGAAACGAGCCAGGTAAATTCAGAATTACTTGCGGTTTCGGATTCAGAAACTGCTGAAAAGCCTATTGAATCAAATTGCACGGTTTGCGTGATTTCCTCGCATGACCAACAAAGTCTGCAGGCAATCGCACAATCGTTAGTGACTCAACTGTCAAAGAACGAAAGTCTTCGTTCCAGTGATCTGAAGACCATTTCGGCCGCCATTTCAGAACGATATTCAGGCGGAAATATCCGTGGTGCGGTCGTTGCCAGTTCGTCGAAGGAACTGATCAAAGGTTTGCGGCAGATCGCCAAGAACAAAATTTCTGACAACCCGAAATCCACCCTGCCCCTGGTATTCACAGGTGACAAAAAGCCGAGCCAAAAAGTTGCCTTTGTATTCACGGGACAAGGCAGTCAGTGGTGGGCAATGGCCCGAGACTTCATCACCACCAATGAGGTGTTTGCTAGTGCGGTAGATGAATTTGATGGGCATTTTCAGAATTACGCCGGATGGTCCATAAAAGAAGAATTGCTGAAGCCCGAGGCTGAGAGCAGAATTAACGATACTACTGTTACCCAGCCGGCGTTGTTTGCAATACAGGTGGGCCTGGCAGCTGTTTGGGAGGAAAATGGACTGACGCCCGATATGGTATTGGGGCATAGTATTGGTGAGGCTGCTGCAATGTATGTGGCTGGTGGTTTGAGCATGGAAAGCGCCGCCAAGTTTCTCAACAAGCGGGGCGCCATTCGCGACCAATTGAATGCCCGGGGCTCGATGGCAGCAGTGGCCATGGAAGCTGCCGAAGTTGACATTCTGCTGGATGATGAACCGAACCTTTGTGTTGCCGCGATAAATGCCCCTGGATCGACAACAATCACCGGGGACAATGATGCGATCGATGCTTTTATTGTGCGGTTCGAAAACGAGTATCCCGGAATCTTCATCCGTAAACTGAACGTCGACACCGCCTGGCATTCCCATCATCTCGACAATGGTCAGGATTGGTTCCACCGGAACATGGACGAACTGGATTGGTCGACACCAAGCTTGCCATTCGTATCAACGGTTACCGGAAAACCAGAAACCTGTTTTGATAAGGCCTATGGTTGGGAAAATCTCAGACGGCCCGTAAATCTGAAGGGCGGGGTTGAGACGGCGAGCGAATTGGGAGCCAATGTCTTTGTCGAAATCGGACCGCACAGCACTTTAGTTGGACCGATCGGCAATACCTGCTCTGCAAACAGTGTGTCGGCAACAATTCTCGCTTCACTCGATCGCAATTTTAGTGATGAATTGTCCTTTGCAAAAGCCAGGGCAATAGTCGCTGTCAATGGGATTGATGTCGGGGAACGTGCGACGCCAGCCAGCCATCTGCTGATGCGGCAGCTGCCCTCTGTTCCATGGAACAAAGAGAGCTATTGGAAGGATTCGGAAGAATCGAGGCAGATGTCGAACCACCGGATGCTGCATCCGCTTCTTGGCATGCCGATTATTGGACCTACGCCGCTGTGGAAGGGAGAAATCAATCTCGAATCCAACCGGTATTTGGAAGACCATCGTTTGGCAGCAGAACGTCTTTTCCCGGCCGCTGGTTACATCGAAATCCTGCTCGCGGCCGGTCGTTCTGTCCATGGTGAAGTGCCAATTGAAATTGTGGATACCGCAATATTAGAAGCCATGTTTATCGGCAATGGTGATGAGATTGTAATCTTTACGACCTGGGATGTGGACACCAACATGTGTCGTATCTTTTCTCACGTGCGAGATTCAGGTGAAGGAGAGTGGACTTTGCGTGCGCACAGCATTGTTCGTCCATGCCAGACAAAAAAGCCGGCACGGTACGTGTTTAAGAAAAGTCAAAAGGGGCAGAAAAAAATCCCTCTGTCCGCGTTGTATGATGTTGACGAAGTCCAGGATTTTGTAAATTATGGTCCGGCATTTAAAACCGTTACGGATATGTGGATGACGGATTCCCGGACATCCGCCAAAATCAAGATGACGGAAGGAATTGCGGACGATTTTGACAAGCACGTTGCGCATCCTGCTTTGATTGACGGATGTTTGCAAATCACCGACCCCAGAATGACGCTGGACGCAATTTCAAAAGAACGCAGTGCGGAAGATCCAACTTATTTGCCGGTTGGTGCACGATCCATCCGGCTGTTTCGTCCCGTGCCAGAAGACATTTATGTTCACTCAGAACAATTGGACCCCGAAAAAAGCGGCGAGGCGCAGAGCGGTTTCCTTGTGACGGACTCCAAGGGTGATCCCGTTATGCAGGTCATTGGTCTGCAGAACCGCCGTCTTCCCGGTAAAAAAGAAAATCCACAAGGCGAGGGCGGGTCGGCCTCGACAGTGATCGAGGAAATCGTCCCAATTAAACTGCCTACCGCGCCTTTGAAAAGTTCAAAGGTTGAAGGGCTGTGGCTGGTTTTGTCTGATGACAAAGTCCTGTCAGCATATTTGAAAAATTTCTTAGCCAAACGTAATTGCAAAGCCAATATATTGCGGCGATCCGATATCGATGACATGCCAACCCATTGGATTGCGAATCATTTGGACAGCGCTTTCGAAACCGGTCGATTGCGCGGCATTGTCTATGGATGGGGCACCGGCGATTTTACTGCCCGCAAGAATATCAGCACCAAAAAGCTGGTTTCATCCGTCGAGGAAAATGTGCACGACATGATTTGGTTTGCGCAGGCGCTTGACGAATTCAGAGATCGGGAAAAGCTTCCTGGTATTTTCGTACTCACCCATAACGCCCGTCCAGATGGTCCATCCAATAAATTTGGGCTCAATAGTTTGATAAACGCACCTCAAGTCGCGGTGGCCCGAACAATTGGGTCAGAGTATCAGGAATTTCCTCTCAAGCAGGTAGATCTGGACGATACCGCTTCAAATGTTCCGGCATTGGAGGATATTCTTTTTGGCGACCTGAAAGAAACTGAATTGCTGATCCGCGGTGACACGGTTTTAGCACCTCGGTTAAAATCAGTCACTGCTGAAGAACTTCCGGAACGGCGTAAAACCGTTTCGCGTGAGGATTCTCAGACCAATTTTCAGATTTCGATGGCCGCGCCTGGTGTGTTGGACAACCTGGACATCTTTGAAGTAGCCATGCCTGAATTGGCCAAAGGTGAAGTCCAATTGGAGGTCGCTACCGTCGGACTAAATTTCCGCGACATCATGGCGGCTACAGGACTGCTGCCAACGGAAGCGGAACCTATTCCTGCCTGGACCACGTTGGGGCTCGAATTTGGTGCTGTTGTATCCAAAC
>CAJQPW010000187.1 GCA_905480295.1 uncultured Rhizobiaceae group bacterium | reverse complement strand
TGGGTGTTCGATGAAAGTATTCCCGTGCAGAACCAGCACCATAACGTTTTGCCTCAGCGCATTTGATCCAACAGGGACACCGACACGGCCCGGTTTGCTGGTCGAGGTGCCGTGGACGCACGGGACGCCGGGGACGCACGGGACGCCGTGGTCGCACGAGACGCCGTGATCGCACGGGACGCCGTGTTTGCACGGGGCTCGGACTGCGCCGGAGCGGCTTGTTTTGGCGCTGCTTGTCGCGGCCGTTGATGACCAAACAAGGTGTGGTTGAGGAATACGGCAATCAGGCCGAGCACGGAACCGAGGGCAAAGCTGCTCACCAGCAACAGAACAACTGCTGGGTGGACCGGGCGAGAGGAAGGAAAGGCCGAGGAAATTATGCGGGCCGTGCTATTTGGAATGTCAATCTGCTCCTGGGCTTCCTTGGAGCGGCGCAGAAAGCTTTCATAAAGCGTGCGGCTGGTTTCGGCCTCGCGCTGCAATTCGCGCAGCCGCACGGCGTCTGTGTTCGACGACGCCATTTGTGAGATCAGTTGATCCACTTCCTTTTTCAGGGATGTGGAGTTTTCCAGGGCCGTGTTGTAGGCGACATCAAGCCGGTTCAAAATGCGTTTGTGCTCCTGCCGCATCGACGCTTTGATCGCATCCTTGCGATCCCTGACCCGGCGCAACAGGGGATGTGACGGCAGATAGGCCGACTTCAGATCAGCTTCGCGGGATTCAACCGCGGCCAGACGCCCCTGCAATTGTGACATCAGGGTTGATTCGCCGATCTTGGAATAGTCGATGACGGAGCCACCTTCATTTTCGAATGCGGAACGCAGTTGATTGCGACGGGCCGCAGCTGATTGCAATTGGGTGCGTGCCTGTGAAAATTCGCGGTTCAGATTGCTCAGATGCTGTTCGATGACCAACGTGTCGTTGGTGTCGATGAGATTGTTGCGCCGGCGATAGGTCTCGACCGCCTCGGCTGCCTGATTGGCAACTTTGCCCAGCTGTTCCAGCTTCGAGCTGAGAATTTTTGACGCTTCCAATGTCGCAGCAGAAGCCGCGCCGTTGACGTCATCGATATAGATGTCGGCCAGTGCATTGGCGAGACGCGCCGCCTTTTTGGGAACGCTGGACAGCATGGTGACGCTGATCACGTAGGTGTTGCGCTGCCGTTCGACGGTTGTCCGCTTTCTAAGCGTGTTCAGCGCCCGGTCGTAGGAACTCATATCGTTCCACAACATCGACTGCGGTCCGTAGACAACCGTCTTGACCATGTTTTTTACGGTGTGGCTGAATCCGGAAGAACTCGAACCGGAAAATTCCGGGTCCTCCGTCAGCCGTTCCTGTTTGATCAGGGCATCGATGACCTTTTGCGACTGCAGAACTTCAACCTGGCTTTCCAGCAACAGGGTATCCGCGCCGGCAGCCGAAGCGCCGAGGCCGGTTTGAATCACTTCGCTTTCAACGGTTTGCTTCTGGCGAGGGTCGATCAGAATCTCGACCCGCGAACTGAACAGGGGGGTCGTGGTCCAGATATACAGAACAACCAGCGAGACGGCGGCGATGATGGTCAAGGCAACAACGTACCATTTCCTGATAAGCACCCAGAAGATCTGCTTGATCTCTTCACCGACCGGCGATGGCTGAGACTCGGAATACATGGTGTGATCGGTCATGCTCAAAAACGCGGCACCGTTGTGCCAGCCTTATGGTTAATAAATATCGATGTGATCACCGCTGCTTCAAATAACAGGGCGAGCATTCTGCAGTTTCCATCAATTTACCAAAAACTTATAGTTAATGTCTTGTTTAAAAAATCAAAAATTTATTTATGATTAATATGTTGTGGAGCTTGAGTATCCAAATACATTGCAGGTATTGACCTTCCGCATAGCCAATTGCGCAAATCCTGCCCAGGGGGCTGAGAGTTTTTTTCAGAATTTCTCAAGGTCGGATCGATTTGTTTGTCGGGATATTCAATGTTGCTCCTTGTTTGTCGCGGTTGCTGAAATCTGCACAAAACTAGAATTCTGTTTGCAGCGGACCATGCTCTTTGAAGACTGTATTGATCGTCAAAACATTGAGTTTTGAGGCCATTGCAAACCGTTTTTACAGCTCGGATCTGAGAGGGGAGTAGCGCAGGGCGTCTAATCCCTAAGTTTGATTGCGGCGCTTGCCCAGACTTAATAGTTTGTGGCCGGAGACTGGTAGGAATCTGCCCTCAGATCTCTTTTTTGCTCAATTCCAAGGGAGGAACCTTTATGAGTGAACGTAAAGACATTACGCGCCGTCGCGTAATCAAGAGTGGTGCCGCCGCTGCAGCTGCTGCTGGCGCAACACCTTACTTTTTCACACGTGCCTTTGCTGATGGTCACGGATACATGAATGCACCAAAAGGGGACACGGTCACTTTTGGCTTCAACGTCCCACAGACAGGTGCCTATGCTGATGAGGGTGCTGACGAACTGCGCGCCTATGAAATGGCTGTCGAGCACATCAATGCTGGCGGTGGCGGCATGCTCGATACGTTTTCGTCGAAGGCCCTGAAGGGCGGCGTCAACGGTAAGACTGTCAAATTCGTGACCGGTGATACGCAGACAAAATCCGATGCGGCTCGCGCTTCGGCCAAGCGTATGATCGAGAACGATGGCGCTATCATGATCACGGGTGGTTCATCTTCCGGTGTTGCTATCGCCGTGCAGGGTCTGTGTCAGGAAGCTGGCGTGATTTTCATGTCCGGTCTGACTCACTCCAACGACACCACTGGTAAAGACAAACGCGCCAACGGTTTCCGTCACTTCTTCAACACGGAAATGACCGGTGCGGCTCTGGGACCAGTGTTGAACAACAATTACGGTAAAGACCGTAAGGTTTATCACCTGACAGCTGACTACACCTGGGGCTATTCGCAAGAAGGTTCCATGATCAAGTACACCCAGCCTTACGGTTGGGAAACTGTTGCAGCGGTTAAAACACCTGTTGGTGCCGGTGACTTCTCTCAGTTCATCACGCCTGTTCTCTCTTCTGGCGCTGACACTCTTGTTCTGAACCACTACGGCAAAGACATGGTGAACTCTCTGACCCAGGCCGTTCAGTTCGGTCTGCGCGACAAGCAGGTTAACGGCAAGGACTTCACAATCGTCGTGCCGCTTTACTCGCGCCTGATGGCTCAGGGTGCTGGTGCAAACGTTAAAGGGATCTTTGGTTCCACCAACTGGCACTGGTCCTTGCAGGACGAAGGTTCAAAAGCTTTCGTTAAAGCGTTTGGTACGAAGTATGGCTTCCCGCCATCACAGGCTGCCCACACCACTTACTGTCAGGCGCTGCTTTATGCAGATGCATGTCAGCGTGCTGGCACATTTAAGCCATCTGAAGTTGGTGCGGCTCTGGAAGGCTTCAAGTTCGACGGCCTGGGCAATGGCCCAACCGAATACCGTGCTGAAGACCACCAGTGCTTCAAGGACGTGCTTGTTGTGAAGGGTAAAGAAAACCCAACATCCAAGTTTGACGTTCTGGAAGTGGTTGAAGTTACACCACGCGCCAAGGTTGAATATGCTCCCTCACTGCTTGGTGGTGAGCTGGGTCCATACAACAACGGTTAATGGTCTAAATCAAAAACTGGGCTTCCCCGCAAATGTGGGGAAGCCTATAGTCTCTTTCTGATCCGATCCGCGATGTTGGGGACTGTGTCGAATATCGGTTTGTCTATTCGACCAAAATTGTGCAATCCAGCAACGTGCGGACAGATTTAAAGTTTTAGGGGAGAGCCGTCAGATGGCCCGATGCGGGCTTGGCGGGATGAATTGATGGATGCGATTTTTCTTCAGGTATTGAACGGGCTCGATAAGGGCGGAGCCTATGCGCTGATTGCGCTGGGCCTGACGCTGGTATTCGGCACCCTGGGAGTGGTCAATTTTGCGCATGGGGCCCTGTTCATGTTGGGTGCGTTTTGCGCGGTGGCGCTTCAACGTATGTTCTCAGTGTCCTACGAACGCATAAACGAGGACAAGCAGGACTTTCTCGGAAATCCGCTGAAAGAACAGATTTCCTACATGGTGGACTGGGTCGGCGAAGACGCCGCCGCCTTTCTTCAGGACTATTCCGTTCCGTTGTCGATCATATTGGCCGCATTGTTTATGGCGATTGTCGGTATCGTCATGGAACGTGGGTTGATCAAACATTTCTACAAGCGTCCCCATGCCGACCAAATTCTCGTGACCTTCGGCCTCGCCATCGTAATCCAGGAACTCGTTCGCCACTATTTCGGTGCAAACCCTATTCCCCAGGCGGCCCCCCAGGTGGTTTCCGGTGCGGCCAATGTCGGGTCGTGGGTTGGTCTGGGTGAGAACGTGATCTATCCATGGTGGCGTCTCGTCTATTTTGTCTTCTCAGCCATTATCATCTTTGGCGTGTTTGCCTTTTTGCAATTTACCACCTTCGGCATGGTCGTCAGAGCAGGCATGCAGGACCGGGAAACCGTTGGCCTGCTCGGCATTAACATCGAACAGCGTTTCACCGTTGTATTTGGGCTTGCGGCTGTCGTCGCCGGGGTTGCCGGTGCCATGTATACGCCGGTCTTACCGCCTGATTATCACATGGGAATGGACTTCCTTGTGCTCTCCTTTGTTGTTGTGGTCGTTGGTGGAATGGGGTCGCTGGGCGGCGCGGTGCTGGCTGGGTTCCTGTTGGGTATCCTGCAAAGCTTTGCATCGATGCAGGCCGTTCAGGAGCTGCTTCCCGGCATTTCGCAAATCATTATTTATCTGGTCGCAGTGATTGTATTGCTGACGCTGCCTCGGGGGCTGATGGGCCGCAAAGGCGTGATGGAGGACTAGGTCATGCAAAACAAAACAGCCTTGAAAGATATCACACTGTTTGTCGGCTTTGCTGCTGTGGTGCTTTGTCTTCCCATCATTTTGGAACCCATCGGGGCCAACTATCCCGATCTGTTGCAGAAAATTGCGATTTTCGGAATTTTCGCAATCGGCTTCAACATTCTGTTTGGCCTGACCGGTTACCTGTCCTTTGGCCATGCGGCCTTCATCGGGGTCGGGTCCTATATGACTCTTTGGAGCTTTAAGCTGCTGACCATGAACGTGGTACCGGCGATTCTCTTCTCGGTCATTCTGGCGGGCCTGTTTGCCTATCTGATCGGCTATGTATCGCTGCGTCGATCGGGCATTTACTTTTCGATCCTGACACTGGCGTTTGCCCAAATGTGTTACAGTCTGGCCTATTCGGTGCTAACGCCAATCACCAATGGTGAGACCGGATTGCAGACCCGAGCCATCCGCACCAATCCCGAAACGTCATTGCTGGATGCTGATCTGAGGATCATCGACCAGGCCTTTGGTGTTCTGGAAAACGGGGTTCCGACAACCAATTTCTTCGGCATGGCGATGAGTGGTTATACCGGTTTTTACTTCTGTGCCGTCCTGCTGATCATTTGCTTCTTCATTGCCCAGCGCCTGACGCGGTCTAATTTCGGCATGATGCTGAAGGCGATCAAGTCAAATCAGAACCGCCTGAACTATACCGGCATTCATACCCGTCCCTATCTGATCGCGGCATTTGTGATTTCGGGCATGTATGCGGGCCTTGCCGGCTCACTGATGGCTGCAACTGACCCGATTGCCGGGGCTGAACGAATGCAGTGGACGGCTTCTGGTGAAGTTGTGCTGATGACAATTCTGGGTGGCGTCGGCACGCTGGTCGGGCCGGTGCTCGGTGCCGGGCTGATCAAATATGCCGAGCAGAAAGTGTCATCATGGAACGAGGGCATTTTGGAAAGCTTCTTCTCCTTCCTGCCGGAAACGCTGCAACATTTGATGACCAATATTGGGTCGCTGTTTGTTGGCGAAGGCTGGCATACGACACTGGGTCTGATGTTCATGATTATCGTTATCTTCCTGCCGGGCGGCATTATGGAAGGAATTCAGCGGATCACGAATATCTTCAGGCGCAAGTCCAATAAAGATGCAAAAGGTGCGAGTGCACCTCAACCGGCAGAATAGGGGACCATGATGTCTGTTGCGGAAGACCTTTCCAACGAGCCTGATCGCGGTTTTGACCGGGGTGTGGCCAACACGGTTCTGCATATCGATGATGTGCATAAGAGTTTTGCCGGACTGCACGCTTTGTCCGATGTCGACCTTGATGTGCGGCAGGGGGAAACCCATGCCATTATCGGCCCCAACGGTGCCGGTAAATCCACGCTGTTGAATGTTTGTGTTGGCCGTTTGAAACCGGACCGCGGCGCTGTTGTTTTC
>CAJQPW010000186.1 GCA_905480295.1 uncultured Rhizobiaceae group bacterium | reverse complement strand
CCCCTGTTGTCTATCGCTGTTTCAACATTCTTGCTGGCGACCGACAGAAGTGCCTTTCCTCCGGAACTTCTCAACAAGGTTGAAACGCAATTAAACCGAATTTCTCAACGCCTTCAACCGGTTCGGACCATGCTCTTTGGTAAGTCCGTGAGATTGGGGGCAACCTCATGACCGGCACAACACTGGGACTGTATCTTGCCCGAGATTTCCTGCGCAACACGGCGGGTCTGTTCTTCCTGTTTTTCTTTTTGATTATGCTTGTCGACATCATCGAGTTGTCACGTCAGGTGAGCGCAGTGACCCATGTGCGTTTCAGTGATGTCGCTTTGGTTTGCCTTTTTCGAGCCCCTTCGTTTGCCGAAAACATCTTGCCCTTTGCCGTCATGTTTGGCGCATCCGCATCTTTGATCATGCTGAATCGGAAGCTTGAGCTTGTGGTCGCACGCGCGTCAGGTGTTTCCGTGTGGCAATTTTTGATGCCTCTCGTCGTTACGGCTGCTTTGATAGGACTGTTTGCATCGCTGGCCTATAACCCACTCTCTCTGCGGGGCCTCGTACTTTCCAAGGCTAAAGAGGCTGGTTTTTATGGCGACAACGGGTTTAAGGGCAGTTCAAAAGACGCGTGGATGCGTCTGAACCAAACCGGTGGCGACGTCGTTATCCGAGCCAGAGTGGCCCAAAAAGGTGGCACCGAGCTCAACGGCGTCACCGCATACCGATACAGCAGCGGAAGCGAACTGATTGAGCGACTGGACGCAAAGAGCGCTCAATTTGTTGAAGGCCCGTCAGGCGAAAACCATTTTCTACTCCATGAAGTAGTGTCATCAATACCCGGTCAACTTAGCCGTCCAGCCGATTCGGTGGTGCTGCCTGTAAAAATATCCAGGGCTCGCCTGCAAATAGACCAAACCAACGCCGACAATGTCGGGTTTTGGCAGCTTGGAGAGCAAGCGGAAAAGGCCCAGTTGGCCGGCAATAATTTTTTGCCATTCCTGACCCGTTACCAAAGCCTTCTGTCTCAACCATTATTGTTTGTTGCCATGGTGTTACTGGCCGCAACGGTGTCGTTAAGGTTCGCACGATTTGGTTTGAGCGGAAAAGCTATTCTTGCTGGCGTTTTGGCCGGGTTTATGTTGTATGTCTTATCAAAGCTTTTGATCACTTTTGGGAGCAATGGACTGGTTCCACCGTTTGTCGCGGCATGGACACCAGCAATAGTAGCGAGTTTGATAGGTGTAACAGTTCTTTTGCATCAGGAGGATGGTTAAATGGACCATGCACTTCCTGGAGATAAGCACGCGCAGTTGGATTGCAGCCACAAACGATCTTTGACCAAAATCATCAGCACTTCCTTGCTCTGCGCATCAGTCTATTGCGGCTCCATCATTGTCCCAATTTTGCCTCAAATCAGCTATGCTGAGGCACAGTCTCTGCCTCGAACCGACCCCAATGCTCAGCTGTTGTTAAGCGCAGATCAACTGATCTACGACAATGACAATCAAATCGTCACCGCCTCCGGCAATGTTCAAATGGAATATGACGGCTACAACGTGGTGGCCAATCGCGTTTCCTACAATCAGAAAACGCGGCGGGTGAAAGCTTCAGGGAATGTTGAAATCCTGGAGCCAGACGGCAATCGCATATATGCGAAGGAAATCGATATCACCGACGATTTTGGCGACGGGTTCGTCAATGCATTGCGCGTGGAAACAGCCGACAACACCCACATCGCCGCGGAAAGTGCAGAACGTTTTGCCGGGCAAAAAACCGTATTCCATCATGGGGTCTACACTGCCTGCGAGCCCTGCAAGGATATGCCTGAGCGCCCACCGATATGGCAAGTGAAAGCCGAAAAGGTAATATTAGACGGAGTCGAGCGCACTGTTACCTATCGCAACGCGCGGTTTGAGCTGTTTGGCCATCCCATTGCCTTTCTGCCCTACTTTAGTCATGCGGACCCCACGATTGAACGCAAATCTGGCTTTTTGATTCCTAATTTTGGCACGTCACGGGAACTCGGTTATTCGTGGAGACAATCCTACTTTATTGCCACTGGGGACAGCCACGACCTGACGCTGAGCGCCACCGGGTTTACCAAGCAGGGCGTCCTTGGTGAAGCTAAGTGGCGTCATCAGTTGGAAAACGGATTTTATTCCATTACCGCTGCGGGCATTGATCAAAAAGACAGCAAGGAATTTGCCTCAGGAACCAGCGACAGCCGCGTATCTGGACGAGCCATGGTCGGGTCTGAAGGTTTGTTCAATATCAACCCGCGCTGGACATTCGGCTGGGACGTCCTGGCCCAGACCGACAATAATTTCTCGCGAACCTATAAGGTTGACGGCTTTACGGCGTCCAATTTCACCAACCAGATCTACCTGCGAGGCCTGAACGACCGCAGCTATTTTGATCTTTCCTCGAAACGCTATCTGGTCCAAAACAGCCTTCTCACCAATTCTGCCAGTGCATTTCAGTTTGAAAGCGAACAACCTACCGTATTGCCGGTTTTCGACTACAATTATGTAAAAGCTGAAGACATCGCTGGTGGCGAATTTTCCTTCGACGTCAACTTGACTGGCATTCATCGCAACCAGCTGGGCAGTGTTTGGGAACTTGACGCACTGGGTGATCCGGTCCGGGCGATAAGAACCCACGGAATCAAAGGTGAGACCGCCCGATTGAGTGCTGATTTGGCTTGGAAAAAAACCATCACTACTTCGAGCGGCATAGGCATTACACCGTCTATTTCATTGCGCGGAGACTGGACTTCATCAAACGCCAGCACGGCCGATGGTATGCCTTTGAGCGACGGAACCTATACTCGGTTCATGCCAACCGCGGGGCTGGAGGTCAGCTATCCCATTCTCGCCCGTACCGCAGGTGCAACTCATGTGTTTGAGCCAATAGCGCAGGTTTTTGCCCGTCCAGATCTGGCATTTGACGGGGTTGTTCCCAATGAAGATTCTCAAAGCCTGGTATTCGACGCCTCCACGTTGTTCCAACGCGACAAATTCTCAGGATACGACCGGATTGAGAGTGGCACGCGGGCAAATGTTGGCCTGATTTATTCAGCCCAGTTTGACAATGGCCTGGCGCTCAATGGCCTGGTTGGACAGTCTTTCCATCTTGCGGGAGACAATCCCTATGCACGTATGGATGACCTGACCAATGTGGGAGAAGAATCAGGGCTTGAATCTGATCGTTCCGATTTCGTTGCATCGCTCGCAGCGACCACCACGTCCGGTTTGGCTTTGAATACACAAGCTCGGTTCGACGAGAAAAGTCTTGCGATTCGCCGTACCGACACGACCCTCTCGTTCAGCAACAGCCAAGGCTCAGTTGCCGCAAACTACACTCATATCGCGGCTCAACCCGAATACAGTTTCGACACCATTCGGCAGCAAATTGGTTTCATCACCTCCGTCAACATAAACGAACATTGGAAGGTTTTTGGCGGCGCGCAATATGACATCGCTTCAAACCTGATGATTGGTGACAGCGTCGGCCTCTCCTATCACGACGAATGCTTCACTTTCTCGTTGTCTTTCAACGAGAGCCGGTCCAGTTCGAACAATACCGAGGATTCCCAGTCGATATCCTTCAAACTCGGCCTGCGCACCATCGGTGATTACGAAGGAAGCGTGTCGGATGAGAACTACCAGGAATATACTGGAAAAGATAACTTCTAACCGTGACCTATAATTCGTCTCTTTCGGGCGAACTGAAAAATTGAGCAGATCGATGCAGCACAACTTTAAATCCGACTTCCTCCAGTCTACGCGCAACGCACCAGGCCTAGATCGAGTAAGCCGAGCACCAATCTGGATCGGACTCCTTCTGGCCGGGTTCATTGCCGGTTGCACAGACAGCACGCCACCACCGCTTATTGATCCAAACTCACCCAGAATTACAGGGGCTCCTGAATTGAAGTCGCTGAAAGGAAAGGGTGGAACCAATATCGTGGTTCTGGTCAACAAAACCCCAATTACGAGCAATCATATCCAGCGACGCGCCGCATTCGTACGGTTGCGGCGCATGAAGGGAAACAGCAATCGGATTGCCAAGGCCGAGTTGATCGACGAAGCCATCAAGATGAGAGAAGCGCGCCGCATCGGAGCCGTTGTCGGTTCCTCAGAAGTCAATGCCGCCTACGCCCGTTTCGCAAAGGACAACAAAATGCCAGTTAGCTCGCTCAACCGAATGATGGCGAAAAGTGGGGTCACAGAACGTGGTTTTAAAGATTTTATCAAGGCATCCATGAGTTGGCAGCGGGCGGTTGCGGCTCGTTTGCGTAGCTCACCTGGCGGTGCAGGTCGACCAGCAGGTCCGTCCTGGCTACCCGCCGTCGGCGCCAACAGCGCCCAGGAAAACGAGTACACGATCCAGCAGATTGTCTTCATCGTGCCACAACGCAAACGCAAGACCTTGCTCGCAAAGCGGCGAGCCGAAGCCAAAAGATATAGAGGTAAATTGCGCGGCTGCACCAACACGCGAGAATTGGCTGCCGGGCTGACGGACGTTTCGGTGCTGGATCGCGGTCGCCTGCTTGAATCTCAGCTGCCGCCCCGATGGGCAAAGGAAATTAAGGGCACCCCTGTCGGCAAACCCACCCGCGTTCGAGATGACGTGAAGGGGGTGGAAATGATCGTGGTATGCAAAACCCGTCAAGTCATCGGTCAATCCACAGGTATTGATTCCTCTCTGCTTTCTGGTGGAGGTAAAGCTGCAAGCAGCAAGTTGGAAAAAGAGTATCTAAAGGAGATTACTGATCGCGCGGTTATCGTCGAACGCTGATCGCTGGAAAGGGTCCTCCAGATCATGCCGGTGGACAATCAGAGCTTGAATACCCGGCCTCCCCTCGCGGTTTCCATCGGTGAGCCAGCGGGCATAGGAACCGATACGTTGTTAATGGCCTGGCAGTCCCATCTGGCTGGCAACATCAGTGCTCTGCCTTCCATGGTTGTGCTGTGTGACCCTCAAAATTTGGCTCAACGGGCCACAGATCTGGGTATTGAAGTAGAACTTGAAATTGTGTCTGCCTCCCATCCTTTCGCCCAAGCACCTCAACGCCTGCCGGTTATCGCCCTGAAAAACGCGCTTAAGGGCAAGGCCGGCCATCCTTGTGCTGCCGATAGCGCCGGCGTGGTGGAAGCAATTGCAGGTGCGGTTGATCTTGTTCAACAAGGCCAGGCTGGCGCGGTGATAACTTTGCCGATCAATAAAAAATCGTTGTACGACAGCGGCTTCGACTTTCCCGGGCACACGGAGTTTCTTGGTGCATTGGCCCAAAACTGGCAGGGGCAAACCACTGCCATACGCCCCGTCATGATGCTTGCGGGTCCCCAATTACGGGCGGTTCCGGTCACCATCCACATCCCGTTGAAGGATGTTTCGACGAGCTTAAGATGCAATGACATAATCGAGACGGTCGAAATCACCGCCCGGGACCTGTCGCAACGGTTTGGCATTGCTGCGCCGCGGATTGCCATATCAGGCCTCAACCCTCACGCCGGAGAAAGCGGGGCGATGGGATCAGAAGACATCGAAATCATCCAACCGGCAATCGACACATTGAAGCAGCGTGGCATTGATTGTTTCGGCCCCCTGCCCGCAGATACCATGTTCCACCCTGCCGCCCGTGCAACCTATGACGCAGCCATCTGCATGTATCACGACCAGGCATTGATTCCGGCCAAGGCCCTGGATTTTGATGAAACGGTGAATGTAACGCTTGGTTTGCCCTTCGTGCGCACATCTCCTGACCATGGCACGGCCTATGATATCGTAGGCAGTGGAAAGGCCAACCCGACCAGCACCATTGCAGCCCTGCGCCTGGCAGACCGGATGTCTGCAGCAGCTCTGGCAGCGCAATGAGCCATATCGACAGCCTGCCTCCACTGCGCGATGTGATCGCCGAATATGGTCTGGCGGCCAAGAAGGCGCTGGGGCAGAATTTTCTGCTCGATTTGAACATCACCATGAAGATTGCCCAGACCGCGGGGCCGCTGGACGGAACAACGGTATTGGAAATTGGCCCCGGTCCGGGTGGGCTGACCAGAGCATTGCTGGCAAGCGGTGCAAAAAGGGTGGTGGCGATCGAGCGGGACGAAAGATGTCTTAGCGCCTTGCAGGATATTTCGGCGGCCAGTTCAGATCGGCTGGCAGTGGTCAGCGGGGATGCACTCGCGCTGGATCACCAGCAGGTTCTGCAGGATGCGGGCGTAGACCTTGCTTCAGATCCGGTGAAGATTGTTGCAAACCTGCCTTATAACATTGCCACGCCGCTGTTCACGGGATGGATTGGTGGAACGCAATGGCCACCTTTCTGGGACAGCCTGACACTGATGTTCCAAAAGGAAGTGGCACAGCGTATTGTCGCCCGTCCGGGTGGCAAAACCTGGGGTCGGCTTGGTGTGCTTTCTGACTGGCGGGTTGAGGCGGACATTGCCTTTGATCTGCCACCACAGGCTTTCACGCCACCTCCAAAAGTGACGTCATCGGTCATATCAGTGTTGCCCCGGCGAGCCCCACTCCCGGTTGATATCAAACAGCTGGAATTGGTCACCCGAACAGCCTTTGGCCAGCGCCGCAAAATGCTGCGTCAGAGCCTGAAGCCAATCGGTGGACAAGCCTTGCTGGATCAAGTTGGCATTGCAGGCACTGCGCGGGCTGAGGAGCTGGACAGCGAAGATTTCGTGGCCCTGGCCAATGCCCTGGCCCAATAGAGCTATTTCAGCAGAGAACCGACAAAGTCAGTCATGGCCACTGATCTGCGGTCCCGGTGAAGCCGTTCTGCCCGCAAGATGGCTTTTACATCGGCAAAGCAAATGTCGAGATCATCATTGATCAGCGGATACTGGTATTCGCTCCAATGCTGCATTTCGACCCGCGCATTTTCCAACCGCCGGTTGATCACATCCTCCGCATCCTCGGCACGGCGGATCAGACGGTTGCGCAACTCTTCCATCGAAGGCGGCAGAATGAAAATACTGACAATGTCGGCGCGTGCTGCCTCGAACATCTGAAGAGCGCCCTGCCAGTCAATATCGAACAGCATGTCGCGCCCCTCATCCATCGCCTTTTGAACGGGCTCATAAGGAGTTCCATAAAAATGGCCGTGCACTTCGGCCCATTCCAGCAGGCCACCATTATCGCGCATGATTTCGAAGTCGCGTTTGCTGATGAAATGATAATCCTTGCCATCAATTTCACTGCCCCGGCGGGCACGGGTGGTTACAGAAACAGAAAGGGAAATATCCGGGTCATCACTCAGCAGATTTCGCGCGATGGTGGATTTTCCAGCACCGGATGGCGACGACAGAACCAGCATTAAACCTCGACGGTTCACATCTGATCTTGCCCGTGCGACCGGATCGGTTTGCTTTGTCACCAGTAATACCCCTACTCGACGTTGAGAATCTGTTCGAGCTTCTCCTCGTACTCACTGTCGGGAGTCGTTCTGACGTCGAGGGCCCTCGTGAGTTCGATGAGGGGGCTCCATTCATCGTCGTTTTTTCGTGAGACCGCGCGGTAGTAATAGCGCACGTCTTCCTTGTCATCACCGTGGTATCCCAGTCGGGCGGAGGCGATTCCGACCATCTTCCCTGCATCGCTGAAGGCGAGCTTACTGGCAATTTTCCAGGTGATGGCTTTCCGGTCCTCGGGCCACCAAAACCTCTCGTAGACGTTGTCGATGGGGTCCAGTGTGGCAAATCCGGCACCGCCGTGATTGCGGCCGTTGACGTTGAGCGTGATCCACTCGTAGGTCCCGTACGGCGCCAGTGCGCCAGGCACGTTGTTCTTC
>CAJQPW010000185.1 GCA_905480295.1 uncultured Rhizobiaceae group bacterium | reverse complement strand
TCTACGCCGACGGAGAAACCCATGGCGGCATAGATGTAACCGCGGGGAATGTGGAAGCCCAGACCGTCGGCGACCAGGGACACCCCAATGAGCAGCAAAAACGAAAGGGCTAGCATTTTGGTCGTTGGGTGACGGCGTATGAACTCAGATATTGTTCCCGATGCGATGTACATGACGATAACGGCAACGATGACAGCAGCAATCATCACTTCAACATGCTTGGCCATGCCGATGGCGGTCACGATTGAATCAACGGAAAACACCAGGTCAATGACGATGATTTGCCCGATAATGTTGGCAAATGTGCTGGTTGAAAGCCGTTCTGCCTGTTCTGTTTCCGTTTCCCCCTCAAATTCCTCATGAATTTCCGCCGTGGCTTTGTAGAGCAGAAACAAGCCCCCTGCCAACAAGATCAGATCGCGCCAGGAAAATGTCTGCCCAAATAATTCAAACAAGTCCTCTTTCAGTCCAATGATCCAGGTCAGGAAGATCAGCAGGACGATCCGAAAAACCAGCGCCAGGAACAAGCCGAGCCGTCGTGCCTGTTCTGCCTTATCCGCTGGAAGTCGGTTGATAATAACGGAAATAAAAACAATATTATCAATACCTAAAACTATTTCCATGATAGTTAAGGTTAGGAAACTGGCCCAAACCGCTGGATCATAGAGGAGTTCTAACATTTAATGTGTCCAAAAGAGATCAAGCGTGAATAAGGCGCTTCAGGCAACTTTGCCCAAATACTGCAAGACGAACCCAACGCAATACAGATAAATTCCCGAAATTGCGATTCCCACCCGCGCAAGGGTCGGCACTTCGCCACCGATATACCAGCTGTACAGGGCTACTAATCCACACAGGGTCCAAAGGGCAAACATCGAAAGGGTGGCCGGCCGCCAGATCGTCACCCGTACGGGATGCACAAACAGCAGAGGAATAAAACTCAAGATGGCTGAAATGATCACCACTGCAAAGGCGGTGTACCAACCGGGTTCCATAACAAACAGGGTAAACACCACCATGTTCCAGCAAATAGGAAAACCAATGAAGCAGTTGTCGCGGCTCTTCATCCGGGTATCTGCATAGTAGATCGCACTTGTGCAGACGATCAGCGCTGCGCAGATGAAGGAATAGGATTCTTTCAAAAACCCGCTTTGGTAGAGGGCAAAGGCCGGAATCATGGCGAAGGTGACGTAGTCGATAATGCAGTCGAGCAGCTCACCCGACCAGTTCGGCAACACCGATTTGACGCGAAAGTAGCGGGCCAAGGGCCCGTCTACCCCATCGACCAGCAGGGCAACGCCAAGCCAGAACCACATGTTGGTAAACCGGCCTTCCGCCGCAGCCACAAGGGCCAGAAAAGCCCAAAATGCACCAGATGCGGTAAACAAATGGACCGAAAATGCGATCAGAACTGAATTAGACGGTCTTGCCATTGGTCATAAACGCCGTTCTATCCGTGCCAGTCCAGTTTGCACACTTCAGCAGAAAGACCTTCAAAATTCCAATTGCGGCCAAAAGCGCGGAAGCGGCTGCGGTTGGACCGTGCTACGATAATTTCTTCTGCAATCCAGTATTGCGAGTTTTTGATCACCGTATCTTCGCCTGCGGTTTTTCCTGCAACGGGTGTTACTGAACCATCGAGAATTTTCGGGATTTTCACATTCCGGGTCTTGCCATCGGTTTCGTAGGAAATCGGTTCGTGTTTCACCCCGAGAAAATTTCCAACCAGAATGGACAGCAAATGGGTGGTGCCACCCGCCTTGCCGGTAAAAATCTTGGTCAAAGCCTTGCTGGCATAGATCGAAGCCCGCTCGTCGATAAATAATCCCGCAGTCCAGTTGCCACGGCTCATATAGCCGGGAATTTCCATCATCAGTCCCAGATTTATACCTGACAGATCAACGTCACCAAAGTGCCCGTCATCGATGCGGAATCCAGCCCAAGTCTGGCAATATCCCTCCGATGGAGGGTGATCCCCCAGCGACAAAACACAGGGGCAGAATACTTTACAATTGCACGCAAGGACCAACTCGCCCTTCATGCTCCAACTCTCTTTTGCCATAGGGCTTATATACTCACTTTTTTTGTAGGGCGGCTAGATTGTGGTGAGGGACGCCAGGCACAGAATCCCGCCCCACACCAATAATATGCCGCCAGAAAGATAGGAAGTCACTTTCCCTTTGCCGCTTTTTTCAACAATTGCAAATAGAGTAAAAAATGCCATCCACGCAAGATTCATGGTTCCGACCACCAACATGACCAACATCAGCGTCCAACAGCAGCCGAGGCAGAACAAACCTTGTTCAGCGCCGAGCTTGAATATGCCGGATGATTTGGGTGACCAACGGCCAAAGAGGATTGCAAAGGGATTGCGGCATTTTTCCAAACAGGCGTTTTTCAAAGCGCTGAATTGATAGGCGCCAGCCAGCAGCAATATGAAACCAGCCAGCAAACCATGGATCGGCAATACCGGGTCAGCTGCCAGTCCCAGTTGCACTATGACGAGTTGAAACAGCGTTACCGCAAAGGAAAATGCGGCCCAGATGCAAAGATAACCCATCATCAGCACGTAAAGAGGCGCAACTTTTTCGCCCTTTTGGCTGGCAACCTCAGCGATGTCTGCATAGGTGCGCATCATCGGAGCGGCCGATGGCAACATCATTGCTAAAGACATGACGAACCACATGGACAAGGTGGACAGGAATACGCCCGGTCCAATTCCATCGATGGTCTGGGGGGTGCACAGCTTCAACACCAGCGCAAGAAATCCATTTTGATCAGGATTAACCTGCAACCGTGCCAGCAAGTCCTGCCAAAGGGCCATGCCCGGTCCCAGATCGACAGCTGATCCGGCGACACCTGCTGCAAGAAAAGACAGCCATACCCAGGCAATTATAAGCGTAATAGACGTCAGAACATATAAGGTCCACCGGGGTCTGAGGCCGATATGTGCCAAGCCCCGATCGACCGGCGCAAGATGCGCATAGCGATGTGGCCAGTCTGTTTCCGGCTGGTTTGGACTATCCATGGTCAATTTGACGCGCCCTTTATTCCTGCTGGCATCAGCAATGCCCTTTCGAAAATGCCATTAGGGACTTATATCCGATGCAGATATCTTAGCTATAGGTGACAAAAATGCGATCTTCACCTGAAAAATCAATGTCTCATTCGATTTGCGTTGTTGGTGGTGGATTGGTGGGGCTGGTCGCGGCCCTGCAATTGTCTGCTGCAGTCAGTGGTCAGGGCAAAACCATAGCGTTGGTTGCCCGTCGTGGAGCCAGTAATGACCCTCGCACCACCGCCATGTTGATGCCTGCCATAGATATGTTGGACCGGCTTGGTGTATGGGAAGCGATCAAACCGTTAACCGCTCCCCTGCGCACAATGCGATTGATTGATGGAAGCAAACGGTTGATCCGCGCACCGCTGACTGACTTCAACGCCGGTGAAATAGGCCAAGAGGCGTTTGGCTATAATGTGCCCAACGCCGACATGATTGCGGCGCTGGAAGAGCAAATTGAAAAAAACAGCTCGATAACCCGTTTTGATGCGCTGGCAGATGTGCAGGCAATAGAGGCCGAGCATGTGCGGTTGATGCTGGACGATGGCGAAACCATTGAGACCAAGCTTGTGGTGGCGGCCGATGGCCGGCAGTCGGTCATGCGTGAAGCAGCGGGAATTACGACGAAGAGCTGGAGCTACCCACAGACTGCTCTTGTGCTGACTTTTTCCCACTCCCTACCCCATAATGACGTATCAGCCGAATTCCATACCGAAACAGGTCCGTTCACGCAGGTGCCATTGCCACGGCGAGAAGGGTTTCCCAATCGGTCCAGTCTGGTCTGGCTGATCGAACCGCATCGGGTTGAAGATCTGATGGCGGCAGATCTGGATGATTTATCCCGCCTGGTGGAAAACGGTTTGCAGTCCAGTCTGGGAAAGTGTCACGTAGAGGCCGCTCCCGTTGCAATCCCAATGTCTGGCATGTCTGCTACCCGTTTTGGTGCAAACCGAACGGTTCTTGTCGGTGAAACCGGTCATGTGTTTCCGCCGATTGGGGCGCAGGGTTTTAATCTGGGGGTGAGCGATGTTGCCGATCTTGCTGCAATTCTGGAAAACCCGGTCGATGACCCAGGTTCTCATGTGGTGACAGATCGTTACAACCGGAAAAGACTGCTGGAGGTTCCGGCAAAAACTGCCGGCATTGACTTGCTCAACCGTTCTTTGCTGACGGATTTTCTGCCTGTTCAATTTGCCAGGGCCGCTGGCCTGTCGATGCTTGGTGCAATTCCCGGCTTGAAAAAACTGGCAATGTGGCAGGGGATGGGATCAAGCCGGGGCGTTCAGCGCTAGCGCGACGGAAATAAATCTGCGGGTAAAAGGCCTGTTGCGATCAAATACAACAGACCAGTGACGGTAAGCACGGAGCAGACCGTTGATACGAGGACCATGGAAGAAGCTCGCGCTGACCAGACCCCGTATTGCTGGGCTATGACAAAGACATTGGTGGCTGTAGGCAGTGCGGCAAGCAGAACCGCTGTGTAGACCCATATCGGCTCAAAGTCGCCGACCCAGCTCAGCAACAGATAAACCAGAGCGGGATGTACGAACAATTTGATCGGCACCAGGACGCCCAGTACTTTTGGCATATTCCCTGATGGTGCCAGCGCCACTGTAATGCCCATAGCAAACAGTGCGCATGGCGCAGCGGCGTTGCTCAGATATTGCAGTAATTGTCCGACCGCTTCTGGCGGTTGAACCTGCAATATTGCTGCGGCAACACCGATGATGGTGGCAATGATGAAGGGGTGGGAAAATATTCTCTTCAGCACTTCAAGAATGGCGTCTTTGCGGGATTGGCGCGCACCAGTTCCGCCAACGGCCATCAGCAGCGGCGCCATCGCAAAATGCATTGTGTTGTCAAAGCAGAATATAAGAGCAACCGGCACGGCGGCCTCCGGCCCTAATGCCGCGATCGCGAGGCCCGGACCCATATACCCGATATTGCCATAGGCCCCGGCAAGCCCCTGTATGGTGCTCTCAGGAATATCGCCATCGGTGGAAAACACGCCAACACAAAATGCAATTGCGAATGCGCAATAGGTGCCCAGAAGGGAGGCGAAGATGAAACCCCAGCTGGCCAGTTTTTCAACCGGTGTTTGAGACAGCAGATTGAAGAACAAGGCTGGCAGAGCGATATAGATGACAAAGAAGTTCATCCAGGCGAGGCCGTCGGATGACATTGGCTTCAGCTTGGCGGCAGCATATCCCAAGAAAATCAGCCCAAAAAAGGGTAGTGCCATAGTCAGAATTTGTGCCAAGTGACCTGTTAATCCCCTGTGCCGGTCGGGTTGCCGGTCTGGGCTATCTGCACCCGGGCGTCCCGTCAAGCCAGACGATCATGCGGGTTTTACTTGATGATTGCATGCCCGGTGCGATAAGGTGGAAAAATGAGATCTGGCCCGATAGAGCCATCCATTATTTGAGTAAATAAAGAGCGTTATGATCCGAAGTGCCAAATTCCAAATCGGTCAGGTAGTTAAACACCGCATTTATCCATTTCGCGGTGTGGTGTTCGATGTGGATCCGATTTTTGACAACACGGATGAATGGTATCAGGCGATACCGGAGGAAATCAGGCCGTCGAAATATCAACCTTACTATCATCTCTTCGCAGAAAACGAGGAAACCGAATACATTGCCTATGTGTCGGAGCAGAACCTTCTGATTGATGATGTGTTAGAGCCGCTCAGACACCCGCAGATTGGTGAAGTCTTCACTCAAAATGATGATGGCGAGTATGTTGCCAAAAGCAGGCTGCAGCACTGAACTCACCAAAACCCAAAGAAAAAGGGCCGCTGGATTGCCAACGGCCCTATGCTGAATTTTATGTGTTGTTGCGGTATTAGTTTCCGGCTTTGGCAGCGTCCTGGGCAGCTTTAAGCTTGTCGGCGGTCGCGCGGGCCTTCTTCTTCAGCTCTTCTTCAAGCTTTTTCTGACGGTTCTGGACTTGGTCGCGTTTCAGCGCCGGCCCGTCAAATGCTGCTGTAAAGCCTTTTAGCGTAATCTTTACTGGGTTTTTCTTGGCTCGAAAATTGGTGGATGTCAGCGTCAGTTCGCCACCAGCTTTCAGGGCCTGCACCAAACCTTCACTGAGAATGGTTTCAGCAAGACAACGGTCTGGCAGGCACAGGCTGTAGGGCAGCGTGTTAACTTTACCATTGTCGATCTGTACCTTGATACCTTCGGGAATGTAGCGGCCGGATGGCACTGCTACCTGAAAAATGCGACGATTGGTTTTGCCTTTGGACTGCAAAACGTTGACGGAGGTTACCAACTGACCGGTGCTGGTAAAAACGTCATATTTGACGTTACAAACGTCCGTTTCCTGAACCTTGGAACAAATTTTGCCCCAGGCTTGTTGAGCTATCTGCTGGGCGGACACGCCACCAGCGGACAGACAACCAACAGCAAGGGCTATTCCAGGGGTTAAGCGAGCCAAATTGCGAAAGAGTGTGGGTGTGGTCATTGAGGCGGATCCTGTAGCGAGGGCTTTGTCTGCGGTTTCCATAGCAATTAAGGCGTGAAAATGACAACCAGCTATGACGAGATGAATTAAATTATGGTTGAGACGTCTTTGTTGCGGCGCAGTATTGAAGATAGGCAATGCCATTGCAACTGCATGACTATGATAAACGAAGTGCTTGGCTGCATGAATACGAATCGTTAGACTTGCAATATCCGAAACGCCGCTGAACAAACTGAAGAAACAGGAGTGACTTCACATGCTTAAATCACTGGGCTTTGCAATAGTGGCGTCGACGATTGTGATGGGACCGGTTGCTGCCGAACCT
>CAJQPW010000184.1 GCA_905480295.1 uncultured Rhizobiaceae group bacterium | reverse complement strand
CCGCCATAATATCCGGCAATTGAGCCGATTGTTACGCCGATCAACACAGTTACCAGCGTGGCGATGACTGCGATGATCAACGTTGGCCTGGTGCCATGGATGATGCCAACAAACACGTCACGACCTAGATAGTCGGTACCCAGGATGGTTTGTTCCCCGGGGCCGGTCAGCGGTGTGGCGACCATCACGAAAGGGTCTGCAGTCAAAAAAACAGGTCCAAAAATACCAACCAGCACAAACACGGAGACGAAGATGAGACCAATGAGGGCGGCCCGATTTGCGCAAAACAGCCGAAACGTTTCCCGCCATTTAACGTCCGGCTCAGCGATCGTCTCCTCAAAATTGAATAAGGGCTCATCAATGGTCGGGTCTGGCTTTGTCATGTGATCGACTGGATCCTTGGGTCCATCCATTTGTAGATGAGATCCGTAATAATGTTGGCGACGATTGTTGTTGCAGCTGCACCGAACAGAACACCAAGGATCACCGGAAAATCGCGCCGCACGATTGACTCGTAAAGCAGCGGCCCAACGCCCGGTAAACTGAAGACTGTTTCAACCAGAACAGCGCCGGAAAATACCTGTGCCAACTGCAGGCCCGCTAGCGTAACCACCGGCAGAGATGCGTTCTTTAGGGCATGCTTGAAAATAACCTTGATTTCCGGCAACCCCTTTGTTCTTGCTGTGCGGATATAATCGGCACCCAGAACATCGAGCATAGCGGCACGCGAAATGCGGCTGTAATTTGCCAGATAGAGTATCGCGAGTGTGAATGTCGGCAACACCAGATGGTTGATGATATCGAAGAACCGACCAATCGCTGTTTCCGGCTCCGGGATAGAGCGTATTCCGTAAGCGGGAAACAGAGGCAGATACAGAGCAAACGCCAGCAGAATGATCATGCCAAGCCAGAACACTGGCGTGGCATATCCAAACAGCGAAAACACCGTAACAAAGTTGCTGAAAAACCCATTGGGCTTGATCGCGGCATAAACGCCAAACAACGTACCCAGCACAACGGCGATCACCAGGGCTGATAGCGTCAGCATCAGGGTTGTGGGTAAATGTCCAAGCAGCAGCGTCGTGACCGAATCATCGTAATAGAACGAATGGCCCAAATCACCGGTCAGGACCCGTCCCAGATATTTTACAAGCTGGATGTAAATGGGCTGGTCGAGACCGTAGGAAGCACGCAGCCTTGCGGCCATTTCCTCATCACCGCCGCCGGCCTCCGCCAACATCGCGTCCACCACATCACCGGGCGCGGCGTGCAGTAGAAAAAAATTCAGCACGATCACCGCGATGATCAGGACAAAGCCCAACAGCAATCTTTGAATGATGGCAAATTTCATCGATCTAAACTACGGAT
Source organism: uncultured Rhizobiaceae group bacterium (assembly GCA_905480295.1). Taxonomy (GTDB): domain Bacteria; phylum Pseudomonadota; class Alphaproteobacteria; order Rhizobiales; family Rhizobiaceae; genus Pseudahrensia. The sequence continues at coordinate 4,993 of CAJQPW010000184.1, read as the reverse complement.
ACGCGAAGGAACCCAGCAACCCTGGCAAGTGGCCAGATGAAAGGAGTGAACCCATTTTGACCGGGTTCACTCCCTCTTTCAGGTCGCTGGTGTTCGCCGGTGCTAATTCTGGGCTTTCTTCCAGTACATGACATCCCAGTTTTCAGCGGTTCCATAGGATGGGAAAAACAGATCCTTATGGGCAAAAAACAAGCTAGGGGTGTCGAACAGCCACAACATCGGCATTTCCTCAAGCAGTATATCCTGCACTTCGGCATACAGTTGGCGCCGCTTTTCGGTGTCTGCTTCCGCAGCCGCCTGTACGAATATCTCGTCGACCTTTTTGTTACAGTACCCAGAAGTGTTGGTGTAGGCCTGGTTCTTGATATTGTCGCAAACATAAAGCCTGCTGACGCCGATCGCCGGATCGGTTTTGTCACCAGGCCAGTTTATTGACATGTCAAAGTCCCATGCGGCACTGCGCTTTGCCCATCCAGCAAAACCCTGAAGTGGTTCAAGCTTCACCTTGACGCCGATCTTCTTTAACGACGCTGCGATGAATTCAGACGGTAATGTGTTGAAATCAGGCATAAACGGCGGTGCGATAAAGATAAGATTCAGCTCAAACCGCGTTCCATCATCCTTTTTAGGATATCCTGCTTCGTCCAGCAGGGCATTCGCCTTGTCCACATCAAATGGGTAACCCTGCAATCGATCATTAAAAAAGACATTTGTGGCAGGAAGCGGTGAGCGCGAAGCTTTCGTGAAGCCGCCATGTAAAACGTCGGAGATTTGTCCGCGATTAATGGCAAAGGCAATCGCCTGACGAACCAGCTTGTTGTTTAAAGGTTCCTTACGATTGTTGAATTCCAGGACAATGGCGCCACCGGCGATGCCTTTATACTCCTCGAGCGACAGATGTTCGAGTTTTGAGAATTCCTTGATATCGCTAAAACGCATGACGGAATCTGTGCGCGCAAGCTGAAACTGATTTTGCCTCAATCCGATCCGTTTTGCCGTCTTGTCTTGAACATTTTGATAAATGATCTTGTCGAGGTATGGCAGACCCTCGACGAAATGGTCCTCATTGCGAACAATGCTCACATATTCGTCTGTTTTCCTGTCGCCAACCTTAAAGGGCCCGGAACCTACAGGGTTCTTGTGAGCATCCTGTTTCATAAAATCTTCGGCCTGACCGTAAACCTTTTTCGACAAAATTGGCAATTGACGGGGCGTCGTAGCTGCCAGCAGCAGTGGCCCATGGGGTTTAGAAAGATGCATAATCAGGGTATTGGCATCAGGATATTCGTAACTCTCAATCGGTCCGAACATTTGTTTGCCGAAGCGATGATGTTTTTGGATTATGTCGAAAGAAAATGCCAGGTCCTCTGAGGTGACCGGGCTTCCATCATGAAATTTGGCATTCTTGGCAAGATTAAAAGTGTAGGTCTTACCGTCATCCGAAATCTTCCAGGATTCTGCCAGATAGGGGGCGATTTCATTGTTCTCGTCCATCCTGACCAGGCTGGCAAAAATCTGAGATGTAACCAGACCCACTTCATAGGCCGAATGAAGCGGATTGAGACTTGGTATTTTGGAAGAAAGATAGACAACTGTCCCGCCTTTAACAGGCGTTTCGGCTTTCGCGTCAGGTACAACGGCCGATGTTGCCACAATGGCAAACATCAATGCGCATACCCATCCAAAGGCTCTGTTTCTAATCATTATATTGTTCCTCCCGTTTATTAAATCCTATTCCCTCGAGCGGTTAACGTTATCTTTCAATTGCCTGATGTCAATATCAGCTAACCCAATTACGTCATCTGGAGGATGCCCATCCCAGATCATACCCGTCTTTGACGGACTCGATCTGGAGTTCTTTTCGCTCACGGCAGTTTGACGATGTCAAACGCCTGCACAGGCGCGCCAAAAGACTGGTAGGTACTCTTCGTACCTAATCGCATCAGCGAAAACCTGATATGATCTAGTCTGGAACGCGCCATTCCATATCCGGATCAAGTGGAAAAATGGGGCGTGGAACGCGGTCAAGGTCAAGCTTGCTAAGTACCGGCGTTGTTAGCCCTGGGACATCGACTTCAAAAATCTGTTCCGGACTGTGGTGTTCATCAAATCCGGCGCGAAAATGACCGCGCGATTTGACGACAAGTACCCGCAGATCAGCGATGTTCATCCCCAGCCGTTCAAGAAAGACCGGATCAGCCAATTGTTGACGGGCCGTGGCGATCACGACGTGCAGGCCACCCAGCGAAAGCACAGCGCATGGACCAAGGTCCAGACGTCGACCCTCAAAGATGCCCCGCCGACCGACACAATCTCCGTTGGCCAGCTTTTCGACCTGCACATCGGCTTCATAAGTTTCCGAGAATTTCGTATCGTCGTCCCGGTTGAATCTGGCCCAAAATCTGGCCCCGATCCCTTGCGAATGGGCTTCGGCGGCAAGGGCAGGGTCAATGATCATGCCGATCGTCACATTGCTGATGCCTTCCTCGATCATCCGCTGCATAACAAACAGGGTGTTGCCGCGCCCGCCGCCGCCGGGATTGTCAGCGACATCAGCCAGGATAATCGCAGGTTTTTGAGGGTCCTCAACCACAGCCTTCGACAGTTTGATCGCATCGTCCAGACTGGTCAGTTTTGGCTCATATCTGTGCCGCTCCGCCCACGCTTTGTCTGCCAATTGCTGTGCAGTGTTTCTTGCGGTCACTCTGGCGTCCGGCTTGTTCGTGTCCGCGGTGACAACAATCGACAAGCCATTGGTTGACGCATTTGCGGGAGCAAATCCCGCAAGGATAGACACATTGAGAATGGGCGGTTTAACCAGCGTCTGTCCGTGGTTTATCAGATCAGCATAAGGGCCCCGCGCAGTCAGCAGGCTTACGGCAGGGCTGATCATCGGAACTTTCACCAGCGTGCTGGTGGTTCGTACACCAGATAACATCGCGGTCATGAGAAGAGCTGCTTCGCAACCCCGTTCTTCCTGATCCACATGTGGATTTGTCAGATATGCCACCATCACATCGACCGATTGCCGCATTCGCTGTGTGACGTGCCCATGTAGATCAAGCGTTGCAATAATGGGTATGTCCGGTCCGACCACCTCCCGAACCATCGCAAATACGGCGCCATCCACATCATCTTCTTCGGTGCTCAGTCCGGCTCCATGCTCAGAAATATAGACACCATCAAGGGGAGCAGCCTTGCGCAATCCATCGCGCATTGTCTCCAATATCTCCATGAAAAAACTATGCTCGGCTGGTCCGCCGGGAGGCGCCTCGGCCAATAAAACCGGGACCGGGGACCAATCACCCTGTTTGTCCATTTCGCCGCAAAATCCTCGAACCGTACCCGGCAATCCCGCCCGGTCACCTTTCAATTCACGGCCCATGGCTTCGGAATCCTGATAATGGGATTCTACAAAAGATTGTCGATCGGAGACTGGTGCACTTCTGTTGGATTCCAGCGAGAACCCCAAAATCGCGATCTTTGGCCCTGATGATGCCGCCATACTCTTTCTCTCTTTCAACAGCTTGATCCAAGAACCCCACGAAGTTCTCACATCTGTTTCACCCAATCAAATCAAGCACCTTCGAGCCGCGGGAAAATACGAAGATCCAACGCCAATGCTGTTGATGCATCCGCAGACGACCTATTGCCGTCTTTTGAAAGGAAGCAGAACGTATGTCCGGCTACCGTTCCGTTATCGGGACTTTCAAAAAGCAGCTCATGCTCGACCGACTCCAGTTCCAACAGCAAACGATCCTGATGAAAACGGACGTGAAATTCGCCCATCTCCTGTGAACCATAACAGCCGCAGAAATGTTCAACTTGCGCGTCGACTAACGGGTCGGCGGCTGGTGGCCAGAGGCAGGAATTCGCTTCGATTTCTCCATGCAGAAACTGACTGATGATTTGGTGACCAATGGCAGCAGTTGGCACGTGAGCCAAATTTACAACCATCGCAACGGACAGTTTTTTCTGCGGAACATGACCGACGAAACTGGAAATGCCCGGACGCTGGCCAGTGTGCCATACCAATATATTGTCGGCATCCAGTTGTTCGACTTCCAGTCCCAATCCATATTTTGTTTTCGAAGAGGGGCGTGATGCGACCGGAACGGGCATTGAAATCAAATCCAGACCCTCCTGACGTGTGAGGACTTCGGTGTCTCCATTGAGCACGGAAATCAGACGAACCATATCGCGAACCGAGCTAATCAGCCCACCCACCGGATAGAAGAGAGGCGCCTCCCAAAATCCACATGGCTGCAATCCAGCCTTGTTGTGCATTAAAGGCACAGCCAGGTTTGTCTTGTCGCCCAGCTTACAGCCACCGATGGCGCTACGGTCCATTTGCAATGGCTGTAATACATATTCTTCCGCCGCCTTGGCGAAAGAACAATGATACAATTTCTCTACGACCCCGCCTAAGAGGCAATAACCTTCATTACTATAGCTGAGACGTTTACCAGGCGGCCCCAGCATATCAAAAGTCGATGCGTTGATCCGTTCCACCAGATCGTCGGCTGTCAGTAATGGTCCCGCTTCTTTGGCGCCCACTGGCTCTGGCATCGTTCCAACAGTACCTGCTTGGCTGGTTCGACCGTCGGCGATAATTGTTGCGTCATGCCGAAAGGGCAATCCGGGAAAACCGGCAGTATGCGTCAGGAGGTGATGGAGGCGCATGCGCCCATCGCTGGCGCAATCAAGCTCGGGATAAAACTGCGAAATCGGGTCAGACAGTTTCAGTAGCTTCTGTCTCTGTGCCTGCATGATGAGGATGGCGGTAAGAAATTTGGTGACTGACGCGACCCCAAACATCGTATCTGCCGTGACTGGTTGCAGTCCTTCAGCGTCATAGGTGCCGAAGCCATCGGCAATTACCACGTGATCTGCCGTTCTGATTGCCACAGCCAATCCGGGCAATTTATGCTTAGCGGTGACGTCCTTCAAAAGACTGCGCAGCCCGCTTGCCTGATTCTTCCTCTCAATGGTC
>CAJQPW010000183.1 GCA_905480295.1 uncultured Rhizobiaceae group bacterium | reverse complement strand
GTCAAGAGCTTCAACGCGGCCGCCCCGAAGACAAGTCCCAGCACCGCATCAAACGGCCGCCGCGCCGCAGCATACCATGTCCGAGCGGCTTTTGTAGAAAACAGCAGCGCATATCCGCAAAATACCATCACGCCCAAAAGGGCGCATCCACCGAACATGGCCAGGGAATGCCAGGCCGGAGCCCCGCTTTGAACGCCGATCGACAAGATCGCTACCCAGGCCAGAACGGCCTTGGGGTTGGTCAGGTGAATGGCCAGCCCCTGCAGCACATAATTACCACCTGCCACAGTGCCATTGGCGGAGAGTGGACCGGCAGGTGATGCAGCTGACCGCAACGCCTTATACGCCAGCCACGTCAGATACGCCGCCCCCAGCCACTTGATCGCCACCAGCAGGTGGGAAAACCGGGCGAGGATGGTCGCCAGACCGAATGCGGCGCACAGCCCCCAGAAAAGGGAGCCGCACATGATGCCGCTGGCCAGACGCAGCCCGGCACTGCGTCCGTGCTGGGCCGCAACACCCATGATCGCCAACGTGGCCGGTCCCGGGCTGATCGTTGCAATCAGATAGGCTCCCATTCCGAGGTAGATGGCGCCGTAATCGCTCAAACACCCAGTTCCTTCTGCGCCCCGTCCAACGCCGTCTTGACGATATCTGTCGCCATGTCGATCGTTTCGCGGGTCCACGTCAGGGGTGGCGAAAGGATCATAGTATCTCCGACTGCCCGCATCATCATGCCAGCTGCAATGGAATGATCCCGCACCAGCGATGCGCCATGGCCGGCAGGTTCAAATCGCTGTTTGCTGTCCCTGTCGCTGACGATCTCGATGGCCGCCAGCAGACCATAACCCCGAATTTCTCCGGCAATGGGATGATCACCAACCACGGCTTTGAGCCGCTCGACCAGATAAGGTCCGGTATCATCGCGCACGCGATCAATCAGCCCTTCCCGTTCGATGATGTCGATATTGGCGAGAGCAACCGCACAACAAACCGGATGCCCGGAATAGGTATAGCCATGATAATATTCGCCGCCCTTTGCCAGAACATCGGCCATTCTGTCCCCGACCAACACGGCAGAAAGCGGCTGATAGCCTGAGGTCAGGCCCTTGGCGATGGTCATCGTATCCGGCTCAATGCCCATGCTCTGACAAGCAAACCAGGACCCGGTGCGCCCAAACCCGGTGATGACTTCATCAATCATCAGCAGAATGTCATACTTTTTGCAGATGCGCTGTATTTCCGGCCAATAGCTCGCAGGTGGAATTTTCACACCACCAGCACCCTGGATTGGTTCGCCGACAAATGCGGCCACATTTTCCGGTCCCGCCGCCACGATCGCATCTTCCACCGCCTTTGCTGCCCGCAAGCCAAACGCCTCATCCGACTCACCGGGCTTGGCCAGTTCATAGGCATAAGGGGCCATCACATGGACGAAACCCGGAACCCTGGGCCCCAGCTGACCATGCATCGCCGACATTCCGCCCATGCTCGTCGCGGCAATCGTCGATCCGTGATAGGCGTCGTTTCGTGAGATGATGATGTTTTTTTCAGGCTTGCCCTGCAGGGCCCAGAAATGGCGCACCGTGCGAATCGCCGTATCATTGCTCTCCGACCCCGACGCCCCGTAGAACACCTGATTGATATTTGCCGGCGCCAGTTCGGCCAGCCGTTTGGCAAGCAGCGCTGCTGGTGGATGGGTCGATTTGAAAAACGTGTTGTAATAGGCCAGCTCTTTCATCTGCTGACAGGCGACATCGGCGAGTTCATCGCGTCCGTAGCCGACATTGACACACCAAAGCCCGGCCATGCCGTCCAGAATGCTCCTGCCCTCGCTGTCGTGAATGAAATGGCCCTCAGCGCCGGTAACGACGCGAACACCCGCCTGTCGAAGTTCGTCATGATCGGTAAAGGGATGCAGGTGGTGGGCATTGTCGGCGGCCTGAAGCTGCTCGGTCGAAAAATTTTTGTAAGCCATTTTTAGTCTCCAATATTGAAAATTCTGATTTGAATTCTCAACGGAGATGGGGCGAATAGCCTATGCGCGCGCAAAGCTGCAGCAACAAAGTATGCAAACTCAAGGTGGATTCCACAGGGTTTTCCATGGTCTGACCTTCTGAAGCGGATGGGCTAAAGCGGATGGGTTGAACCAGTTTCAACACTATCGCGCTGTTCGTAAAGGGATTCCAGAAATCCCCACAATTCAGCCTTCAATTCGAATGGAAAATGATCATATTTGCCCGCGATGAAGCTGTCAAAATGGAAATCGACATGTTCCGCCATTCCCTGCGCTTCAGCCGACAGTTCCGGCAGAATGATTTCCCGGTCGACGCGCATTCCTGCAAAAATGTCAGCACTTTTTCCCACTGACAGTGCATCGCCAATCGCTTCGTTTCGAACCGGAATGAAGCGGGTGCGCGGTAAGGAAGCACACAGTTCAGCAGCTGCTACAATCGAAGCTTCGGTGCGGTCGATGATGAAGAATATCGAAACTTCAAGGCCACATTCTTCGGCACCGGTCTGAAAATCAATATCGCGGTATATCTGAAAGAACGGCGAGAAATGCCTGGCGCTGAGATCGATCATGAAATGGGAATCAATCCGCTCCAGCATGCCGTCAAACAGGGCAACCTGTGCCGTCGTTTTCGACAGGTCGACAATCTGCCCGGCATCAGGAAAATGGTGGATAAGCCCGCCATCGGGCTCATCGGTGTCAAAAATCGTCGGAGGACGACCGGTCCGCAGGGTCAGAATATCGGTTGCCAGCTTCGCAAACAGTGTTTTGCCGTTGCGGGGACAATCGGAACAGACAATGGTCGCCGAGGCGATTGTCTGTTCCTGTTCAGGCGTTTGGGAATCCTGTGCCAGCGACCCCTCCAAACAATCAGCTGTCGCCGGAGGCGTTGCTGCGTTTCGCGGCCATGATCGACTTGATCATGTCGAGTTCGCCGAATTGCTGATCGATATCGCGCAGCCATTTGCGAACGTAGCCACGCAGGACGAATGAGAAGTTTCCATCTTCGCCCTTTGCCGTCTTATTGGCAATGAAATCGGAAAATGTAGCGCCAGCCAGATCAACCTGTTCATAGGCCATTTCATTCAGCTTCGGCACCTCAATTTCCTTGGCATTGGGAAGGCGGGCAAAATACTTGCTATAGGTCGCTTCATCCCACTCGAAGAAGTTGGTTTCATTGATGAAATTGCGAGCAACCACATAATCCATACCATTGGTATATTTGGCCACTTCGTTCATCTCATCAAGCGATGCAATGGACGGACCGACCACGTGCAAAAGACCAAGGTTGAACTCCTCATCGCGCGCCGCCTGCAGCACACCGATACGATCAAAAATGTCCAGTGCCGAAGACAGGTTGCCCGCTTTCAGGTCGACCACGGTGACCTGTTCGGAGGCAGAGTCCATCGTGTCGAGAATACGCATCTGATCGGCAACGTTGTTCAGATCGATAATGGTCGCTCTGGCCGGATAAAAACGGTGCAATGTGCCCCTTGGATTTTCTGTATCGAAGGCGCGGGCAAGCACATTGTTTCGTTCGAGATAGTCCAAAAGCGCGCGCGAAAGGGTGGTCTTGCCAACGCCGCCCTTGTCGGCACCCACCAAAATTATCGAATGCTTCATAAATTCGCCTTCATTGATCTAAAAGATTTTTATTCATTGTATCCAAATAAGGCAGCAATCACAACGCGCAAACGTCGATTGACTGCTAGGTTCAGGACCCATTAATTTGCATTGAGTGATGATTTCTGATTCAGGGTGGCAAAGGAGTTTGCCATGTCTGATTTGTTTCTGCTCTCACCGGCTCAAATGTCGAAAATACAGCCTTTCTTTCCAAAGTCCCACGG
>CAJQPW010000182.1 GCA_905480295.1 uncultured Rhizobiaceae group bacterium | reverse complement strand
GTCATAACCTGGTTTCACTGGGCATTCATATATTCCCTGTTTGCCTATCTGTTTATGAAACTGACTTGGGGCAATCGGAAAATCAGGCCTGAATTCATCGCCTATGCGGCGGCTGTGGTATTTATCGCTTATTTCATAGCGGGACTGGTTTCCCAATGGCTCTACGCATTTCTTGATTCGCGGGTGCCAGACGGAAATCTGGCAGGAGTCATGCGCAACGCGTTGCGGTATTCGCTGTTTGTGGTTCTGCTTCTGGAGTTTTACGAACACTGGCAATTGAAGGGGTTGGGACAATCCCACACACGGGTTGGGTATCTGAGGAAATTCAAGATATTCTCAAGCCTCGTCATCGCTCTGATTGTGCTGATCGGCATGGCATCCCTGCTGGACTTTGGCTCAATCAATGTTGCCGACACATTTGGTCTGGGCAGCCTCTATTCGATTATTGTCAGTTTAGGACCTTTTCTAGCTCTGGTACTCGGCGCCTTATGGTTGAGCGAGAATGTGCGGCGTGACGCAGGCCTGAACCCATCGAAAGTTGTTTGGACCATGTTGTACGTGGTTTTTCTGCAATGGGTGTTTACCCAATTGAGCCTGTCGATAGGCGGTGGTATCGGTTCATCCGGATTGGATTTTTACATCGAATATCCCTTAAGATTCTATCTCGGAAGTTATATTGCCGATGCGCTTTGCTTTGTTGCCATCTATCCAATCGTGGCACCAATTATCTATCGCGTAAAAAGAGATCTCATAACCGCATCCAGTGCTGACTGATCAGATATGACTTATGGCTTGAAGGAAAATGGCACAGGCGTGCCTCAACCATTGCCCGGTTTCAATCGCGGCCTACTCGGACCCGGTTAAAGAGAAAACCTCAACCGGTTCGCGAATTCCCTTCATTTCGACTTCACCCTGGCATTCGGCATGAAAGTCATCTTCCACTGCCGTCCAGGCGCGGGTGGAAAGCAGGATTTCGTCATTCTTTGCAAGATCGCAAAGGCGGGCTGCGGTGTTCACCGACGTGCCGGAAGCGGTGTAGTCCAGTCGGCCCGCCGAACCGACCATGCCAAAGGTTGCATATCCCAAAGAGATACCCACGCCAAAGCCCAACCGGTGGCCCAGTTTTTTCCACTGGGCACACAGCGCCCGCATTTTCTCTCGCATTGCGATTGCCAGGCGTACCGCGCTCCCTGCAGGATCGTCACAAGGCAACGGGTCGTTGAAAATGACCATGATTCCATCCCCGGCCCTTTGATCAACCCCGCCTCCATGCTGGTCTATCAGCGTGCTCATTTCATGATGATAGGTCTGCAGAACTTCGATGGTTTCCTCAGGTTCAGCCGCTTCGCAGAAGGCGGTAAAACCGCGCAGGTCACAAAACAGCGTCGCGATCATCGCCCGGTGAGAGGACAACAGCCCCTCGTCTCCCGTGGTCACCACGACGTCAGCAACCGCGGCGGGCAGAAAGCGTTTCAACCGCCCCATGCGCTCGATCTCGCCGACCTGCTCCTCGACACGGCTTTCAAGATTTTCGTTCAGCGCATGCACTTCCTCAGTTCGCTCCTGCAAGGCGCGAAACTGCTTTACATTTTCAATGGCGATTACCGCCTGGTCTGCAAAACCCCGCACAAGTGCAACGTCATCAGCGCCAAAGGGGGCGACTTCTCGCCGGTACAAAACAATGCCACCTATGGCTTCTCCGTCGCTTATCAACGGAACGGCCAGGAGGCTCCTTGCACCTTCAACATCCACCAGTTGTGACCGACGAAGATGTTGAGCCGGATATCGCTGGTCGATCCCCAGTTCATCACTCATAATTGTCTTGGCTTGTGAAATAACAAGATTTGCAACCAGCGGAGAACCTTCCAAAGGCTCCCAATATTCATCCAACATCGTCGCAAAACTCGATCTCACTCCACGATGTGCGGGAATGGATACATGGGTTCGGCTGTCGTTGAGCACGGAAAGAAATCCAAGGGGGGCTTTGCATAGCCGCAAAGCATTTTCGAGAATGACATCAAAGACCGGTTTTTCGTCGGTTCGCGATTGGCTGATGACCTGCAGGATCTCCCGGGTTGCCTCTTCCCTTTCCAGCCGAATCTGAAGTTCACCGAATTGATGAACGTTTTCGATCGCAATCACGGCTTGAGCTGCGAAACTTCGGGTCATCTGAATTTCGTCATCTGAGAAAGCACGTGGTTTATCATGGCGCAGAACAACGATGACACCGATTGCTACGCCATCCTGAAGCAACGGGACAGCAAGGGATGTGCGCAGACCGACCTTGTCGACCAGTTCGATCCGGAATTTGTCTCCATCGCGATAAAGATCCGTGTCTTTCAGATCTTCGATATGGATAACGGCACCGGTCCTGATGGCCACTGTCTGGGCGTAAGGAGCGTCAAGCGGCCAGCGGTCTCTGACATCAGAGTATCGGCTCTCATAGCCTATGCGGTGCTTCAATTCAGAATGGGTGCGTTCAGGATTGACGAGCATCAACGCGGCACGCGTCGCATCGCAAAGTCGGCAGGCATTTTTCAGTATCGCATCGAATACCGGTAACTCATCATCCCGTGACTCCGAGATGATTTTCAATATTTCCTGGGTAGCTGCTGTAAATGTGGATGCGGTTTCTTCGCTCTTCCCCATCAATTCGTCGCCCACTTGCGCTTCTCTATCTCGGCAATAATGAAACTGGCGAAAAGTCTAACCAATTCCGTCGCTGTTTGCCAATCGCCTTGTGTCGGTCGACCGTCACGCATGTGAAGGGCTGCGAGCGCGCGGTGCAGTGTGGTGAGGTTTGCTGTCACCGTCCCAGCAAGGGAAGCAGCAGGTTAAACAATTCCACCTGGGATGATATCTCACACTTTTTGTACAGCTGCTTTCTGAACACCTTTACCGTCTGGACGCTGATGCCCAGGGCAAGCCCGATGGAGGCGGATGAATGACCCCGCAGAATGAGCATGGCAACTTCCGCCTGACGGTTGCTCAGCCGGATACCACGCTCGGTCTGTACGGATTCAATAAGGCGGGCGGTCGTTTCCGCCTCCTCGTATTCGCCGCTGGTCTTCAGATCTGCCCAGTGGGACTCAACAAGGGCAGATACGATGGGAGCAACGCGTTGTGCATCGGAAAACGCGCGCTGTGAAAATCGCCTATTCGACGATGCATCCCGTCCAAGACAGATATGGATCGAGACCCCGGAATTCGGGTAACAGATAAATGCGATCTCATCGATCATCGTTGTGTTGCGATAGTATTCGGTGAAATAGCGGTTGCGCTGGAACTGATCGGGCGCAATCTCGCTCAACCGATAAATCCCGCGCGGAGCCCTGCCAATGTGCAGGTCATGAAACGGGTCCAGCAGGTAAGCACCCGCCAGATAGACCTGCTCAAGGTTCGCGTGGACATACGGCAGCTTGCTGGAAGCGAACAACAATTCAGGCTTGCGGTTCTGGAAATAGGCAAGCCAGGTCATGTTATCGATTGAAAGGTCGGCGTTGAGCCAGTCTGCCAGTGCGGCATCGAATTTGTTGCCGCCGATGCTGTTGATTGCAGTGGCCAATGCAATTTCAGAAATGTGCTGCTCAACAACCATCATACCTCCTTAGGGGTATATACCCCTTAAGGGGAACGATTTAGCCTAATTTACACATATACGGTGGTATGGATTTGAGGATCAAGTGGTAAGCGACCAACACGTGAACGACGTTGCGATCGACATCCGCTCGGTCAGCAAATTGTTTGGCGACTTTGTTGCGCTTGATAATGTTTCCGTTGGAATTCTTGACAACGAGTTTTTCACGCTGCTTGGCCCTTCCGGTTGCGGTAAGACGACCTTGCTGCGGACCATTGCCGGGTTTGAAGATGTCTCCTCAGGTGAGATTGTTCTGTACGGGGAAAATATTGCCGGATTGCCGCCCAACCAGCGACCGGTGAACACGGTTTTCCAGCAATATGCGTTGTTCCCTCACATGAACGTGACGCAAAACGTGAAGTTTGGTCTGCTGCGTCAGGGCGTCGATGAAGCGACGGCGACCCGTAGGGTCAATGAGGTTCTCGACCTTGTGCAACTGACGCCGTTTGCCACTCGGCTGCCATCACAAATGTCTGGCGGTCAGCAACAACGTGTTGCACTGGCACGGGCGTTGGCGCCAAATCCGAAAGTGCTGTTGTTGGATGAACCGCTGTCGGCGCTTGATCTGAAATTGCGCCAGGCGGTGCGATTGGAATTGCAGCAGTTGCAAAGCGACACGGGTATAACATTTGTATTTGTCACACACGATCAGGAGGAAGCGCTGACCATGTCGGACCGCATTGCGGTCATCAATAATGGTCAATTGCAGCAAGTCGGCTCAGCGGAAGAGATATACGAAGCGCCGAAGAACAAGTTTGTCGCCAACTTCATAGGTGAAACCAATCTGATTGATGTCAATGTCACTTCTGTCTCCGATGGCAAGGCATCCTGTTCGCTGCCGGGTGGTATGGCTTTCAGCTGTTCGGCGGCGGACGGTGCAATTACCGGTGACGGACACCTTTCCATTCGCCCCGAGCGCGTCACTCTTGTTTCCCCGGCCAAGGGAATATTGCGGGGCACTGTCACCCGTCAAATTTACCTGGGAACAGACATGCATGTTGATGTCCAACTGGAAGATAAGGGGTTAGTGAAAGTTCGCGTGCAAAATTCAAGTTCCATGCGCATCCCACCCGTTGGAGATGAAGTTGGCTTGAACCTGGAAGCTGACGCAGCCCGATTGCTGGTGGACTAGATGGCGGCAGCGGGAGCTAATATTTCGAAACCCGGCAGCGGCATTTATGCCGGATCAGGTGTTGCCCTGATGCTGCCGTCATGGCTGATAATCGGTCTGTTTCTGCTCATTCCTGTTCTGTTGATGCTGGTTTATTCCTTTTTGACGAAGGAATTCCGCGGCGGAGTGATCTGGGAATTTTCCCTTGACGCCTATGATCAGTTTTTTTTCTACCGTGGACTGTTTGGCGATGAACCGCCGGTTCTGGAATGGACATATATAGGCATATTCTGGCGATCGATCTGGCAGGCCGGGGCGGCAACTATTTTCTGTCTTATCATTGGTTTTCCCACGGCCTGGTTCATCGCAACACGCAGCGGGGCGAACAAATCGGTGTGGTTGTTCCTGATCACCATCCCCTATTGGGTCAATTTGCTGATCCGTACCATTTCGATGAAATTCCTGATCCGAGACACCGGTCCGCTGAACGAATGGTTGATGTGGATCGGGGTCATTTCAGAACCGATACATATGATCAACACCAATTTTGCGGTTCAATTGGGGCTGTTCTATTCCTACCTGCCGTTCATGGTTCTGCCGATATATGCGAGCGTGGAACGGTACAATTTCGCTTTGTCGGAAGCGGCTGCCGATCTCTATGCGTCGCGTTGGGAAACGTTGCGGCTGATCATCCTGCCCGCGGTCAAGCCGGGTGTCATCGCTGGGTGCATCCTGGTTTTCGTTCCCAGCCTTGGCGCCTTTCTGGCGCCTGATCTGTTGGGGGGAGCCAAGACCTTCATGATCGGCTCACTGATTGAAGAGCAGTTTAAAGGCAATGCAGGCAATTGGCCGTTTGGCGCTGCCGCGTCAATGATCCTGCTTTCAATGGTTTTGGTCGCGCTGGGCTATTATGCGCGTCAGCAGAACAGGGAGGCATAGAGATGGCTTCCAGGAAACTAGACCTTCGATATTTCCCCGGTTTCAGGCCGTTGACATTCCTGTGTCTCTTCCTGCTCTACGCGCCGTTGATCATCGTGATGGTCTATTCGTTCAATGACAGTATTTCGATCACCAAGTGGGGTGGGTTGTCGTTGCGCTGGTATCATGAAGTGTTCTTCGGTCCGGAAGCACCAAAATTTCAAACGGCCGCGTTCAATTCTTTGACCATCGCGCTGATAGCAGCGACGTTGGCTACGGCGATCGCTACGTCTGCCGCAACCGCCATGATCCGGGCCGGCAATTTCAAAGGACGATCATTTGGTTTCGTATTGATCAATCTGCCGATCATGGTGCCGGAGATTGTGACCGCTGTTGCAACATTGATATTCTTCTCGGCTATCGGCTTCACCACCGGTTATCTAACCATTGTGATCGCCCATACCGTATTCTGTATTCCGTTCGCCTATCTTCCGATTGCGGCCCGCATGCAGTCTATCGACAACACCTATGAACAGGCAGCCCTTGATTTATATGCAACCAAATTCGCAGCTTTCAAGTTGGTGCTGCTGCCCCTGATGGCACCGGGAATATTTTCCGGCTTTCTGCTCGCATTCATCATCTCGCTTGATGATTTTATTATAACGAATTTCGTCAAAGGCGCTGGCATTGAGACGCTGCCGACGGCGATTTTTGGATCCGTGAAGCGCGGTATCCAACCGAATATCATGGCAATTTCGACACTGCTTTTGGTGGTGTCAGTCGTGTTTGTCACCCTGTCCTATTTGGTCGGACGGACGGGTGAAAAATCAAAATGACGGCCACCCATGGGAGAATGAAATGAATAAATTACTATTGGCAGGTACTACCGCCGTCGCCCTGACCCTGTCGGCAGGTGTGGCGCAGGCCGCAGGAAACCTTTCGATTTATCACTGGTTTGAATACATCCCGCAGGAATTGTTGGACAAATTTTCAAAAGAACATGACGTGAAGGTCACGATGGACACTTTTGATTCCAACGAAGCCATGCTGGCGGCATTGAAAGCCGGGAAACTGGGCAGTTACGACGTATCCGTACCGGGTGACTACATGGTTGAGATCATGGCCCAGGAAGGCATGCTGGATACGTTTGAACGGTCCGAAATGAGCAATTTCGGCAATATTGATCCTCAGTGGATTGATGTCGGTTTCGACATGGGCCGCAAAAGCTCGATTCCCTATCAGATCGGCACCACCGGCTTCATGGTCAACCGCAAGGCATACAAAGGGGACATCAGTTCGCTTTCCGTGTTGTTTGATCCGCCGGCCGAATTGAAAGGCAAGATCAATGTGCTTGACAGCCAGGGCGAAGTAATGGCGCTGGCCGCGATGTATATGGGCATTCCGCAGTGTTCAACCGACCGGGACCAGTTGAAAAAACTGAACGCCCAGTTGCAGAAATCCAAGGAAAGCTGGGCGTCATTCGGTTCCGATATTGCCAAGGACGTGTTGGTATCGGGCGATGCGACCGTCGGCATGATCTATAACGGATTTGGCGCCAAGGCACGTTCTGAAAACGCTGATCTGGAATATGCTTATCCCAAGGAAGGATATGTATTCTGGATGGACAACGTGGTGCTGCTCAAAAACGCACCGAACCGGGACAATGCCATCAAGTTCATGAACTTCCTTCTCGAGCCGGAAAATGCTGCTGCGGTTACCAATTATGCGCAGTACATTTCAGGCGTCACAGGGGCGGACAAGTACTTTATCGATGACGTGAAGAATGCGCCGGAGCTCAATCCACCCGCTGGCCAGAAGGGTGCCTTCATCGAGGCTTGCAGCCAGGAAGTCCAGAAGGTCTATGACACGATCTGGACCAACTTGAAGAAGTAACCAGGCATCGGGAAAGACAGCATGAAGCTTGCCCTGTATCAGGGGCCGTCACCGGCAGGTGATATGGCACTGGCGCTGAAGAAGGTCGAAAGCGTGCTTTCTTCAGCGGCGATGTCCGATGTGCAAATGGTTGTCTTTCCCGAACTGTTTCTACCCGGTTACAACCAACCAGATCTTCATCACTCCATGGCCCAGCCACAAGGGGGGGAATGGGAACAGGCGTTGCGCGATATTGCCAACACGTGCGGCTGCGGGTTGACCATTGGATGGGCAGAATCTGACAACGGGCGATATTATAATGCTGCGAGCTGTTTCGATCAGGCTGGCAATAAGATCGCACACTATCGAAAATTGCAGCTGTTTGGCGCGATGGAGAAAACAAATTTCGAGTTCGGAGAAAGCTACACGACTTTTCAATGGGCCGACTTCAAGGTGGCATTGCTCATCTGTTATGACGTTGAGTTTTCGCATCACGTGCAACGACTGAAAAATCAGGGGGTAAGTCTGCTGTTGGTTCCAACCGCAAATCCTTCGCAATACGACAATGTTTCCAAACTGCTTGTGCCTGCCCGAGCGTTCGAGAGCGGCACGAGTATTGTTTATGCAAACTACTGCGGACACGAAGGTGATCTGCACTACAGCGGGCTATCGCTAATCGTTGGCCCCGACGGTGAGCCGATTGCTCAAGCCGGTCGGGGCGAAGCCCTTCTCATTGCCGATCTGGATCATATTTCCAACATTGATCCAGCCGTCATCAGTACACAACACCTAGATTTTAGAGAGGTGACTTGATCATGAACAAGCACATTTCAACGCCCTTAACCACCGATGAAATTATGACCAAGGATTCTCACCTTATTCAGTCGTTTGCCAACCTGGATGGTCTTAAGCAAAACGATGCGCGGACTGCCATTGTTGCCGCTGATGGCGCCCATGTGAGCGATAGCCAGGGCAACCGGTTGATTGACGGTATTGGCGGTCTTTGGTGCGTCAATGTGGGGCATGGCCGGACTGAAATAATTGATGCCATCAGCGAGCAGTTAAGGACGCTCGACTTTTATTCGACGTTCTACAATTTCACCCATCCCAAAGCTGCCCAGCTGGCGGAAAAACTGGCGCAGCTTGCACCCGGTAATCTGAACCGGGTCTATTTCGGAAATTCCGGATCCGTTGCCAATGACAGCGCGATCCGAATCCTGCATCACTATTTCAACCGTCTGGGCAAACCCAACAAAAAGAAAATTTTATCTCGCATTGGCGCCTATCATGGCTCCACGCACCTGGCGATGGCGATGACTACACCGGCTTACAGCGATGGTTGGGATACGGCAGCCGAGGGACTCGTTCATCATCTGATGTCACCTTACGGATACCGTGATGGGGACGGGATGACAGAAGCCGAATTTCTGGAAGTTCTGGCCAAGAATATGCTGGATGCGATCCACCATATTGGAGCCGAAAACATTGCCTGTTTCATTGCTGAACCGATCATGGGTGCAGGCGGCATAATCGTCGCCCCGGATGGGTATCACAAACGCATGCGGGAGATCACGGCTGCCCACGATATCATGTATATTGCTGATGAGGTTGTGACCGCATTTGGCAGGCTTGGTCACATGTTTGCCTCTGAAGATGTGTTTGGCATGGTGCCAGATGTCATCACCACCGCCAAAGGACTGACGTCCGGCTATCAGCCCCTGTCGGCAGCCATCATTTCCGATGATATCTACGAGGTGATTTCCCAGGAAGGGGCAATGTTCCTGCATGGCATGACCTATTCAGGCCATCCTGCTGCGGCAGCTGCTGCACTTGCCAATATCGAAATTCTCGAAAGTGAGAACATTCCACAGCGGGTCCAGACCACCGGCAAGATTTTTGAAAACGCCCTTCGCGGATTAACCGACTTGGAAATCGTAGGTGAAGTGCGTGGCAGTCATTTCATGATGGGCATCGAATTTGTCAAAGACCGCGTCACCAAGGAAAGCTTCAGTGACGACCTGAATGTTGCGTTTCAAATTGCCGGCGAGTGTCAGGACCGGGGGCTCATCGCCCGCTCGCTGGGCAACATTCTCATTCTATCTCCGACGCTGATTTTGACCGAGCCTCAAATCGCTGAAATTGAGACCATTCTTCGCGAGAGCATATCCGTCGTGTCTGCGCGACTCAGGGGGTGAATGATCTTGAGACTGTAAGTCCGATAGATTTTTGATTGGTGTATGGTGTTAGTTCCGAAGCTTGCTATTGGAAACAATTGAAACACGAAAGCCGGTTGATCGTCACCATGGTGAAACTTTACTAAAATAGGATATAGCGAAGAAAACTTGGTGAAAGGACCGATGATGCAAACCGCAACTGCACCCCAGATCCAGCCGGATTACGAAAACTGGAATCGCAGACTGAACTCTTCTTGGTCCTGCGCAGATTATGCAAGAATTGGCGTCACGCTTCAGATCACTGGCGAGGTGCTCGCAGAGGAAGCTGATTTTACCCCCGGTTCCCGCATTCTGGATGTGGCTGCAGGCAATGGTAACGCGTCGCTCGCTCTCGCCCGTCGTTTCTGCGATGTGGTCTCGACAGACTACGTTCAGCCTTTGTTGGACAAGGGGCGCGCCCGAGCAGAAGCGGAAGATCTGGATATCGATTTTCAGATTGCGGATGCGCAGAACCTGCCTTTTGCCGATAACGAATTTGATGGCGTCGTGTCGACCTTCGGGGTGATGTTTGCGCCTGATCAGCCCAAATCCGCGCAAGAACTTATTCGGGTGTGTAAGCCGGGTGGAAAAATTGCACTCGCCAGTTGGACATCACAAAGTTTTGTTGGACGAATGTGCAGCACAATCGGCAGTCACATGTCCGCGGCACCGGGCTTTAAGGCACCTGCCAACTGGGGGCGTGAAGAATGGATAAACGAGCATCTGGCGCCGAGTTCCAGTTCGATTTCAATTGAATGGAAGACCTATAATTTCCGCTATCGGTCCGCTCAGCACTATCATGATTTTTTTCGTTCCTATTACGGCCTGTGCCGTAAGGCATTTGAAAAAGTCGGGCCGGAGGGCGAAGCGGCTCTCACCAAAGACATTCTAAATCTGGTCGAAGAATTTGATAATGCCCAGGACGGTTCAGTCTGCATGCCCTCACCCTATGCCCAGGTCATTATGATCAAATCTGACGATGCTTAATGATCCAAAAATAACCATGGATTGCTTCAAGCAGGTCAGTTAGAAAAACTGCATTGAGGCAGCCGGGAAACGGTCAACTTCGCGGATGATGTGAAGATTGGAACTGGGTCTGCATTCGAGGTGCGAATTGAGCTGAGAACTGAATGCGGATTGCGACAAAGCGATATATCCTGATCTGGATTCTGGCGTTCAGCGCGGCGTGTAGCGTCTGGAGCCTGTCCTATCTGAACAGTGAGCAATTTGATCGCCTGGATGCGCTGGTATTCGATAGCTATCAACGGTTGAAACCACGGCAGTGGGCCGGTTCAGATGTTGTCGTCATCGATATTGATGAAGCGTCGCTGAAACAGATAGGCCAGTGGCCCTGGCCACGCACCGTCGTTGCCGAACTCACCGACCGGCTTGGGCAACTGGGTGCAGCTGCAATCGTATTTGATGTTATTTTTCCAGAAATTGATCGCACTTCGCCACTGCTGGCGATCGATGGACTGCGCAAGGCTGGTGCACAGATTAATCTGCCCAAAAATCTTGAACTTCTGGATAATGACCGGGTGTTAGCCGATTCATTCAAACGCAATGTTGTAGTCACCGGTGTGGTATTTTCTGAAGATGGCACGAGTGAACTGCCTGAGCCCAAGGCGGGGTCCGGTTTCAGTGGCAGCCTGCCTCCTGATTACATGATTAAAGGGATCCGGGCGACCCGCAATATTCCGGTTCTTGATGCGGCGTCGAGTGGTATCGGGGAGATCAGTTTCCTGTCGACCGGTGATGGTGTGGTGCGAAAGTCGGTCCTGCTGAAACCGGCAAATGACCGTTATTATCCTAATCTTGCGATGGAAACGCTGCGCGTGGTTCAGGGTGCCGGAGCCTTCAAGATTAAGAGCAGCGACGGATCGGGTGAAGTGTCCGGCGGTGAAGTGTCCATCGTATCTGTGCAGGTTGGTGCCCTCACCGTGCAGACGGATCCTGTGGGTGCCTTGAATATCTATCATTCAGAAGCTTCATCAAAACCAACACTTTCCGCCATATCGGTACTCCATCCAGATTCAACAGGTGCGACGACTGCAACGCTTCAAAATGAGATTGCCAATCACATCGTTCTCATTGGCACATCTGCCAAGGGCCTGTTGGATCTGCGCTCAACGCCACTCAACCCCATCGTTCCCGGGGTGATGATTCATGCAGACATGATCGATCAGATGGTGTCTCAGACCTATATCAGCCGTCCGGATACCGCGCGTGGTCTGGAATTGGTCGTCTCAATTGGCGTTGTAATTTTGCTGATTACGGCCTTGCCTTTGTTGCGTTCGGTGGGTGGCGCAGTGCTGACGATTACCATATTGGGGATCGCAATATTTGGGTTTTGGTCCGCTTTCAGTGACCATCAATTGCTGCTAAGCCCGGTTCTGCCTGTGCTGTCCCTGGTTGCGTCCTATGCCGTGGGTTCTGCAGCAAATCTTGTGGCGACTGAAAAAGACGGTCGCTTTATCCGTAATGCGTTTGCCCATTATTTGGCTCCAGCATTGGTCGAACGTCTGGCGTCTGACCCTGAGCAACTCACCCTGGGTGGCGAGGAACGAGAGCTCACACTGTTGTTTTGCGATATCCGGGGGTTCACTTCGTTGTCGGAGTCCATGTCGCCGGTGGAACTCACCCAGTTTCTGAACGACTTTCTGACGCCGATGACGACAGCTTTGCTGAACCGGCAGGCGACGATCGACAAATACATGGGTGATGCAATAATGGCGTTTTGGAATGCCCCCCTTTCCCAGCAGGATCACCAGCGACTGGCTTGTCAGGGCGTGTTGGATATGCAGATGGAGTTGGTGGAGCTGAACAAACGCGCTCCTCACACCCTGGAGATCGGTATCGGGTTGAACACGGGTCAATGCTGCGTCGGTAATCTGGGCTCTAACCAACGGTTTAACTATTCGGCTGTTGGTGATGCGGTAAATGTCGCGTCGCGCGTGGAGGGGCTTACCAAAAATTACGGGCTCGACAATTTGATCGTTGAAGAAACAATGATGGGGTTGGAAGGGTTTGCTTTCTTGGAAATTGATCTGGTCAGCGTTGTTGGCCGCGATCAACCTTTGCGAATATTCACTCTGCTTGGTGGCAGCGACTTAGCCGAATCGGAACGATTTCAACATCTGCAGAAATATCAGGCCCTGTTGCTGGAAGCCTATCGCGCTGGGGAAATCGCATCCGCAGTTGAATATCTCAACAACGTTCGAGCCATGAATTTCCGCGAACTTGATAAGTTTACCGAATTGTTTTCTGCACGGCTGAGCCAGTTTTTGTCTGAGGGTGTGCCCAAAAGTTGGGATGGGGTGTTTAAAGCGACCGAAAAGTAGTGACGCGGTATCCATCCCGCTGCGGTGTGCCTTAAGGTAAGTGGAGCACTGAACAATGCAATCGTGAATATTTTCAGAGGAGCTCCGCCATGATCGAACTGTTTAACATCTTGCGATTCAGAACCATGATCGCCCCGTATCTGTTGGAATTGCTTTTCTGGTCCGGCATCGCGGGCACGCTTTATGGCAGCTACTGGCTGTTTTCTCATGGCCAATGGGCGTGGTGGATCGCTCTAGTTTTCGGCATCCTTGTAACCCGAGTGTTGTTTGAATTCGGGTTGTTGGCATTTCGAAGCTATGAACGGCTTGTTGAGTTGTGTGACGCCGCCAAATCAATCAAAGAACAGCAAGTGCCGACAACTCAATCCTGAGTGCAATCAATCGCTGATTGATCGCGATTGGACACCAGCCTCGGTTATTTTGCAAATGTCCTGGTGCAACGGAGGTTGATTGGCGCACTTAGTTGTCTTTTCGAAACAAAACCTGTCCCCGTCTGGCAACCAAATGCTTTTCTAAGGTGACTGGGTGGAAATAGGCCTCCACGCGCTGCCCATCCGGCGTGGTGCCGTATAGTTCGTAACATCCGCCATCTTCCTTCACTCGACGAACGCTCCATCCTTCAGCCTTTACTTTGTCAATCAGTGCTTGCGTGGATTTCCACGTTGTCCTGTCTCCAGAATCACACCTGTAAAGGCCGGTAGCAGACGCGGGTGACGATGCGATGGCAACCATCATCATTGCCAGAGACATTGAGTGGATTTTTCGCATGCGGATGCCTTTCATGAACTGACAGTGTTTTGTGCGGGCGTTTGATGGGTGGAAGAAAATGTCTTCCAGATGCGATAGGATTCCAAGGCGGCAAGCGGAATGAAATGCACCAGCGCCGGGCCCAGATTGTTGTGAACGAAAATCCAGTGGGCAAGGGTCAGCAATGCAGCGGGATAGACAAACCGTTGCAGGCGTTTCCAGCTGGCAAGAAGCCAGCGTTGCGATGCATCATTGCTTGTCAGTGCCAGTGGAATGAAGATTGCAAACGCGATCCATCCTGTCCAAATTCCCAAGGCCCAGAATTCGTCCAGCATTGGCTGTAATGCGCCCATGTCGATGATGTAGAGAAGGGTATGAATAAGGGCATAGGCAAAGGCGGCCACGCCCAGCCATCTGCGTCGGCGGACCATCCATTGCAGCCAACGGGTCCTTGGAAACAGCATGCGAAGCGGAGTGATCATCATGGCGAAAATCATGAATCGTGCTGCAAACTCTCCCGTGGGATGCAACAGGCGCTCGGCCGTTGCGGATCCGTTAGCCAGGCTCATCAGCATGAGCGTGGCAGGAAGCGCCAACAGGACCCAAAAAATGCCAGTGGAGATGGACTGTCTGTTCATGCTCGCTTGCTCTTTGACCAGTGCCAGAATTCATCATCACAATGGACAGTCGGGCGCAGTTTGCAAAATTAATCTTTAGCAATGAAAAGTCAGGTGGGCATTGCAGGGCATTCAGGCGGAAAAGCAAATTGCCTTCTGTCTGCACTGATAACGAATGCCTGCAACACCCACCCGATTGGTGGTCGCCTATATTGATGCGGTTGGGCTATTTTTTGACGCGATAGGCCTTGTGACAAGAGCCACAATTTGACGCTGCCCCGCCGAAAGCGACCTTGAACGCATCCAGACTGGCGGGCTTTGACGCGATACCGGCTGCGGTGTCGGCCTGAAATTTAGCTACGGCTTTGTCGAAGCCTACGCGGTCTTCCCAGATCGACGGAGCCGAGGTGGTTTTCCCGCCGGACTCACTGCCTTGTGGGAACAGTTCACCAAATCCGATCGCTGCGGTATTCATGGTCCGCAACACCAATTCTGCGGTCACTGCATTGAAAGGCGCTTCGCCCTTCATCATGGCTCCGCCGGCCTTGGCCGCCGCGCCTACGTTTTGCATTAGAGCTTTACGGGCTGCTATCGGATCGTCTGCGGCAAACACGGTACCTGCTGAAAGCATGGCCATCACGGCGCCGCCAATAATCACGTTTTTCATCTATGTCTTCTCCAACTGAATTGCGTCTATACGTCGAAAGACCCGAGCCCCTCACAGTTGGAATGTTACGTCCTGCGTTTTTGCTCGACAAGAGCCAATTTTGCATACATCCTCTGCAATTATGCAGAACTCAGATTGGGATATCTTCAGATACGTCATTGCTGTTGCTGATTCCGGTTCGGCTGTTGCGGCTGCCAAGAGACTGGGCGTCAACGGCAGCACCGTATTGCGCAGGATTTCAAAATTCGAGCAGGATCGAGGCATTCGGTTGTTTGACCGACTTCAGACCGGGTATACGCCCACACTAGAGTGTGAAACCATCATCAAGACGGCCCGGGAAATCGGGGAACAGATCGCGCTGGTTGAGCTGGGCATTGCCGGACGGGACGTGCGGCTTGACGGCAAACTGACGGTGACAACGACCGACAGTTTTCTGGATGCGGTTTTGCCCGACATCATCGTTGAGTTCAGGGACAAACATCCCCAGATCGAAATAGCCATTACAGTCACCAATGAGCGGCTGGACCTGACTCAGCGGGATGCCGATGTCGCTATTCGTGCATCCAACATGCCACCCGAACACTTGATCGGCCAACGGGTCTCTGCACTGTCATTTGCCGTTTATGCGGCGCTGCCAATTGCAGCGGATCTTCCCGAAAACCCGTCACTGGATATGCTGCGCCCGCTGCCGTGGATTGGTACGGGGGGATCGATTTCAGGTTCTCCCGTGGCGAAATGGTTGAGCAACAACATTCCTGATTCATCGATCAAAATATCCGCAGATACCTTTCCCAGCATGCGGTCCTGCATTCAGATGGGGAGTATCGGTGTGTTGCCCTGTTGTCTTGGAGATCAAAGCAAGAGTTTGCAACGGGTTCTTCCGGCGATTGCAGAAATTGAAACGTCATTGTGGGTCCTGGTACACCCGGATGTTCGCAGGTCTGCGAAAGTTGCGGCGTTTTCAAAATATGTTGCAAAGAGACTTCGAGAAAAAAGCTCTTTGCTGTCGTGCAGATGAGCTGAAATACAGACTGGTGAAGCGCAATGCGCCCTCCGTCAACACGACCGGTTTCAATAACCGCGGGCAGGATCAACAACGTTGTTCAGCGGCACACCTTCCATCCATCGTTTTAGATTGTCGAGAAACAGATCGAATGAAGCATCTGCCCATCCGTCATATACCGACGAACAATGGGGAGATATGATCAGATTTTCGACCTGCCACAACGGGCTGGATTCGGGCAAAGGTTCCGTTTCGAAAACATCAAGGGCTGCACCGGCCAGGCGTCCATCTTCCAGTGCAAGGCGCAGTTCCGTCTGATCAACCACGCCACCCCGCGATACATCTGCCAAAACCGCACCGGGTTTTAAGATGCTGAACTCAATTGGGCCAATGAGACCTCTGGTCTGCGCCGTAAGAGGTGTCGAGACTGCAACGAAGTCTGCGCGTGGCAAAAAATTCTGCAGTTCCGATGCAGTACCAATTTCATCGACATGTTCCATCGCCTGTGGCCGTGCTCTTGTGCCCAACACGTGCATGCTAAATGCCTTTGCGCGAACCGCGATCGCCTCACCCGTATGGCCCAGCCCAATGATGAGGATGGTTTTGCCTCTCAGGGGACTGACAGTGCGTGAGGACCATTGGCGATTGGATTTATCGGCTTGAAAACCGGGAATGTTCAATGTGAAATGCAGAAAACTTCCCATCACGTATTCGGCCATCATATCGGCTGCAACACCGGCTGCATTGGTTACCGTAACCCGCGCCGGATCCCATTTGCCGAAATGGTCGGTGCCAGCACCCCCATTGGCAATCCAGCGGGGGCCGTCGCTCGAAAACAACCGCGCACGCGGATACCTGTCGGACCCGGCGAAACGCACAGTGTACAGGATTTCAGGACGGAATTCGGAGACCATCTGCGGCAGGTCCTGGTAGGAATTGCATTCCAGAAAATCGGCCGATTCGCATGTTTCACGCAGCTTGTTTGCAAGCTCTTTCGTCTTATCGTTGAGCAATACGATGCGTGGTGATTTAGCCATGCTGGTTTTTCCTGCTGGGTGGAGGAGACAGAGTAATTTCGAAAAGCTCACGCCTGGCTCCAACAATTGTTGATGCATACTCCAGATGGCTTTTGATCGTTCACGGCCAAGGCCATGTGACATGGATATGAATTTGGCTTCGATTTCCTGCTCGGTCATGGGAGCTTCCGGGCCGCCGCGCGCGTGTACATCACCAGACGACAAAGTTGATCCGTCCATCAGTTGCACCGTCACATCCGACCATCGTCCAATTGGGAATCGCTCGGAATGCCGGGCATCTTCTTGCACAGTGATCTTTTCAAGCGACCGGGCAACCTCACTATCCTGCAGGCCTTTTCCGGTGATGTGTTCGGCGGCAATCTGTCCGTGTACCAACCGAATGGCCAGTGCAAACGCCAGTGAATATTGTGCCTGCGATGTGGTTGTCGGCATGCCCGGATACAAAGCGGCCGCTTCGGAAAATGTTCGTATTTCAATCGATTTCACGTCGTCAGCGTGCAAAGCATGTTCATCGATCAACCGGCCCAGCCCATCGATGGCGGCGTGGGCCCAACGGCAGATAGGATAGGGCTTGATATAATTGTGTTCGATGGTCCAGACCTCACCAAGTTCCGCCCAATGCTGGCAAATATCGTCGCTTTCCACTGTTGCGGCGGGGGCACCCATGAATTTCTGTTCGGCCATCAGCACCGCCATGCAACCAACCATCGCGCCCATGCCAGATCCATCGTGCAGCATCGAGGGATTGGCGATTTCCCGCATCATCTGGCTGCGTGGACCATGATATTCTGCAATGCCGAATGCCTGCCTCAATGCGTCTTTATTTGCCTTGCGCAGACGGCAACCAAGAGCCGCAACCCCCAGCGCGTTCCAGGCACCCGATGTATGATAGTCCGAGACGGTTGCGTGCAGGGCCAATCCGGCCCGTGCGGCAACTTCGTAGGCAATAGCGAGAGCCGTGAGGGCGTCGTGCGCTGACAGGTCGGGCTGTTGTTCAGCAATTGCGCAAAGTGCCGGAACAACGGCACAGCCAATGTGCCCTTTGGTGGGATTGTAACCATCATGGGCATCCAGATTATCGATTTGGGTTGCCAGGGCAAAGGCAGCACCGGGTATCGACGATTTGCGGCCGTCGAACAGAAGCGTTGCCGAATGTTCAGCATCATGAGCAGCATGAAATTGGAACACATGCTCCCGGGCGATGCGACCCGCCTGCATTTGTGCTGCGCCAGCCGCAACGCCAAGCGTATCGATCAGGAGCAATGCTGCCATGTTTAATGCGGAAGACGGAATCGGTGTTGGGCCCAAGGCAAATTCGGCAATCTGTTCAAATTTCAAAGACGTTCCCTTTCCAGAAGTTGGCCAAATCCGGCAATCGGCTCATCAATCTTCATCAACTGCAGCGCTTCAAACATCATGGCCTGGTTGGAGCAGATCACCGGCTTGCCAAGCGTTGATTCCAACCGTGCCAGCACTTCCGTGCTGCGCATGTCTGTACAAGACAGAACAAGGGCCTGTGCATCAACGTGATCGGCTGCCAGAGCCAGTTCAATAACCGCTTCCGGGTCAAGGGCACCCTGTCCCTCATTGTCCAGCACCCCGTCGATCTCGGAGCGGGCCACGGTTTCAATTCCCTGACCAGTGAGGAAATCAATCGCCATATCGTTAATTGCCGGCACATAGGGTGAAGCAAAGCCGACGTGGGTTACCGCCATTGTTTTCAACGCGTGCACCAATGCACCTGCGGCTGTAACTGTTGCGGCGCCGCTTTGGTTCTTGATCCGTCGGGCCAGGTCTCGATCAAATTCACTCCCGTGGGTCAGTGTGGCTGAGGTGCAGCCGTAAAAGATTACGTCTGGCCTGGTGCCCATCAACAGGCGCAGCGGTTCGTTCAGGTCCGCCGCACCAAGCCCGTGCATCTGTTCGGCATCGGGAATTTCGTCAGCATCATATCCACCCATCCGGGCGATATGGAGTGAAATGCCATCTGGCCGCATCATCGCCATGTCCGGTTCAAGATTGGTGTTTGTAAACGGTACCAGAAGTCCCATTCTGCCGCGGCCGCGTGAACTGTTCATATCTGGCGCTCCCCCTGAAGTTCTCGAACGATGGCAATGCTGGCGTCGAGTATATGTTGTGGTCCGATCGTCATGCGCAGACAGTGCGCGAGGCCGGCACCAGTCTGGGAACGCAGGAAAATCCCCTCGCGCTGCAGCTCCCTATCCATGTGTTCAGCAGCGGCAACGCTCCCCATATCAATGAGAACGAAATTCGTGAAACTCTGATAGACCCGTAAACCCAGACCCTCAAGATCCCGGGTTACGGCTTGGCGCAAGCTGGCTGTCAGCGCGCAGGTTTCATGCATGTAGTCCTGATCTGACAACGCCGCGACCGCTGCCGCCTGACTGGCTGCTGCAATATTATTGGGGTTCATCACCTTGTTTAACTGGGTGGCAATGCCGTTAGGGAAAAGACCCCAACCCACTCTGAATCCGGCCATGCCGTAGGCCTTGGAAAATGTGCGCAGGACAACCGTATTTCCAGATTCAACAAAATCAAATGCCCGCTCATCCAGCGTATCGGCGAATTCACCATAGGCTTCATCAATGACCAGCAAAACGGAATGAGGAAGGCCGGCTCGCAATCGTTGTAGTTCGGACAGCGGAATGCGGGTTCCGGTTGGATTGCCGGGATTGGCAACAAACACAATGGCGGTATCGGGCTGCACTGCGCCCAGCAAATGATCAACGGACACGGTGGCATCTGTTTCTTCGGCGCAGTCGATGCGCGCATTCGCCATTTGCGACGCCGTTTTGAAAAACGGGTAGGCATGGGCGGGCACGAGAGCGGCCCGTGCTGGCCCTGAATAGATGCGAGCCAGATTGCCAATCAGATCAAGCGAGCCGTTACCGCAAACAATACCGTCGGCATCGATATTATGAAGTTGTGCCAATGCCAGCCGCAGGTCCCGCCAATCAGGATCAGGGTAGAGCGCCGAATTTTGCAAAGCGTGGGTTGCTGCTGCGATTGCCAACGGGCTGGGAGGTCGCAGGGATTCATTTTGCGACAGCGACATCAGGGTTTTCCCGTCAGGCGCATTCATCTGCGACAAGGCATAGGGTGACATGGCTCTTATGTGGGAGAGTGGCTCTATCATGTCTCGACACCATAGATGGACTTTGCGGCTTCGGTGCTGACCAGCCCGTCCCTGAGATCGCATTGCAGCACATCGGGATCACGGTTTTCCGGCGGTCCGATCCCACCCCCTCCCGGTGTCAGGAATACCAGCGTCTCACCGGCGTTCACCCGCACTTCACCTTTTCCTGGCAAGTCCGGTTGTGCCAGTCCACCCTTGTTCATCAGCACGCGTCCTGTTGCACCGTCCAAACCACCAGATCGGCCACGGGCTGGATTTAAAATGCGTTCGACGGACAGAAACAACATAAAGTCCTGAGCACCGGTGGATGCAATTTCGATATGCTGACCCAGACCACCGCGGAACTGACCCGCACCGCCTGAATCCCTGCGCAACTCGCGTTTTGAGAACAAAACCGGCGCCACTGCCTCGGTGGTTTCAATCTGGCTGCCCCAGACGCCACTGGGAAAGGCGGTCGCTGACAATCCGTCAAGTCTCGGTCGCGCGCCTGTGCCACCATTGAACACCAGTTCCAATGCAAAGGGTTCGTCCCCGCGGTCGACGGCTTCGGGAACATGGCGCAGTGGTAAATCATACATGCAGGATGCGCCTTCCGCAGGTACGTCATCGGGCAGGGCTTGAGCCAAACATCCATAGACCAGATCAGGGGTCATTTGACCCAGCGTGTGTCGCATGGCGACCGGTGCCGGTCGCCGGGCATTGAGAATACATCCCTCCGGTCCGGTTACCCGAAAGGGCGCCAGGGACCCGGCATTGTTGGGGATGTCCGGACCAATAATGCAGCGCAGGGCAAACACCGAATAGGCGGTCGCATAGTTCAACGGCACATTGATACCCTTGCTGACACAGCCAGCGGTACCGCTGAAATCCAGATGCAGATGGTTCCTGGCGATGGTCAGGGCTGCATGCAGTTCAATCTCTTCTTCATATCCGTCGACTTTCAGTACATTATGCCAGGTGCCGAGTGGAAGTTCTGCAATTGCCTCTAACGTGCCGCGATGGGAGGTTTCGATTATGTAATCGGCTAACGTGTCCAGCTGTTGAAGTCCGAACTCCTGCATCATCTGCGACAGTCGCTCTGCTCCCGCTTCACAACAGGCTATCAGGGCATAAATATCCCCTTCATTGGCCACCGGCTCGCGCGAATTGGCCTTGATTATGTCAAGCAACAGGCTGTTGATCTGTCCCGCGTTGACCAGCCTGCAGGGTGGAATGAGAAGCCCCTCATCGTAGACATCTGCGCCTTCGGGTCCCATTCCAAGCCCACCAAGATCGATGAGATGAGATGTACAGGAGGTAAACCCGACCACACGACCTTGATGAAAAACGGGCATCAGCAGCAGAAAATCGTTGAGGTGGCCGGAGGCAATCCACGGATCATTGGTCATGAATATGTCGCCGGGTTTCATGTCCCCAACCGAAAATCGGTTGCGCAGGGTTTTGACCGCTTCCGCCATCGTGTTGACATGGCCCGGGGTTCCGGTGACGGCCTGGGCCAGCATTCGTCCCTGGAAGTCGAAGATCCCGGCGGAAATATCACCACATTCCCGCACGATCGGACTGAAGGCTGCCCGGATCATCGCCTGTCCCTGTTCTTCAACGACGGCCAACAGCCGGTTCCACATGACCTGAAGGCGGGTATTTGGCGGGCTCATTGATCCGGCTCCTCGTTGCGATCCATCCAGATGTTACCCGCACCATCAATCAGCGCGGTAAAGTCACTGCTGACCAGGGTTGTGGTCTGGGGTTCAATGATCAGCGCCGGTCCGATAATGTGATCACCATCATTCAAGTCCGCCCGGTCAAAGACCCCGGCCTTCCGCCACTTTCTTGAAATCTCGCACAGTACAGACCTGAATTCCCGCGGTGTTCGGACAGAGGCGGCGCGATGGTCTGTATAGACGGCCAGGTCGGGGGCCGGTGACGACACTGATAACCCCCAGTTCAGAATTTCGATTGTCATTCCGGGGACAGTGCGGCTGAACTGGCGACGGTATTCGCTTTCGAACGCTGCGCGCAGGGTGTCCCGATCTGATGGAACCAAGTCCCGGTCAGGCATTTCGATCTCTATTTCATGGCCCTGACCGTGATACCGCATGAACGCAACCCGTCGATGGCTCAGCTTCTGGTTCGGGGCCCCGGCCAACACCACCGCCTCTGCTTCTTCCATCATCGACTCAAAGAAATTATTGAGCCCCGCCGTATCAAGTTCCTCCAACGCGGAATAACGAGAGCGGATAATTTCAAACGACACCGGTGCGAACAGAAAGCCGACAGCTGATCCGACGCCGGGGTCATGGGGGATAAGAATGCGCCCCACCTGCGCGCGGCGGGCCACCCGAGTCGCATGGAGCGGCCCGTTACCACCGAAGGCGATCATAATGCGTGCGCCAAGATCTTTTCCGGACTCAACCGCATGCATGCGGGCTGCGCTTGCCATGTTTTCATCAACAATTTCGCCGACGCCAAGGGCCGCCTCGTCGCTTTGTATGCCCAGCCGTGCGCCGACATGAACTTCAAGGGCAGATTGGGCAGCGGCACTGTCGATCATCAGTCGTCCTTCGGCAAACCGCTCAGGTTCGATCAATCCCTGCACTACATCGGCGTCGGTTACGGTTGGCATCATGCCACCGCGGGCAAACGCTGCTGGTCCGGGATCGGACCCGGCGCTTTTGGGGCCGACATTAACCCGCCCAAGGCGGTCCACGCTGGCTATCGACCCGCCACCGGCACCGATTTCGATCATTTCGATTACCGGGATACGAACCGGCATGCCGGAACCTTTGACGAAGCGCTCTGCGCGGCTGATTTCGAACCGCCGAGCGGTCTGCGGACGAAACCTGTCAATCAGGCAAAGTTTTGCCGTCGTACCGCCCATATCGAAGGAAAGCACACTGCCTTCACCGGCTTCTTCCGCGATGCGTGCAGCAAGAATTGCACCCCCCGCGGGTCCTGATTCAACCAACCGAATTGGCAGGCGTGCCGCCGTTTCCAACGTGGTCATGCCGCCGCTTGCTGTCATCATCAGCACCGGACAGTTGAGGCCTTGCTGTGTGAACCTGCTGTGCAGGTCGGACAGATAGTCCGCCATCAGAGGTTGGATGTATGCATTGGCGATCGTTGTGCACAGACGGTCAAACTCACGGGCCTCGGGGCTGACCTCATGGGACAGCGAAATGACGAGATTTGGCAATCTGTCGGCCAGCGCCTGCTTCAGCTGAACCTCATGGGCTGGATTGGCATAGGCGTGCAGCAGGCAGATTGCCACAGCCTCGACAGCGGAGTCCTCCAACTCATCTGCAAGTCGTTCAACCGCTGCGGCGTCAAACGGCTTCAACTCTTCACCCCGGGCATTAATGCGGCCGCCAATGGTGAAGGCTCGTGAGCGGGGAACAATCAGGTCCGGTTTGGCGAGATTGACCGAGTACTGGCTGTAGCGTCGCTCATAGGCAATCTCGAGAATATCTCGGAAACCTTCCGTGGTAATTGTTGCTACTCGGGCGCCGCGGCGTTCAATCAAGGCGTTTGTAGCCAGCGTGGTGCCATGCACGAAACCGGTAATCTGTTCCCAGTCGGCACCGGCATCAGCAAGAACCCGCCGCGCACCATCAAGCGCACCCAATGCCGGGGCATCGGGTGTTGTTGGAGTTTTTGTCGTCGCCAACACACCACAGGCCACGTCCATCAAAACCGTGTCGGTAAATGTACCGCCAATGTCGATTGCCAGTCGCAATCCGGATTCATTTGTCATGGAAGTTGATTATTCAGGAGATCAGATAAGCCCGATGACGGGCGGCACGTCGGGACAGTCCCGCAAGGGTCAGCTACAGACCACGAGGTCGCATCCGGTTGCTCTGCGCAACATGGGGTATTTGACGTCAATCGGCTTCAC